>JAZKIX010000044.1:9778-14175 GCA_040384645.1 Pseudomonadota bacterium | reverse complement strand
TTGGCCGCGAGGAGTCGCACGAATTCATCGCTGTCCCGCATCCAGACGAGATAGGACCAAATGTGGCCGATGATTGGAGCTGCGACCACCAGGGAAAATCCCCAGGCACCGCGAGGTTTCATGCCATCGAACGCTCCAGTGATTTGCCGTCCCAGGTGGGGATGAGCAAGCCGGGCGACAAAGTTACGCTAGAAGTATGGCGAGCAGGTGAGAAAAAGACGCTTTCGACGACCTTAAACGAAGCGAAAGAGTTAGCGATGGCGGACGATGCCGGCATCGATCGTGCGTCCGCGGCCAAGTTGGGAATCGCGGTGCGTCCTTTGACACCCGACGAAAGGAATGCGGTCAACCTTGCCTCTGGCCTGGTAGTGGAGCAATCGGCAGGGCGGGGCGCGCGGGCGGGTATCCAGCCCGGTGACATCATCGTATCGGTCAACGGCGTCCCCTTGAAAAGTGTCGAGCAATTGCAAAGTATCGTTGCCAAGCAAGGAAAGCAACTAGCCTTATTGATCCAGCGTGGCGATGCCAAGATCTTTGTGCCGGTCAATATTGGCTAAGGCAGCTGATCAGGCAAATGTTGAATGGCGGTTGTCACAATGGGGTTGGAATAGAAAAAGCCGCGCTCGTGCAGCGCGGCTTTTTTATTGCGCCTTGTTTAATTGGTAAATAACGCAATCAAAATAATAATTGGAATGGGTATGCCTAGCAACCACAATAAGACTGAACGCATGATGAATCTCCTTGAATTAAAAATTAGTAAGTACTTGATTTAGTTGATTTGTGCAGCGCGCGTTTAGTGCGTTTAAGCGGTGGCGCTGCCGAGATGGATCACCCGATCGCGTTGCCGTCCGCCGAAGGTTGCAGCCACGCTGGCGACGAAGGCGCCTAGCAATAGTGCGAGGAACATCCATAGCGCCGAATAACTTGCTGCCTTGCGTGCGGTATCGGCCGCTTGTTTTGCGCTTTGCTCCGCTTCGTTAATGGCGGTTTGTGTTTTATTGAACAGATCAGTTACGCGCTTTTCGGCATCGGCTGGCGTCAAGCCGGTACGTTTAGCCACCAATTGCGCCACATATTGACGATCTTCCTGCGACAAGGTTTTAGCCCGGATTGCATGCGCAAAAATGCGTCCCGTTTCTAGTCGTAGCGCGCCGTCGCCGTTGCCACCACTATCGCTGGCAGCCGGATCCGCGCGGAACAAGGAATCTGTCATATATGCCATTACGCCATCATTGGCGCTATTGCCACGGTTGCCGTTGCCAGTTTGACTTGCTGCGGCAATACCGGTCGCACCAGCTGCTCCGATTGCACTGGTAGCAACCGCCGCACCGGCAGTAACCCCGGTCGAAACTACGTTACCAATGACCGAGCCGACCAATGCCACTGTAGCAAGGGTCGCAACGGCCCACGCCAGAAAGCCATGGGCGGTATCGCGGAAGTACACTTCGTCGGTATGGACCGTAGCCCATTTGATCCGCAGCCGTCCAGCCAGATAACCACCTATGCCGGAGGCGGCAAGTTGGGTAAAAGCAAGCCAGATGATGGACGATATGCCAATAGCGGTGGCACTCACGCCGGTATGGGACCAAGGCGAAATCGCTGAAAATCCCAAGCCTGCGCCCAAGATCAGCAAGATCAGCGAGAGTGCGGCCGCGGCCGCGGCGCCGCCCAATATCGCGGCCCAGGATACGCCCGATGCTGTCGTGTCAGTGGCGAGGCCTGAAAAATTCCGTTCGATGTTTGTCATTATTTCCTCCAGTTTAAAAATCGTAGAATGACAACTATTTACATAAAAGTATGTTAGCGAGATCACACTGCACGACAAATGTACTCGCCCAAGAGTGCAGCATTAGGGGGTTCGTCAAACATCGCTGTATGCGGTCACTGCAATCGGGGCCGGCATGGTAACCTTCGACCCTGCAATTTAGCGGCTAGGCAATTGCAAACATTTGCATTCGTGCTGTAGCCAGTTTCAGCGCTCATTCCCTTCGATTCGTTTTCGCACGCCATCACTATGGACATCATTCTTGCCTTCAAAGCGCTCCTCATGGGTCTGGTCGAGGGCTTCACC
Organism: Pseudomonadota bacterium; assembly: GCA_040384645.1. Lineage (GTDB taxonomy): Bacteria > Pseudomonadota > Gammaproteobacteria > Burkholderiales > Burkholderiaceae_D > JAZKIX01. The sequence continues at coordinate 12,104 of JAZKIX010000044.1, read as the reverse complement.
GAATTTCTACCTATTTCCTCCACCGGTCACCTGATTCTGGCCGGTAGCCTTCTCAATTTCAGCAGTGACGTTTTCACTGAGGAAAAAAGAAAAGTGTTTGAAATCGTCATTCAGGCCGGCGCCATTTTCGCGGTGTGCTGGGAATACCGTGTCAAGATCGCGACCGTTGCCGCTGGTATGTTCGGCGAGCCGAAGGCGCAAAAATTTGTACTTAATCTAATCGTCGCGTTTCTGCCTGCTGCTGTACTCGGGTTTTTGTTTGCCAATAAAATCAAGCAGTTCCTGTTTGCGCCGGTACCAGTAGCCATGGCTTTCATCGTTGGCGGCTTGGTGATTTTGTGGGTTGAGCGTAATCATAAGAACAATCCAGTTGTCAGTCGAATCGATTCTGCTGACGACATGAGTACGCTCGATGCATTTAAAGTCGGCTGCGCCCAAGTCTTTGCTTTGATTCCCGGCACCAGCCGTTCGGGTGCGACAATTATTGGCGGTATGTTGTTTGGTTTGTCGCGGAAGGCAGCAACCGAGTTTTCTTTTTTTCTGGCGATTCCAACGCTGCTGAGCGCCACCGCGTATTCTTTTTATAAAGAGCGCGCTTTGATGGCAGCGTCAGATTTCCCTCTGTTCGGGATCGGTACTGTTGCAGCATTTGTGTCTGCCTTCATTTGTGTGCGCTGGTTGCTGCGCTATATCAGCTCACACGATTTTTCGGCATTTGCGTGGTATCGGATAGTGTTCGGCTTGCTGGTATTGGCAACGAATTATTACGGCTGGATTGTGTGGGCGGATTGATGAAATTGAGTAAAAAAATTGGCCATTGAAGAATTTGGCAATCAAGACTTAGGCAATGAGATAGTGATGCCGGATCGAATCATGCCGCAGCCAGCAACCAATGATCGCGCATTGCAGCAGCTGGAAACCGTGTTCGGTTATCCCGCATTTCGCGGCCAGCAAGGCGAGATCGTCAACCATGTCATCAATGGCGGCGATGCACTGGTGTTGATGCCGACCGGCGGCGGCAAGTCGCTGTGTTATCAAATTCCAGCCTTGGTACGCGATGGCGTCGGTGTTGTGGTCTCGCCCCTGATCGCCCTGATGCAAGATCAAGTTGATGCGCTGGCCGAGGTTGGGGTGCGGGCTGCTTTTTTAAATTCGACCCAGACTTTCGACGAGGCCAACCGGATCGAACGCCAGGTGCGCAATGGTGAGCTGGACCTGGTCTACGTAGCGCCGGAGCGCTTGATGACGCCGCGTTGCCTCGACTTGTTGCAAGCTTCCAGAATCGCCTTGTTTGCCATCGACGAGGCGCATTGCGTATCGCAGTGGGGTCATGATTTCCGGCCGGAATACATCAAGCTATCGGTCTTGCATGAGCGATTCCCATCGGTGCCACGGATTGCGTTGACCGCTACCGCCGACCAGCAAACCCGCACTGAAATTGCCTTGCGCCTGCAACTGGACGATGCACGCCATTTCGTCTCGTCCTTCGACCGTCCGAATATCCGTTATCAAATTGTGGAAAAGGCCAATGGCCGCAAGCAATTGCTCGATTTCATCAATGGCGAGCATGGCGGCGATGCAGGCATTGTGTATTGCCTGTCGCGCAAGAAGGTGGAAGAAACTGCAGAATTTCTCAATGAGCATGGCATTAAGGCGCTGCCGTATCACGCCGGCATGGATTACAAATTGCGCAGTGCCAATCAAGCCCGTTTTTTACGCGATGACAGCATCGTCATGGTGGCCACAATTGCCTTTGGCATGGGTATCGACAAACCGGATGTGCGCTTCGTGGCGCATCTGGATTTGCCCAAGAGCATTGAAGGTTATTATCAGGAAACCGGCCGCGCTGGTCGCGATGGCGCAGCGGCCAATGCCTGGATGGCTTATGGCTTGCAAGATGTGGTGCAGCAACGCCGCATGATCGATGAATCGGAAGCCGACGAAACCTTCAAGCGCGTGCTAGGTGTCAAGCTCGATGCCATGCTTGGTCTGTGCGAAACACTGACCTGCCGGCGGGTTCGCTTGCTCGATTATTTCGGACAAAGTTCAAAGCCCTGCGGCAATTGCGATACTTGCATGAGTCCGCCGGTATCGTTCGACGCTTCGATCGCGGTGCAAAAAATGTTGTCCGCGATTTATCGGGTCGACCAGCGTTTTGCTGGTGGTCATGTGATCGATGTGTTACGCGGCATCGAGACCGAGCGCATACAGCAATGGCGGCACAACCAGCTGACAACTTTCGGCTGCGGCGCCGACCGCAGCGAGCAAGAATGGCGCGCCATTTTGCGCCAGTCGATTGCGCTCGGTTTGGTCGCGGTCGATTATG
>JAZKIX010000044.1:0-9768 GCA_040384645.1 Pseudomonadota bacterium | reverse complement strand
CGCATTGAAACTGACGGAATTGTCGCGACCAGTCTTGCGCGGCGAACAAAAAGTCCAGCTGCGCCAGTATGAACAACCGGTTAAGCAAAAACGTGCAAGCGCCAAGCCGAAAGGCTATGTCGAGTCCGACCTGTCGGCGATGGAACAAGTTATTTTCGACAAGCTGCGCTGGTGGCGGGTCGAAACCGCACGCAAGCACAATGTCCCCGCGTATGTAATTTTCCAGGATGCCACCATGCGTGAGATCGCCAAGGCGCAACCGGCTTCGCTGGCTGACTTGCGCGGCGTGTCCGGAGTCGGTGAAAAGAAACTGGCAGCCTACGGCGATGAAATCGTCGCCTTGATCGCAGAGTTGAACTGACTTTAGCGTCGTTCTAACAACAATAATACTCACGGCAGTATTTATTTTATGCCGCTATATACGTGCGGGTAAGGGGGTGTTTATCACCATACTCCCCTGTTTTATAATTTCACTAAATGGCAAAAGTAATTGCAGTGTTGCAGCCTGCCCGATGTTACTGTGCTAAATCACGCGCGCAGACAATGGTGCTTCGGTTTTATGCAATTTTGTATCGGTTACACTAAAAATTGCCTGATATTATTGAAAAAGTGGCAAAGAAAGTGACTTAAGAAATAGAAAGTGCGTTACACGTATGTGATGTTCGTCAGTAATATTCCATATTTAGAAATTTCCCAGGAGCATTGATTTGTTGCGACGTCGCGGTCCGTATTTCATTTCAATTGCTGCGCTGCTGGGCCTGGTGCTTGGCTTGCTGGCAACGATGGCGGTATTTACAGCGATTCTTCGGATTGAGCAAGAGGGCATTATCAACACTTATCGGCAGCGCGCCGATATCAGGACAAAGGCAGTCAAGGCGGCCTTGACCGATGCAGTGCGTGCGATGCAGGCCGTCAACCAGTTGTTTGTCACGGTCGAGCCAGTCAGCCGTAGCCAGTTTCACGCCTTCACAGAACCCTTGCTGGCGCGTCATCCCTATATCCAGGCATTCAATTTCCATCGTATTGTTAGCAACACCGAGTTGCCGGCATATGAAGCAGAGATGCGCACCCAGTTTCCGCAGTTCCAGGTCAATGAAATGAAGGACGGGAAACTGGTTCCGGCCCAGCCCAAAACGCAATACGATATTGTCGATTACATCGAGCCAATGGCAGGTAATGAAGCGGCTCTGGGGCTCGATGTTTCGCCCAATCCACGGCTGGCAGAAGTGACGCGCCGCGCCATCGATAGCGGATTGCCATCTTCGACCGGCACGCTGCAACTGGCACAAGGGACTGGGTCAAAAAAAGGTTTTCTGGTCTTGATGCCGGTCTACCGTCATGGCGTATCCCTGGCAGATGTAGAGGCCCGCCGCCAAGCCGCAATCGGTGATACTGCGGCGGTGTTCAGGGTCACCGACTTGATTGAAAAAGCGCTAACTACGGCCGGCCTGTTGAGCGACCCCGGCATCGGCATCAGCGTATACGCCGGTGCTTTTCCAGACCGTGGCGATCCGGTTTTTGAACATGCAAGTGAAAGCGATCGGCTTGACAGCCAGCCCAAGTCCAGTGGGTTATTCGACCCCCGGATTGCCGATAGCGTCGAATCTTTCAATGTCGCCGACAAGCCCTGGCATATGGTGGTGACTTTAAATCCAACTTGGCTGGCGAGTAGTCATAGCGGGTCCTTGACGGCGCTGCTGGCCGGCAGCCTGTTTAGTATTTTGCTGGCGCTTTATCTGCACCGTACCGCCTTCCGCACCCGTATTGTCGAGCAACTGGTAGATCAACGCACTACTGAATTGCAGCTGATCAATCAACGGTTGAACGACGATATAGTTGCCCGTACCCGTGCCGAAAATGCCTTGCAATTGCGACACCGGGCGATTGAAGCGAGCGCCAATGCCATCATTATCTGCAACGCCACGGAACAGGGATATCCTATTGAATATGTGAATCCGGCATTTACCCGCATCAACGGTTACGAAGAGTCCGAAATCATCGGCCATAGCAGTTATTTCCTGATGGGCAATGAAGTCGATTTACCTGGCTTCAAGGAAATACGGGCAGCTATCCGCGAGCAGCGCGCCGGCAATGGCTCTTTGTTGATCAAGCGCAAGGATGGCGCCGAATTATGGTGCGAACTCTACGTGGCGCCGGTGAGGAATGAGGCCGGGCAGGTGAGTCATTTCGTGGTAGCACAATACGATGTAACTGCCACCAAGCGTTATCAGGAAGAGCTTGAATTCCAGGCCAACCGCGACATCCTGACCGGCTTGGCCAATCGTAATCTGTTGCGTGACCGATTGAGCCAAGCCATCGGTTACGCGGCACGCACCCAGCGCCCGGTATGGGTGATTTTCGTCGATCTCGACCGCTTCAAATATGTCAACGACACACTAGGCGACAAAGCTGGCGACATGCTGCTCAATTTGGTGGCAGAGCGCTTGCTGTCGGTGGTGCGCGAGACCGATACCGTGGCGCGTCTGGGTGGTGATGAGTTTGTCTTGCTATTGGCCGAGCGTTCGGAAGAAAGTCTGACAACCAGCGTGGTGCAGCGCATTCTGGATGTCGTGATGCAGCCGATGACAATCCTGGAGCATGAGTTTTTCTTGACCTGTAGCGCTGGCGTCGCCACTTATCCCGCCGATGGCGATACGCCGGAAACTTTAATGAAACATGCCGATATTGCGATGTATCGAGCCAAGGAAATCGGCCGCAATAATTTCCAGTTTTATACCCACGCGATGAATGAGCGCGCCTTGGAACGGTTACGGATCGAGGGCGATTTGCGGCATGCGTTGGGACATGATGAATTTGTCTTGCATTTCCAGCCGCAAGTCGATTTGCGCAGCGGCCGCATTGTCGGTATGGAAGCGTTGATCCGCTGGCAGCATCCCCAATTGGGCATGGTGCCGCCGAGCCGCTTTATAGGACTGGCGGAAGAAACCGGTCTGATTTTACCCATTGGCGCATGGGTGTTGCGTACCGCCTGCGCCCAAAATAAGGCTTGGCAACAGGCGGGTCTTGGATTTTTACGGATGGCAGTCAATCTGTCGGCGCGCCAGTTTGCTCAAGTAGATTTGGTGCAGTCGATTGCGGCTGCACTGGCAGATACTGGATTGGAGCCGCGTTTTCTTGAAATCGAATTGACCGAGAGCCTGGTCATGACCGATGTCGAACGCGCTATCGGCGTGCTGCGCGAACTCAAGGCACTCGGTGTCCAGTTGTCGATTGATGATTTCGGCACCGGTTACTCTAGCCTGTCATATCTCAAGCGCTTCCCAATTGACGTGCTCAAGATCGACCAGTCCTTTGTGCGTGACATCACGGTCGATCCAGACGATGCGGCGATTGCAGTCTTGATCATTTCTCTGGCGCATAGCTTGAAGTTGCAAGTTATCGCGGAAGGGGTCGAGACCGAAGCCCAACTCACTTACCTTTGCCAGCATTATTGCGATGAAATTCAAGGCTACTTTTTCAGCCGTCCTGTACCCGCCGCGCAATTTGAGCAAATACTGCGGCAAGGAAAATGCCTCCCTGAACGGCTGATGATACGGAACCGCTAAATGTGAATGCACAAGAAACGTGCGCGCCATGGCCAGCTAGCGCAGCTCGTAGAATGCCTAGGAGTGAAAAATATACTGGGGTATGTATTAAATTTATGCAAGTAAAAACGAGCGGCTAAGCATAGTTTTTGGCATATACCCCCTTAAAAAATGATATATAAGCTGTTGCTTGTCATGAAATCGTAGCCGGTAGATGACCCGGCACAGAGAACTGCCGATTCGCTTACGGAGCAGTACTGACGTTGAAAACTACTTGCGAACAGGTTTTTTGGCTGAAGTGAAAGCAGTTGCAGTTGCCACTGCGCTGGTTTTATCGGCAGGCTTACCAGCTTGTTTTACTGGAGAGGCGGGGAAGGACGGTTTCTGCGACGCTTTTTCAGCAAGATCGGGCCTGGTTATTGCTTTTTTCTCGGGTGCGGCTTGCTTGGGTTCAGGTGTCACTGCCAATGGCTTTTGTACCGATTTCGCGGCAGCTGGTGCAAGGGGCTTGATTGTAGCTTTTGGCGCCTGGACTGGCGCGGCAGTGGGCGCTTGCAGTATTGCAGGAGTCGCCGTCGCTTTTACCACAGCCGGGGGCAGGGCGGCAGGTTTAGCAATAGCAGGCGTGGTCGCCGCTTTTGAGGCCACGGCTGGCACTGTGGCCAGTTTAACGGTCTTGTTTTCCGCTTCGGCCAGCAAAGGTAATTGCGTATTGCCGCCAGCTGACACAGTTTCGATTGACGTAGGTCGAGCCACTTGGGCAGCGGCAGGCGCTTTGGCCGGCTCGCTTGTTTTGTTCGCGACTGGCGCTACTGCCACTGGCGCTTGTGTTTGGCTTGCAGTTGGGTTCGTTTTGCCGCTGGTGCCGCTAACTGCCTGCAAAAACTGGCTGCGAGTGTCGTCTGAAATAGTAACTAATTGGCGGTTATATGACAAAATCTTGTCAAGTTGCGGCTGGGTTTGCGCTGTGGAAATTGAGAGAAAATCTTGTGGTCCGTTGGCGCTAAGTAATTTTCGGGTCGCTTCTGCGGAATTTTCGAGAGATTGTTTCACCACATTAAAATTGAGCGCGATAATTTTTTCAAAACCGCCAAATGCTGTATTGGAGAGCGCATTAATGACAGCGAGTTGCGTCGCCAATTGAGTTTGGGCTGCAGCGGAAATTTGTTCCGGAATCGAAGGCATGAATCTCTCCTGGTAAATAAATAATCGGGTTGAATGGGCGATTTAATCAATGAGACGCTACAAATTGAAGGTAGTACAAAAGCAAATTGCATTGATGCAATGCAGCAATCGACATTCTAATCCGGGATTCCATACTTGAAAACTTAATTTTTTGCAATGCAGCATGGATTTGATTATTAGGTGACTTTGGAGGCACTTTAGTTCTTCCAGATACTTGTTAACCGATTTTCATCTTGAAACCAGATGAAAGTCCTTTACAAATGACGATGTGGCGATAAAATCTGGCGCTCATGATTGCGCTACCATTTAATTAATTTGAGATTTAACGACCGGACAATATGCAGAGAGAGTTTTCAAACGATGGCACGACCATCGACCAGCTAAGTCACCTTTCACAAAAGGTGGCCATTCGCTGGGTAATAATGGGTGTCAGTGGCTGTGGCAAGAGCGAGATCGGTTCCCGGCTCGCAGCCCGGATGGGCGTGTGTTACGCGGAAGGCGACGATGATCATCCAAGTGACAATGTGATTAAAATGGCCGCCGGCTTTCCATTGGACGATGCCGACCGCCAACAATGGTTATTGATATTGCAGCAGCGGTTACACGTTGCCGTTGCCGCCGGCGAGGGTTTGGTGGTGTCTTGTTCTGCACTTAAACGCCGTTATCGCGATGTTTTGCGTGCCGCTGACCCGGCGCTGGTATTCATTCATTTGGGCGGCTCACGTGAGTTAATTGCAGAGCGCCTCAATGCACGTTCGCACCGGTTTATGCCAAGTACTTTATTGGATAGCCAATTTGGTACTTTAGAACCATTGGAGTCGGATGAAATCGGCATGCTGCTCGATATCAGTCTGACACCCAATCAGATCATTGAGGAAATCAGCGAACGATGGATACCGGCGTGACATCTGGCGCCACCGTCTTGCTAATGATTAATGATGGAACGCTCTGCGTACCAATAACTGTTTGGCGATGCCGAAAATAAATAAAGTATTAGTGACAAGATAGCGTTTAAATAGTCGACGCGGCTCTGAATACAGGCGATAGAGCCATTCCAGGCCATGCCGCTGCCACCAGATTGGCGCACGTCGCAGTGTGCCGGCATGATAGTCGAAAGCGGCTCCCACGCCGACCATCACCGCACTGATTCGACCGCAGTGGGCTGCCATCCATTTCTCTTGTTTGGGGCAACCCAATCCAATAAACACGACGTGTGCGCCTGAACGGTTAATGATAGCGACCTCAGCCTCATCCTGTTCACGAGACACAGTTTGAAAAGAGGGCGCATGAGTGCCACCGATCTGCAATTTGGGAAATTTGGCGGCGACAGCTTTAGCCAATTTGTTCAACGTAGCCGTGGTGCTACCATAAAAAAAAACGACCTGTCCCATTTCTTCTGCCTTGCCCAGATAGCGCCACATCAAGTCTGGTCCGTTAATTCTTTCTTGTGTGGCGTAGCCCAGATGCCGTAAGGCCCAAGCAACCGGTGCACCGTCGGGCGCCGATATATCCGCATTGTTGATTACCATTTGAAAGTCAGGATCACGCGTGCTGGTCACAACCGAATGTACATTGCACAAGCTGACGTAGCGCGACTCGTGCGCCGCGCCCCACGACAAGATTTGGCCTATCGCTTCATCCCACGATAGCGCGCTGATTCTGGCGCCAAGAACCGATTCAGATTTGTGCGGCATGACCTACTCCAGAAATAGTTGGCATTGCCTGCTGGTAGATATCAATCAACATTCGGTAATTTTTTTCGGGCGTGTATTTATCCAGATACTCAGCATAGGCCGCTCGCCCCATTTCCAGCATTCGCTCGGGATGGGTATGTGCCCACGAGATTTTTTTTGCCAGATCGACTGCATCGCCAGGGGTAAAAAGCAAGCCGGTAACGCCATCGTTGATCAACTCACCCAGTCCCCCATGGCGGCTCGCAATTACTGGAACCCCGCAAGAAAAAGCTTCGACAGCAACTAGTCCGAAAGTCTCGTAACAAGTGCTCGGCGCGATTAGGAATAGAGCCGAATGCAATAATTCCGTCACTTCGGAGGCAGGCCGGAACCCGAGGTAAGCATCTTCAAATACTTGCTTTACCGGCGTCTCTAACGGACCGGCGCCAATAATTTTGATTAGCGGATTAGCGCTACATAACGAGTGCACCGCGCGCAAGGATTTCGCCGCCTCGATCAATATATCCAATCCTTTTTCGGCAGAAAGTCGGCCGATAAAGACGCCGCCCCGACGATCAATCCATTTTGGTATACGGTTCGGTAGGACAAAATTGGGCTTGATCTGGATGCGATCTTCGGGCAATCCGCCAGCGATAAATTTTTCCCGGCTGAACTCACTCAGTACGATATAGCGGCTGACTTTATTGCGATAACTGCCTATTAATCGATGCACGCCAAGCATTGCTGTAGCTACTGTTGATTGAAGTGCAGAATCGCGATAACACTTGTGGGCCACGGCGCGCCAAGGAATTTTTCCAACGCACTGTTCGCAAGTCTTTTGTTCTCGCAATAACATGGCCTGAGGACATAACAATCGAAAGTTATGCAACGTCTGGATAACAGGAATTTTTTCGCGTGACGCCTGCCAATAAAGCGACGGTGATATCAAGGGAAAAGTATTGTGGCAATGAATTACATCAGGTTGAAACGAATCGCACAGCGCCACAATGTCGCGAACCGTTTGTTGCGACCAAATGCTGTTGGCTGCAGCGGTGACTTTGGACGTATCTCTTAATTCGTCGTTGCTGCGCTGATACATCGTTACCTGATGTCCATGATGCTTTAACAGATTGGCTTCAGCATGTGCGACCACGTCTTCCCCGCCACGATGTTGATAAGAATTGTGTGCAATCAATATTTTCATGGAAATGGGTATCAGTTGGAGCGCAATTAAGACGAAGCGTCGACGCACAACACATGATGCGTTCTAGGCCAATTTGAGTTGGAGCGATGTCATGATTCATTTGACATCAGCCAAATCGTATCCCTTTTGATATTGATCAATCAGCCTTGCAGCGACTTACTCAATGGGATTTTTTCCAATGTTGGAATTGATTTCGAAAGGCCGTGGAAGGAGATTGTCGCAACAAAAAACGTGGACTTCGAATTCGGCAAGGCGGGAATTTTCTGTCGTTGACTTGATTGACGGCGTCTAGTGATGCAAGCGATTTATAGGTACTGAACGGCAACGTATTTCATTGGGCTTGGAGTCTAGTTCAAGAAGTATCGTAATCTCGTCGCTGGCAAAAGAGGTCGTACAGAAAGACATGCACTGACATGGTGTCGCAGTGCCAGTGCGCCGTGCTCGCAACCGGACCACGGTCTTTAATATGATTGGCGATTGTTTCCACACAAAAAATCCGAGGTCATTGCATAAATGAACTCGGATTTTCAATCTGGTGCCAACTGAAGGATTTGAACCTCCCACCTCATGATTACAAATCATGTGCTCTACCAAATGAGCTAAGCTGGCAAAAAATAATACGCTACGACGCAACTATTTCTATTCTTCCCAAGCTGTGATTATTAAACGGCATGAAGATCATTCTAACGTTGACAAATGTCAGTGAGAACGGATTGACCGTCATTGCTTGCTGGATTCGTTCAATGTTTCATGGCAATCTCTAGTGCATCGAATTTGCCACATCAAGAAAGTTAATCGCTTGAATCGAGATGTTGATGTAAATATTTTTTGTGGCTAATGATGGGGAAAATTCGGATGTCTGAAGTGTTTTTGAAATCGAATTACCTTCTTGAGGAGATGTATTTTGAAACATGCATTGAGCCAAAATATGCCCCATCCACCTACTTTTGAATTGCGCGAACACAGAAAATCACCGAACGCGAATCGATTGTTCGAGCGGTTTTTATGGTTTAAAGGAAATGACCAGAGCGGCTCCGTACTCCGTATTTTGAAAGCATCTGAGTGGCACCCTGAGAATGCGAAGTACGCTTTGCTTTGGGATAATCGTGAATGTATTGCACAGCCGATTTTTGCCCGCGACACTTCGCAAAATATTTTTCACTTAGATCATGCAGACTCCCCAAAAAATTGTTCCATATCTTCTGCGAGCTTGGGTAATTTACCCTTTTCAGACGAACAATTCGATTGGGTATTTTGCGATGGAGTGATACAGCATGTGGTCGGTTTCGAGCGCCAATACCTATTGCTTAGAGAGTTAATGCGTATTGCAAAAAGAGGGGTGTTTGTTACAACCGTGAATCGTTGGCATCCCATTGAATTCAACACCTCTTTACTCTTACTTCATTGGCTTCCTGTTACGTTGTGGCGGACTAGTCTCAAGCTTTTTGGGAAAAGTAAATTCTCTCGCGGTAATCGGTTAAATTTGCTTAGCTCCGGCGACCTTAAAAAGTTGACGGATCTATTGCCAGGAAGACCAAAATCCAGTATCGGGCATCTTCGCTTTTTTGGATTGAAAGCACATTTTTTCCTTCAGCTGGATAAGTCGCAAGCAAGCTAGCTTGATTGAAGGTGGCAGAAATGAAAGAGCCGATGGGGCTGATACTGAAGCGCATGGTTTTTTTACGGGTGTTTGTACCTCTTATATTCGATTGACGGCGATGTTTTGCAGTTAAGACAATTTCCATAGCCTAAATTTGTTTTCACAGGGGCATGCCAATGCAAATTTTGTTACCTCAATGTTGCTTGACATCAGGGTACATAGCATTGAACTTTGTTAATAACGCATGGTCAGTTAATCGCAGGGAAGCTTGTCAAGGCGAAGCGGGAGGTTCGCTCTTTGCGATTGTATCCAGAGGGAAAATCTCTCAAAACTTAATCGGCAATCACGTTGAGTTTTCGCAAATCCAATATTTGCTAACAACTTTATTCTCAGTACAACTAGATGTGTCCGGCGAAATGGCTGGCGTTCAGGAGCAATGTTTTTGACGACGTGATGGCACGGTATTTCCGCTACCGAAAACTTTGCGGTTGGCTTGAACTGCATAACGAGGTACCTAAATATTTGTGATGATCTGGCTGACGAGATGCGTGAATGTCAGCA
>JAZKIX010000043.1:12678-22629 GCA_040384645.1 Pseudomonadota bacterium | reverse complement strand
GTTACAGAGCATAAGCACGCGCAACTGCAGTTGGCACAGCAAAAGGAACTGGCCGAGGTGACCCTCAGTTCGATCGGCGATGGCGTCATCACCACCGACGAACAAGGCATCGTGCAATCCTTGAACCGGGTCGCCGAACAGTTAACCGGTTGGTCTAACGTAGAAGTAGTCGCTGGCCTGCCGATTGAACTGATTTTTAGCGTGATCAATGAGGCAACCGGATCGCTGATGGAAAATGTCGCGCTCAAATGCCTGCGGTTGGGGCGCAGTATCGCCATTCCTTCCGTCGGTCAATTGATTGCTAAAGATGGCCGGGTCTTTGGCGCGGTGATTGTATTTCGCGACGTCAGCCACGAAAGGGCCTTGCAACATCAATTGTCATGGAACGCTGCCCATGATCCTTTGACCGGCTTGATCAACCGGCGTGAATTCGAGAGTCGCGTGTTGCATGCGCTTGGCAGTGCCAAACACGAGGGTACCAGCCATGCACTGCTATATCTCGACCTGGATCAATTTAAAATTGTCAATGACAGCTGTGGCCATACCGCTGGCGATGCCCTGCTAAAAGGGCTGGCTAAAGTGTTGCACGCCAATATGCGTGATGCCGATATCGTTGGAAGACTGGGCGGCGATGAGTTTGGCGTGTTATTGCTCAATTGCCCGTTAGAGCATGGTCGATATCGTGCTGAAGAAATCCGGCAATCAATCAAGGATTTTCGGTTTTTTTGGGATTCAAACAGTTTTGAGATTGGCGTCAGTATCGGGTTGGTCGTCATCGATGAAGAGAGTAAATCTCTTTCCGAGTTACTCAGCGCGGCCGATCAAGCTTGCTACGCGGCAAAAGAGCAAGGGCGCAACCGGGTCCACTTTTATGAAGAATCGGACATCGTACTGAGCAAGCGCCACGGCCAGACATTGTGGGTTGGGCGGCTGCAAGAAGCGTTGGAAAAAAGGCTGTTTGTGCTGCATACCCAACCGATCGTCAAACTCAATAATGCGGTCGATGGCGCAACAAGTAATCCGGTAAGCGGCTCGCCGGTTTCCCATGCAGAAGTGTTGATCCGGATGCGAGACGGTAACGGCGGATTGATCTTGCCTGGGGCGTTCATCCCGGCGGCCGAGCGTTTTGACGTCATGCAGGCCATTGATCGTTGGGTGATTGAATCGGTCTGCCAGTGGCTACAGCGTGAACAGCAAGAGATTAAAAAGAACGCCGAGCGGCACGGCAGCAGCGATGTTATCGGCTCGTCGCTATCGATTAACCTGTCCGGCGTGTCGCTCAACGATCGCAATCTTGGCGCCTTTATCCGAGAAAAATTCGACCAGTTCGAGACCGATCCTACGCGCATCTGCTTTGAGATTACCGAGACTGCGGTGATCAGCGATCTTGATCGCGCCTCCGTATTCATGGGTAATTTACGAAAACTGGGATGCCGTTTCTCGCTCGACGATTTTGGCAGCGGTCTGTCCTCGTTCGCTTATCTTAAATTTCTACCGGTCGATTACCTGAAAATCGACGGCATTTTTATTCACGATGTCGCCAGCAACGCGGTCAACCGTGCGATGGCAAACGCAATCAATGACATTGGTCATGTGATGGGCATGCGTACCGTTGCCGAATTTGTGGAAACCGATGAGATTTTGAAGACCGTGCGCGAAATCGGGATCGATTACGCACAGGGTTATGCGGTGGGCGGAGTCGGACGCTTGATTAACTAAGGCAATCTATTTCAGCACGGCTTTGTCATGGTTGAAACAGGCACTTTGTTGCGCATCGTCCGGCATCGCGCACAGACGTACCAGTTCTTTCCCTATCTGTTCCGGTGTCAGTATGAAATCGATACAGCCGCTGGCAATGGCGTTATCGGGCATATCCGATTGGATCGCGGTATCCGGTCTTTGCGCAATGGTGATGCCGCCGATCTGTTTGATGTCGCCCAGCGCCGCAACGCCGTCGCTATCCATGCCGGATACGATCACCGCAATAAGTTTGCCATCCCAGTGACGTGCTAAAGAGCGTAGAAATATCGTGATCACGTCTGGCCAACCGCGTGGTTTGGACAGCGGTTTTAAGATAAATTTATCCGCATCAATATGCAGATCCCTGTTTTCAGGAATGATGAAAACTTGATTGGGGAGGATGGCTAAGTTTTCGGTAATCAAATGCACCGGCATCGTCGTGTAGCGCGGCAAAATTTGATGCAATTGAGTTGGCACACTCCTCATGTGATTGACGATCACGATTGCCATACCGGTATCGGAAGGGATGTGCTGCAAGAACCGGCTAAAGGCATCGAGTCCACCGGCCGAACCACCGATGCATACAACTGGGAAGTTTTTGGAGCGGGGTAACGATTCGGGCAGCATATTTTGGGGCCTTACGTTCAATTTTTAGTTTCACTTGGACGGACTATTCAGTCAAAGTCCGTTGTAATTCCAATTATATGCACCGAGAAAAGTGACCATTTCTTACTAGATGCCTTTTACACCTATAAACGATACGTCGCAGCAGTATGAAGCGGTCAAACGATCGTCCTGCTATTGCTAGCTGATACATGTCGCGACTTCCTAATCGTCTGACGAATGTGATTGGGCGCGTGCAAGATTAGATGCCACAAGTTCTGCCGCCATGCGCTCTCGTATCAGATCAGTTCGCACACTATGCGTGATGCCGGGGGCAGCCGCATCTAGCTGCCTTAACATCTTGTTGACTAGGCACAATCGTTCCTGGAGGGCGTCTTTTTCCAACAGCAGACATCTTGCCCGCTCATATTCTGGCGTACCGCGTAATTGCCCAATATTGTCTATTCGGTTGTTCACCATATCTCCTTTCGTGCGATTAGCTATGGCGATCACTAATCTGAAGATACTGCGAAATAACTGATGAATCTGTATGGCGCTTAACGTTCAAGCTAAAATTCTAGTTGGTGCTGATCGCATTTGATGCGCACCAACGACGATCAGCGCCAAGGTCGGTGCATACACTTTTGCTATACACGTAGACGTTTTGTTGAAGCAATCAACAGCCCTAGGCCATTTGCATTGAATAAGGGGAGTATAAGCAATAATATAGGCTATCCCGCGCGTATTCATTGCGCTAAAAATAATACTGCACCCAGTATTATTTAGTTAATTTGACCCTAAAACATGCTCTGGCGCAGGTGCTTATGCTAGAGGGCGGCACGACGCAGCAGCATTGGGCGCGGCGCCCGGTCTTCACCATTTTCCGCATCGATCGACAGAAATTTGGTCGCGATCACAAACCATGCCTCGATTGGCAGCAAATCACGTGCGAGTGCAAACAAGTCATTTTCTTCAATTTCCAGCCGGCGTTTCAGGCGCGCGCAGCACAGTTCAATAACCGTTTGCAGTTCCGCCAATTTTTCACTGCCGTAGGTAAATGCGAGCTGCAATTGCTGTTGCAGCTCGGCCAGCATGGCCACGCTTTGCGCGCTCAGGGATTCCAATTCGTCGAGTAAGGAATCGGCCATGCGGCTGGCGCTTCGTATCGCAGGAATGACCACCATCTCTAGCTTGCGTGCCTGGCAGTATTGGTGAAAGCGCGAAAGATCATGGACCGTTTCGGACAGGTCGACTGGATCGACCGGTTCCCTGTTCTGGGCGGCACGCCGCTGCACATACTTTTCCAATTCGCTGAGCAGGGTAGAGGTTTTTTTCTGTTCGGTTGACAGCACGACGAGTGAATAAGTGGCAGACAACATGGGCATTCCTTGGGTTTGGGTTTACTAAAAAACGTCATGACCCGCAATGCGTGTCATGACGTGCACGACTGGAAGATCGTCATGCCATTTGCTTCACCCCTTCAATTGACTAGCGCTGGGTTAGCCGCTTGAGGCCAGCTGGCCGTGGTCTGGGTTTTGTTGGATACATTGAGTTTTGCACGTGACCTTGACGGTGGTATGCGGCGCAAGCTTTTGAGCATGTCGTAATCGATGATCTTGATCGCACGTTGATCGACACTGATGAGACCGATATCGTTCAATGCCGACAAGGTGCGGCTGACGGTTTCCAGCGACAGGCCGAGATAACTGCCGATTTCTTGGCGTGTCATGCGTAGCGAGAACATTGTCTTGGAGTAACCAATCTCGGCAAATCGCTCCGATAACGAGATCAGAAATCGCGCTACCCGCGCCTCGGCATTTGGCGCACCCAGCATACTCACCATGGCTTGTTTATGCATCAGTTCGCGGCTCATCACGCCGTAGATGGCATGTTCGAATTCGACATGGGAATGGCTCAATGCAGAAAATTTCTTGAAGGGAAACAAGATCAGGTTGCAATCCGACAGCGCTACGGTTTCCGACGAATAGTGGCGGGTATGGATACTGTCCACGCCAAGGATGTCGCCCTTCATAGGGAAGCTGAGCACTTGCTCATTGCCGAATTCGTCGATGGAAACTGTTTTCAGGAAGCCGGAATTGACGATGCAAAAGGTGTCGAATTCCTGGCCGATGGTGTGGATACGTTGGCCGGTTTTGTATTGCACATGCTGGAATAATAATTCTCTGTCGGGAGCGGACACTGCGCATGGAATATGCAGCAGATCGCACACTTCTTTTAGGTTCGACCACAAAATCCCGGAGCAGCGCCGGCCTGCGCCAAGGGGGATTGCTTGCAGAGATGAGGGTGGCACACCTTGGTAATTGTCAGACAATTGTGTGGATATCATATGAATCTCCCATCAAAATACAGTTTTAAGTTTAACTTCCTGTTGCAGCACATGCTGCCGAGCCGACGTTTCAATCCGTTTTTCTTTGCAATGCTGCATAACGAAATTGCCGGGCGACAGATGGTATTGATGTACCGCACTTTTACTGCGGATTTTCTGTAGTCCCGATGCATGAATGAAGTATGGAGTGAGAAACATCGTGTGAATATCGGTAATGGCCTTTTGTGCAATAGGAATGTCGAGCTTCGGCGTAGGAATATTCCTACACGCATGGCGATTGCCGTCCTTGTGCCTGCTATCTGCTGTATAGCGCTAGCCTGCATGGCTAAAAATTTGGTCATCACTCCCGCAATTAAAGCGCCGAGTTAGGCCACATTGACAATAAAGACGAGGATTTGGTTTCACTGAAAAGCGAAATGGCATTGCCTGTGGCGAGCGCTGTTAGGCTGGGGAAATAGTGGTGGTACCAGGGGCGGTAAGTGGCAGCTTGATACCTTAGTTGTGTCAGCTTGCGCTTCTAATCTGGCCGGATCACGCTTAAATAGGTGCTGGAAAAATTAATTGAACGTTGCGGCGCACTAATCGGTATCGACGCCCGCAGCCGTGCGCCCCCGCTCTGTACCGCTTCAATCGAAAATTGACCTCCCAGCGCATCAATCCGTTCGCGCATGCCCATCAAGCCGAAGGAGCCTCGTTTTTGATGGTCTCCCACCGCAAGGCCGGTGCCGTTGTCTGCCACGATGATCGAAATTGCGTCGCCCTCTTTTTGCACCGAGATATGCACGAGGCTTGCTTGCGAATGGCGTTGCACATTGACCAGCGATTCTTGCAGGAAGCGAAACAGGGTATTGGTCTGGTCGTTGTCGAGCTCGATATCGTCTTCACTGATGCTTAATTCGCAGACGATCCCTGTGCGCCGCATAAAGGATTGGATCTGCGAATGCACTGCCGCATGCAGGCCCAAATCGAGCGCCGGCGGACGCAGATCATTGATGATCGTTTTCAGGCTTTTTACGGTGCTGTCGATGCCATCGAGTACCAGTCCGGCGCGTTTGTTCAGTTGTGGATGCCGCTTGATGGTGCGCTTGTATAAAGATGCCACGTCCAGTTTCAAGGTCAGTAATAGTTGACCCAGTTCGTCATGGATTTCGCGGGCGATGCGTTTGCGCTCGTGTTCCCGGATGTCTTCCAAGTGCAGCGCCAATGCGCGCAATTGATTGTTGGATGTGGAGAGATCGGCCGCCGTTCTTTTGCGCTCGGTAATGTCGGTGCAAATAGTGAGGTACTGAGAGGACATGCCGGCCATATCCGGGAATGGAACCACGGTGGCGTCAAGCCAGCGCAGGCAACCGTCTTTCGCCCGGTTCTTTATTTCGCCTTGCCAGATATTCCCGCGCCTAATCGCTTTGGTCATCGCTACCAGATTGCCGTCGGGATGTTCGGTCGAGTAGAGCACGCGATGCTTGTGGCCGATTATTTCAGCAGGAGAATATTTAAGGACGGAACAAAAATTTTCATTCACATACACGATCCGGCCTTTTAGGTCGGTGATGGTCAGGAGCAGATGCTCATTGATAGCGTGTTCCAGGTATTTGACCTTGAGGAACGACGCGCTCATTGAATGCTGCGCCAGTTTTTGGGCGGTGATGTTTTCGTGCGCAAGAATGATGTACGGTTGCGGGCCGTGAAATTTGGTAGCGGTTGCCTCAAACCAGCGTTGTTCGGTGGCGGAATGGCAGGGATATTCCAGCTTGAAGGTATTTTTTTCGTCAGCCAGTATGGCGCGGATTCCGGCTGCCATAGCGGCAGCATCTTCGCTATTTTTGCCAGAAACCTGGTCGCAAATGTCGAGATAATTGACGCCCACAAAATAGTTGGGACGAAAGGCATCGAACTCGGCACTGAAGGCGCGCCAGGCACGATTAACACACACGATCGTTGCGCTTGCATCAAGCACACATACATTGGCCGACATCGCATCAATTGCCGATTGCATGAACGCAATGATATGCGTTTCATCACGGTTCTTGTCGATGGCTGAAGCTGAATTAATCACGGATTTGATACCACATAATTGTCTACGTTTCCCTTCCCCTGGAATCGAGAACATTGTTTCAAATCGGGGAAGTCAATTTATCAAAGCCTTGGCTTTCATCATTCTTTACAACTGCCGATTCATCTGCAAGCGTGTTTGGTCAGGTCTCGCGTATACAACTTGACCCAACATCGACCGTCGCTAGAAGCGTAAATACATGTTTTTATCGCTAAAGCGATAACGATGCTTGAGCATGCTTGCAGCTCGCACAGCGTGGTGGGATCGGCCGATCCATCCAAACTGTACTTTGGTGCCGTTCTTCCCTTAGTCTGTATAGCGATTAACTCTTCATCCATTTTCGCCGTAGTTAACACAATCAACTGCAGAAAAAGTCGCTTTCGAATTTGCAAATTTAATGGTGAACAAATGTAAAAGAGTTTTCAAAAACTCATCATGCTGCATCGCGATAGACAATGCTATCGGCAATGTCTGAGAAAATTTTTGGCAATCCAATGACGTTTTATGTAGTTGAATAACTACGAGGTTTCCTGGGCGGTGCATCTATTGTGGCCGCATTGAAAATCGCGCTGGTGTTCATGGCACGGTATTCATAAATATGTCTTTTTGGTATGAAAATAGCCGAAAAGCTGCGCGCTTTTCTTTACCGCCTATTTCCCCCCGCGCAGATTTCAAAACCCCCCGTTGCATTCAAAAATCTAGCGTCCAATCGCCCTGGAAATTTTAGTTCGATTGGACAAAAATTACTCGTAAATTGTGTCTTCGGCGAAACAATTCTATAAATCCAATACGGTTCAACAATTGGTGAAATGATTATAGTGAAATTTTTGAAACTATCTATTTCTCATAGGAGGAATCAGTAAATTTCGCCAAATTACTTGACATATTGCATTGCCACATTTCCATGGATATTTCACAATATGAAATTTTTCTTGCGTTTTGTAAATCTCGGATTTAACATTCTTCAAAATAATATTTTTAAACGGTAACAAAGTTTTGGAGAATTTTTAGTGAAAATCCATAAGTTGAGTAAGTTCAAACAGCGCACCGCCTTGTTGTCCCTGGCACCTATTTTTCTGGCTTCTTGCGGTGGTGGATCGCCGGTCGATGACAGTATGACTATGGCCGAGAAAGTGGGCGCTTTGGCTACGGCTGGTTCCATGGTCAATGTCGCAAATTGTTCCTTCGCCTCCGTCCAGGCAGCGGTAAATACAGCGGTTGGCGGTACGACGGTCAATATTCCTGCCGGCGATTGCAATTGGGGTACGCAGGAATTAAAGGTGTACGCAGGCATCGCACTGCGTGGTGCAGGGCAAGATGTGACTAAGATCCGGCGTGTCGGCGCTACTGGAACTGCCACATCGCTGATCACCTACGATTGTTCCAACGGTAAGCGCGCCGATTTTTCTGACATGACTTTGATCGGTAATGGCAGTGGCACCATCAAGGAAAAAGGCTTGAACCTGTCCAAGGGTTGTGTCGACTTCAAAGTGTCGAACTCAAAATTCACCAATTTTGTCTACGCAGGGATTTATGTCGGTGACGCTAAACAACGTGGCGTTATTTTCAAAAACAATTTGGTCAATAACCAAGGTTTTGGTGCCGTAGTGACGGGCGATGGCACATGGCCGGCGCTGGATCTGGGATCGCAGAACGCAGTATTTTTTGAAGATAATGTCTTTTCCAATAACCGCCAAAATTTATTGTCTAATGGCGGCGCTGCTTTCGTATTCCGACGCAATGCGGTGGTGTCATCTGATCGCGGCAAAGATTTCATGATGGTAGAGGTGGCCGGGTTGTCCTATTTCCCACATGGCACCCGCAGTTATGAAATTTACAACAACAGCTTTTCGACGAATAACTCCAATGGCGCGCACTCACGGACTGCGATTGGTATTTCTGGCGGAGATGGTGTTATTTTCAGCAATACGGCACCGGCCAGCATCAATCGCACGGTGGAATTGATGGTGGACGGCTTCGCCTGCGGTACCTATCCTGGCCAGGATCAGATTCGTTCCCTGTATTTGTGGAACAATTCGGCGAATCCGAGCAATGGCTATACCAGTAATGGGATTGCGAATACGTGTACGTCATCGATCCGACAGAATCGCGATTATTTTTTGGCGGCAAAACCAGGATATACACCATATCTGTATCCGCATCCACTGCGTAATACTGTAACGCCAACGCCAACGCCAACGCCAACGCCAACGCCAACGCCAACACCGACGCCAACACCGACACCGACACCGACACCAACGCCGACACCAACGCCAACGCCGGTTTGCCAGTTATCGAATCGTAATGTGACGCCAGCTATCGGAAGCCAGGCAGCGTGGGATGCCAAATACAACGCGAAGTACGGTAGCAATATTCCTAACCTGGGCGGTGCAGAGGACTTTGCTTGGCATGGTCACTATTGGGTGCGTGCCTATGTTTCGATGGCCAAGACGTATGGCGATCCAAAATATCTCAACAATGCCGTCAGGATGATCGATTACTGGTTCGCTCATCAAGAAACGGCACAGGGTTGGGGGGCCTCGATCAATTCATCGCAAATGATGCTGGATACCGGGATCATCACGCAAGCTGCTTCGATCTTTTCCTATGCTGTCTGGAATGACGCGCGCTTCACTTCGTTCCGTCCTAAGGCTGATAGCTACCTTGCCAAGTTGGAACCGATCTTGCACACATATGATAGACAGTGGGTCGACAATGCGCCGTTACCGGGATCGCCTAGCTTTTATCGTTACGACTCGTGCAACGGCTTGTGCGGTGCCGGATCGCTGGTGATGTACAACCAAGGTGCCACCATGGCCAAGGCGCTGCTGATGATTGATCGTACCAAGCGCTTGAAAAACCAGACGCCGGATGCGGGTTATCTGGATAAGGCGAATAAGGCTGCGGCGTACTTCAAGACCTTTACTCGCTTGAACGGTAATGCCTATGTTTGGGATTACGGTGGAGCGCGCGGATCAGGGGTCGAGGATACCAATCACGCCC
This sequence comes from Pseudomonadota bacterium, assembly GCA_040384645.1. Taxonomy (GTDB): domain Bacteria; phylum Pseudomonadota; class Gammaproteobacteria; order Burkholderiales; family Burkholderiaceae_D; genus JAZKIX01. Next base: position 12,883 of record JAZKIX010000043.1, on the reverse strand, counting down.
ATATCGATTTGTCGCTTGTCATGTCGGCCAAGAAATTCAATATTGGCGGTCTGACCGACACCGATATGGTTCGGCTGGCGGGCACCATGCATAAGGTATTGAATGGCGCAGCAGGGCCAAACGATGTGTCGATGCGGGTTGATGGTTCTGGCACACCGGGCAGTAATTGGGATCGTGTTTCGGTCGGCTTCGATTGGATCGAACT
>JAZKIX010000043.1:10219-12668 GCA_040384645.1 Pseudomonadota bacterium | reverse complement strand
ATGTGTTCAATCGATATATGTCCAACCCTGAAGGTTCTCGTTTCTTCCTCGGCTGGGCAGAAATCCTGCGCAAGAAGAGCTGCACCAGCTTGTAAATAATGACGTAAGTTAATATAAGTTAGTAACTGTAGTGCCATCCCCCAGTCTCAACAACTGGGGGATTTTTTATTGCATGTTCTGACGCAAGCGTTTTCACTTCGCTGCATTGCATTTATTTGCATGCTATCTGCCAGCGCGCGGATGCGTGACCGAACGCAAAATCGATAACGCTAAAACGCTTCAATATTCCTCCTGGCGCAGTACTTCGGCGCATCCATTTCCTGATCGCTCACTGACTAATTGCAGATGCATAACTGAGGCATTGCGATTTTCTGGCGGGCGTTGTTATTTAAAATGAGTCTCGATATTTTTCTACCAACATTAAATTGTGCAGAAGGCTAGACAACACCTTATGAAAAATTCCACATCGAAGCGGCACATCCACTCTGAAACTAAATGTCTGAAAATTGGCGCCAGTCTGATCGTGATAGGCATGATTGCGGCATGTGGCGGTGGCTCGGGCTCGGCACCGCCACCCACTTTCACGCCAACGCCTATGCCAGTGCCGACACCGTCGCCGGTTGCAAGTCCGCCACCGGTCATTGCGCCATCGCCACCACCACCGGTCACCTCGATTGCGGCCAGCAGTTGTACTTTTAGCGCAGTGACTGAGGCCGTCAATGCCGCCATTGCATTGGCACAGCCCGCCATAAGCGTGTTGGTTCCGGCCGGTGACTGTAATTGGGGTGTGCAGCAATTGACGGTACCTGCCGGCATAAAATTAAGTGGTGCCGGTCAGGATGTGACAACGATTCGCCGTTCCGGCATGGTACCCAATACGACTTATCTGATTGCATTCGATTGTTCCAACGGCAGGCGGGCGGCATTTTCCGGCATGACCCTAGTGGGTAATGGCAACGGCAATATCCAGGATAAGGGACTCGGATTATTGAACGGTTGCGCCGACTTTACCGTTACCAATACAAAATTCACCCACTTTGTATTTGCCGGCCTTTACGTTGGCGATCACGCCGGGCAGCGTGGGGTGATTTACAAGAATAATTTCATCGACAACTATAGCGACACCCTGAAAAATCTCGGCTATGGCGTTGCAGTGTATGGCGGTGCTGCCTGGCCGACGCTGGCCTTGGGTACGCCGGATGCGGTGTTTGTCGAAGATAACTATTTCTCCGGTAATCGTCACAATATTGCCTCCAACAATGGCTCGGTATACGTGTTTCGCCATAATACGATTGTGGGGCAGTTGCCGGCCAAAGATTATTCGATGACCGATGCGCACGGCTTGTCGTCATCGGATCGCGGTTCGCGTAGTTTTGAGATTTATGAAAACCATTATTCGACCGGATTTACTGCGGTGCGCCAACGAACCGCCATCGGGATTCGTGGTGGCGACGGCGTGATTTTTAACAATGTCGTCACGCCGACGATCAATCGGACGGTGGAATTGATGACGGAAGGATTTCCTTGTGGCACCTATCCCGGCCCTGACCAGATCAGGTCGGTATACATTTGGAATAATTCTGCTAATCCTAGCAATGGCTATTCACTCAATGGTATCGATATCGAATGCCCCTATTCGATCGGCTTGAATCGCGATTATTTCCTGATGCCGAAACCGGGATATACGCCCTATATCTACCCACACCCCCTGCGCGGGCCACTGGAAGAGGCTGCTATTTATTGGCCGGCAATGACTTCGTAGGTGAGAATGTGATCTGGTATTGCACACAATGGCACATAAATTGGGGAGTATAGGCGAAAATATATGCTTACCCGCGCACTTTCATTGCGTCTTTAAATATACATGTGGGAGTATATTTTTCGCTCCAGAGGCTGCTAAGCGGCTTCTGGCGCTGCCGCACCGTCGATTCCATAACGCGTAATCACACCTTGCGTATCGATTCCGATCCAGCCGCCGCGTGCCGGCTCAGTGCCGGCATCCCAATCTGGCAAGACAAAGCGGTCGAAGCGGGTTTGATCAATTATTGTCGTGTGTTGTGCCGGACGGTGGGTGTGTCCATGAATCAAAAGCGTGGTTGCGGTTTGTTCGAATAGTGCAGCGATCGCAGCCGGATGGACGTCCATGATTTCATAGGTCTTGCCGCGCTGCTCTTGCTGGCTGTGCTTGCGCATATTTTCAATTGTGGCTTTTCGTTGCGGCAAAGGTGCAGCAAGAAATGCGGCTTGCCACGCCGGCTGGCGCACCATTGCGCGAAACGCCATGTAGGATAAATCGTCGGTGCATTGCGCGTCGCCATGTACTAGGCTGATGCGGCGACCGGCAATGTTGGCAACAAATGGTTCAAGTGGTTCGGGCCCGGCCAGCGCTTGCATGCCGCTCGCCTCGAAAAATTGCGCCCCGATTAAAAAATCACGATTACCAGCAACC
>JAZKIX010000043.1:3306-10209 GCA_040384645.1 Pseudomonadota bacterium | reverse complement strand
ATCGCTGACCGTGCGAATCGCATCGACGACCTGGCGATTAAATGGATCGTCGATGTCGTCGTCGCCGGCCCAGGCTTCAAACAGATCGCCCAAAATATATAGTTGCTGAACTTGCATCGCATGTCGCTGCAGGAAGGATAAAAATGCCTGCGTCGTGCGTGGCTGCGATGGTTGCAGATGGATATCCGAAACAAAAAGCGCAACCGGACTCACATCCGGTTGCGCTTGAGTACTTGCTGGCAGTATTGGCATGACTTGCTGGCGTTGTCGATGGCAATAGGTCTAAACCACTTCAGCTTTTTCGATGATCACATCGTCCACCGGGACATCGGAAAACATGCCGCTGCGGCCAGTTTTGACGGACTTGATTTTATCGACGATATCCATGCCTTCAACTACTTTGCCAAACACGCAATAACCCCAGCCATCTTGGCCGGGATAGTCGAGGAAGGTATTGTTTTTGACATTGATGAAAAATTGCGCCGATGCTGAATGCGGGTCGGCCGTGCGCGCCATTGCCAAGGTATATGGCACGTTTTTCAAACCATTTTTTGCTTCGTTTTCGACTGGTGCATTCGTTGGTTTTTGTTTCATGCCAGGTTCAAAGCCGCCGCCCTGAACCATAAAGCCATCGATGACGCGATGAAAAATCGTGCCGCTGTAATGTCCCGCATTCACGTAAGCTAGAAAATTTTCCACGCTTTTCGGCGCCTTTTCGGCATCGAGTTCAATCTTGATCTTGCCGTGGTTGGTGCTGAGAATGACTGCCATATTGTGCTTTCAAATAGTAGAGAGAACGTCAGTGAGAGCTGACTATTTCAACACTGCGGCGGACTCGATTATGATCGATTTGGTTGGCACATTTTGATGCATTCCGGCATTGACGGTAGGCACTTGCTTGATCTTGTCGACGACGTCCATGCCGCGCACGACTTTGCCAAATACTGTGTAACCCCAACCGTCGCCACCCGGATAATCGAGCGAAGTATTGTTAGCGACATTGATGAAAAACTGTGAGGTGGCGGAATGCGGTGCGCCGGTGCGCGCCATGGAGACAGTGTAGACCTCGTTCTTGAGACCATTTTTTGCTTCGTTCTCAATGGGTGCCTTGGTCGGCTTTTGCTGCATATCCTTGTCGAAACCGCCGCCCTGGATCATGAAGCCGCTGATCACGCGATGAAATATCGTGCCGTTATATTGACCGTCGTTGACGTATTGGAGAAAGTTGGCAACGCTTTTCGGTGCTTTTTCTGCATTCAACTCCAGCACGATCTCGCCCATATTGGTCTTCAGCGATACTTGGGTCGGGCTGGCGGCGGCAGCAAAATGGCTGGCGCTGGCAAGCGTGAGCGCACTGACGAATGCAACAAAATTACGGCGTGTAAATGTGGTCATCATGGTTTCCTTAAAGAGTGCCTTCATAAATAATTTTCCATTGCGCGCCTTCCTTGGCCCAGTACTGGCGTTTGCGGATGGCGGCCTTACTTTTGCCAATCACCGTTTCTTGGGTGAAAGTGCTTACTACCATTTCATCCCGGCCGGGATAACGAAACAGCGTCATATCACGCAGTTTGATGGCCGGTCGAACCTTGCCTTGCAAAAATATCCGGTATTTGGGGAACCAGCGAAGTAAGTCTTCCCCCAGATTGGATTTGAACTTTTTTGAATAATTATTCAATACCCGTTCGCTATCCATGCTCTCCAGATCACGCCGCCAGCCGTCCATCATCTGTGCACTTGCATTGCGTTCTGCATCCCATTTGCCGCGACTGATAAATTCTACCTGGTCGCTGATGACAATTGGCGTCTTGCCGATTTCAACTGATAGCGATAATTTTTCAAGGTCGGGATTGGTCAACACCACGCAGCCATCAGAAGCAAGCGGTGGACGGCTAAAGCTATCGGATGGCGTGCCATGCAGCCATATGCCAGAGCCACTGCGGCCGTTCAGTTTATCCCACTCGTTCGGATAATTGATCGGCAATGCACCGGCACCGTAAAAATCCGGCAGCTTCGCTTTTGGCAAACGGCTTGTAATGTAATAGACCCCGATTGGTGTCTTCTGATCGCCTTCCTTGACTTTGTTGATACCCAATTTACCTTGCGTGATGTAGTAATCGGTCACGAATTTTAACTGGCCATTGTCATGTTGGTACACATAAAGCCGTGATTGTTTGGTGTCTGCCAGCAGCACATAACTTTGATCGTCGCGCAGCATCAAAACGGAGTTGGGCACCAGATCGGGATCGGGGCGTTCGCGCAACGAGCGCAAGCGCACCATTGCTTCGTCGCGAAAATCCTTGAGCTTATCGGCCGGTGCATTTGAAGCGGCGCCTAGCGTGGTAACGGGGCGACCATGCATCATCAGCAAGTCGCCGCGAATCAGATGTGCCAGGTGAAAATTGGGATAGGCTTCAATCAGTCGATCGGTTTTTTGCAATGCCTCACGCAGATGGTTGGCAGCCATATCTTTGTAGACTTCGATCAGCAGCGCGTCGGGATCGGGTTTGCGACCCTCCTGCGCAAGCGCGTGCTGATTGACCAATGATGCCGAGGCGTACAAGTCGCCGCTTGCGGCGAGCAGAAGCACTAGCAGCGCCAAGACCGGCGCTGGAAATAAAATGCGCCCAACCAAGTTTCTCGTTGAGCGCTTGCGTGTTGCAAAGCGAAACATCAGTTACCCGTACTCTCCTGCTTGATCTGCCATTGACTGCCTTGTTTTTCGAGCAAGAGCGTCTTCCTGCTATTGGCTGTCAGGCGATCTGATGTATAAATCTGGCGAAATTTCACCGTGGCAGCGTTGCCGTCTATACGCACTTGGGGCGACTCAACCTTGACGTTGATGCGGCCTTTTCCTTCAATTCTGGCGCGGCGTTCATCCGACCAGATTTTTCGGGATTCGCCTTTTGGTGTTTGGAAGTCATTGGCGTAAAGATTGAGATAGGTACGGACGTCTTTGTTGCTCCAAGCCTGTGCCCAATTATTGACCGCCTTCAAGACATCTGCATTGTCGGTGTCGGACTTCGATTCTGGCTTGGGTGTTGCTTTTACCGGTTCGACCTTTGGCGTCTCGACTTTAACTGGTTCTACCTTGGCAATGATTATAGGCGTAGGTGTGACAGGTTTCACCGGGGTTGGCGCAACCAACGGCTTGACCGGGGCTGTGTTGGCAGGCACGGTAGCGACCAAGGTTTTAGGGTTTAAACCACCAGGGCTGGTGCTAACTAAAGTACGCACCATTGTCAGTTTTGACTTAGCTGCCGAATTATTTGAGTCGAGTTGCAAAGCTTTATCGTAGGCCTGGCTGGCCAATTTGGCATAAACATCGCCCAGATTTTCGTGCGCCGTCGCGTAGGTGGGATTGGTACGAATCGCCATTTCAAGCGAGGCGCGGGCTTTTTCGTATTGGTTGGTTGATGCGAACAGAACCGCAAGGTTGTTATACGGTTCCGGCAATTCGGGGAAATCCTCAGTCAATTTGGTAAAGATTGCAATGGCTTCATTCGTCTTGTTTTGTTCGGTAAAAATCAGGCCTTTGAGAAACCGCAATTGTGGATCGCGTGGCCGTTGTGCCAAGCTGGCATCGATTTTGGTGAGCGCTTCTGGCAGTTGCCCGGCTTTCATCAGCTTGTTGATGTCGGCACTCTCATCGGCGAATGCGGAAGTGGCAAGAAACATCGCAATGAATCCGCCAACCGCAAAATATCGCTTGGACGAACGCCATACATTTAATATAAACGGCAGGCCGGATGTCGAGAGCGCGGTTTTCATCAATGTTATACTTCGCCGAAAAATTCCATTCTATCAAATATGCATTGCAAAGAGGAGTTTGACAGCCGTCTTGCATTAAACTGCTTACCCTATTTTGAAGCGACCAACTTTGTCCGGTTGCTGCATTTCCCTCATAGCTCCCGTCAGAAAATAATCCATCACTAATGAGTAATTTGAAGATTTACAACACACTTGCACGTGACAAACAGGTTTTTGTTCCAATTGAACCGGGCAAGGTGCGTCTCTATGTGTGCGGCATGACGATCTACGATTATTGCCATATTGGACATGCCCGCATGATGATGGCATTCGACGTAGTTTATCGTTGGTTAAAGGCCAGCGGCTATGAAGTTACGTACGTGCGCAATATCACCGATATAGAAGATAAAATTATTCGTCGCGCGGTCGAGAATGGCGAGTCCATCTCGCAGTTGACTGGGCGTTTTACCCGTTATATGCATGAAGATACGGCTGCCTTGGGAATTTTGCCGCCGGACCATGAGCCGCGTGCAACTGATTTTGTTCCGCAAATGCTCGGCTTGATCGACCGTCTGGAGCAGAACGGTTTGGCGTACCAGGCAGGTGATGGCGACGTTAATTTCTCAGTACGCGACTTTCGAGGTTATGGCAAGCTTTCAGGTAAATCACTCGACGATTTGAGGGCAGGTGAGCGGGTCGAGGTTAATACCGGAAAGCGTGACCCGCTTGATTTTGTTTTGTGGAAATCCTCCAAGGAAGCGGAGCCGGAAGAAGCCAAATGGGCCTCGAAATGGGGCAAGGGCAGACCTGGTTGGCATATCGAATGTTCGGCGATGGCGTGTAGCTTGTTGGGCGAACATTTTGATATTCATGGCGGCGGTGCGGACTTGCAATTTCCCCATCACGAAAATGAAATTGCACAATCGGAAGGTGCGTTTAAACAAAGCTTCGTCAATTATTGGATGCACAATGGCTTCGTCCGTCTGGACAATGAAAAAATGTCGAAGTCACTCGGCAATTTTTTCACCATTCGCGATGTGCTGAAGAAATTTGATCCAGAAGTGGTGCGTTTTTTTATTTTGCGCGCGCACTATCGTAGTCCTCTCAACTATTCCGATGTACATCTGGATGATGCTAAATGTGCTTTGGCGCGCTTGTACACGTCATTGAAGGACGTCCAGGCAAATGTAGTCGCACCGGATTGGACTGAGCCGCACGCGCAACGCTTTGCCGAAGCGATGAACGATGATTTCAATACGCCGTTGGCAATTGCTGTTTTGTTCGATCTTGCTAATGAAATCAATAGAACGGGATCGGAAAAACTGGCGGCGCAATTGAAGTCCTTGGCCGCGACTATTGGATTGCTAGAGCGCCAGTCGCAAGAGTTTTTACAGGCGGGCCCATCTCATAACGATGCTGCTTCAGAGATTAATATCGCCGGTCAAATTGAAGCCAGAAGCGCGGCTAAGGCAGCGAAAAATTTTGCCGAAGCTGACCGTATCCGCGCGCATTTATTAGCCAATGGTATCGTTTTGGAAGATAAGCCAAGCGGTGTCACGGAATGGCGCCGCGCATGAGCTCTACTATAAAATTAGTGCCGTTTGAAATCCCGGACTATTGGGAAGAGGCCAAGATTGAGTTGATGAAGCGGGATCGCATCATGAAAAAACTCATTCCGCAATTTGGTGATTTGCATTTGGTTGGACGTGGTGAACCATTTACCACTTTGGCTCGATCCATTATTGGCCAGCAAATTTCTGTGAAGGCTGCGGAAACGGTCTGGCAACGGTTTTTACTCGCATGCCCCAAATGTCAGCCTGCGCAAGTGCTCAAGCTGGGGCAAGAGAATCTTGCTGCTTGCGGTTTGTCTAAGCGAAAGGCCGAATATATCCTAGATCTGGCAGATCATTTCAAGGCAAAACGAGTCCATGCAGATAAGTGGGCTGAAATGGATGACGAAGATGTTATCGCGGAGTTAATTCAAATTCGCGGCATCGGGCGCTGGACAGCCGAGATGTTTTTGATATTTAATCTGCTCCGGCCCAATGTGTTTCCTTTGGATGATCTTGGATTGATCAAGGGAATCAGTACCAATTATTTTTCTGGCGAGCCGGTGTCGCGTAGCGATGCGCGTGAAGTGTCAGCCAATTGGGAGCCTTGGCGAACTGTAGCAACCTGGTATCTTTGGCGTAGTCTGGAGCCGGTGCCGGTTGAGTATTGATAATGGTTTGTTGTAAATTTTTATTCTGATATCCCACCCCGTGTTGCAATAAAAAGGACACACGATGAGCAAAACCACCTTTCTGAATTTTGAGCAACCGATTGCGGAACTGGAATCGAAGATCGAAGAATTGCGCTTTGTGCAAGATGATTCGGCAGTCGATATTTCCGAAGAAATAGATCGTTTGGCAAAAAAAGGTCAGCAATTGACCAAGGACATTTATGCCAAGCTGACGCCGTGGCAAGTATCGCAAATCGCTCGGCATCCACAACGTCCATATACGATGGATTATGTAAATCAGATTTTCACTGATTTCCATGAATTGCATGGCGACCGTAATTTTGCCGATGATTTATCGATTGTAGGCGGCCTGGCCCGCTTCAATGGCCAATCGTGCATGGTGATCGGGCATCAAAAAGGGCGCGATACCAAAGAGCGGGCATTGCGCAATTTTGGTATGCCTAAGCCTGAAGGTTACCGTAAGGCCATGCGCTTGATGAAACTGGCGGAAAAGTTCGGGCTGCCTATTTTTACCTTTGTCGATACGCCCGGCGCATTTCCAGGGATTGATGCGGAAGAGCGTGGGCAGGCAGAAGCAATTGGTCACAATCTATATGTGATGGCTGAGTTGAAGGTGCCGCTGATCGCCACGATCATCGGTGAAGGCGGTTCTGGCGGTGCCTTGGCGATTGCAGTGGGCGATGCGGTATTGATGCTGCAGTACGCGACTTATTCGGTTATTTCGCCGGAAGGCTGTGCGTCGATTTTATGGAAGACATCCGAGCGCGCCGCGGATGCGGCCGAAGCGCTGGGATTGACGGCTCATCGTCTTAAAGCAATGGGTTTGATTGACAAAATCATCAATGAACCCCTTGGTGGCGCGCATCGTGACCCCAAGCAAATGGCGATATTGCTGAAGCGGGCCTTGGCTG
>JAZKIX010000043.1:0-3296 GCA_040384645.1 Pseudomonadota bacterium | reverse complement strand
GTAAAAACCAAGGAATTGCTGGATGCTCGATATGAAAAATTGATGAGCTACGGCAAATTCAAAGAAATCACACCAACGGAGTAGGTTTGAAAGTTCAGCAAATGGCGTCTATCAACGACGTCTTTGAGCGCGCGCTAGAAAAAATTCAAGCGCGCGTTTTTGTTTCTAGCCATGTCAATCAGCCAGTTCTACCCGCTGCCTTTGCGGTTGCCTATAGCGGCGGACTTGATTCATCTGTATTACTGCATCTAGCGAATGCCTATGCACGCCAGCATGGGATCAAATTATTGGCATTTCATATTCATCATGGGATCAGTCCTAATGCCGATGCATGGTTGCAGCATTGCCAACATGAATCTGCCAGCATGGGTGTCGAATTTGAAGCCCGCCACGTCAAGCTTGTTGCTCAGGAAAAAAGTGGCGTTGAAGAGGCTGCGAGACTCAAGCGGTATGCAGGTTTAGGTGAGCTATGTCTCCTACATAAAGTGGAATTGTTGCTGACGGCCCATCATCAAGACGATCAAGCTGAAACCATTCTTTTACAGTTGCTCAGGGGATCAGGTGTCGCAGGTTTGTCGGGTATGGATGCTGCAAATCGTGCGCCGGATTTGTTGGGCAATGAAGACCTGTTGATGGCGCGTCCCTTGCTGACAGTATCGCGTGCTGAATTGGAAATGTTTGCCAGTACTCAAAAAATATCGTTCGTTGACGATGAATCCAATAGCGACCCGCGTTACGCCCGCAATGCATTGCGCCAGCAAGTGATGCCTTCGCTGGCACAGTATTTCCCTGGGTTTCAGGATCGCTTTGCGCGTAGTGCATCGCATGCACAATCGGCGCAACGTTTGCTAGAGGAATTGGCCGCGCAAGACCTATTGGCTTGTCTCGATGGTGAATGCCTTCAGATTGGGCAGATCGGTGAGTTGAGTCCAGACCGTTGCTATAACCTGTTGCGGTATTGGTTTGCAACGCGCAGTTTGCGTATGCCATCAAGCGCTTGGTTAACAGAATTAAGATCGCAACTGCTTGAAGCCAAGGACGATGCACAACTTTGCGTAACGCATCCAGATTGTCATATTCGGCGATATCGAGATCGCATTTTTATAACGCCCAGATTAGACGACATCGAGCCCGATATTGAGCCGTTTGCGTTTCAATGGAATGGCGAAAAGCAAATTGAAATTCCACGTTATCAAGGCATTCTGTATTTTGATGATGCCGCACAAGGACTCGATGTTGCTTGGTTGCGCACGCAAGCCTGCAGCCTGCAATTGCGCGCTGGCGGCGAGCGGCTGAAACTGGCAGCAAATCGGCCTACCAAAAGCCTTAAATATCACTACCAATCATTTGACGTGCCCGCTTGGGAACGCACACGATTGCCGGTCATTTGGATTGGTAAGCAATTGTTGTTTGCTGCCGGTATTGGTCTGGATTGTCAGCACATCAATGAAGAGAGTAATGCAAAGATTAGTCTCCGTTGGGAGTCTGCTCGGGGAAATACAGTGTAAGTGGTTCGTCTGCAAGTCATTTTGTTTCACATAAGCTTGCCACTTGTTATTTTTTGCGGTTGCGGTTAGAGTTGCCGGTTGTTTTTTGCTTCTCTAACCTACGCAGACTGTTCTCGACTTCTTATGGCCTTAATCGTTCACAAATACGGTGGCACCTCAATGGGATCCACCGAGCGCATCAAGAATGTCGCTAAACGCGTCGCCAAATGGCATGACGCAGGTTATCAAATAGTCGTGGTTCCTTCAGCCATGTCGGGTGAAACAAATCGCCTGATTGGATTGGCCAAAGAAATCATGCCGCAACCCGACCCACGCGAACTGGACATGATCGCCTCCACCGGCGAACAAGTTTCGGTCGGATTGTTGTCCATGGCCTTGCTGGCAATCGGCAAGCAGGCGGTATCGTATGCCGGATGGCAAGTGGCGATTAAAACCGACTCTGCATATACCAAGGCACGCATTCAATCCATCGATGACGCCAAGGTACGGCGCGATCTGGATGCCGGCAAAATCGTCATCATTACCGGCTTTCAGGGCGTCGATGATAACGACAATATTGCAACCCTTGGTCGTGGTGGCTCCGATACGTCTGCAGTTGCTGTGGCAGCTGCAATGAAGGCAGCAGAATGCCTGATTTACACCGATGTCGACGGTATCTACACCACTGATCCGCGTGTTGTTTCGGAGGCACGCAGACTCAAGACGGTGACCTTTGAAGAAATGCTGGAGTTGGCATCGCTAGGTTCTAAAGTTTTGCAAAGCCGTTCGGTTGAGTTTGCCGGCAATTACCGTGTTCCTACACGCGTTTTGTCGTCACTGACCGACCCGCTCATGCCGTTGGAAGAAGAAGCAAATTCCGGCACCCTGATTTCGTTTGAGGAAGATATACATATGGAAAAAGCAGTCATCTCCGGCATCGCATTCAATCGCGATGAGGCAAAAATCACCATTCTTGGCGTACCTGATAAGCCAGGTATTGCCTATTCGATCCTCGGCCCAATCGCTGATGCAAACATCGAAGTCGACATGATTATTCAAAACCAATCGGTCGAAGGTAAAACCGATTTCACCTTCACAGTTGCGCGTGGTGAATACGTGAAGGCCATGGAAGTGTTGAATAGCAGCGTGAAGGTGCATATTGGCGCTGCCAGTATCGTTGGCGATGCTAAGGTATCGAAGGTATCTGTGGTTGGTGTCGGCATGCGTAGTCATGTTGGCGTTGCGTCCCAAATGTTCCGTACCTTGTCGGAAGAGGGGATCAATATCCAAATGATTTCCACATCCGAAATCAAGATCTCGGTTTTGATCGACGAAAAATATATGGAACTAGCTGTCCGCTGTCTGCATAAGACATTTGATTTGGAAAATGCATAATTTTTCCAGTAAATTAGCAGAGTTGATTGACCAAATCTGTTTGAAAAGATATGATCCCGTTCTTGCTGAAACGGACTAAGCAATCCCGTTTCAGCGTGGAGACTTGGCCGAGTGGTCGAAGGCACATCCCTGCTAAGGATGCATACGGGCAACTGTATCGAGGGTTCGAATCCCTCAGTCTCCGCCAGAATTACAGCGTTTCCTTAATCGGGCGCTTGCATTAGGTTGTATGACTTCACGTCATTGGATGTTGGAAACAAAATCGACGATGTATTTGAAACAACGATGTAAGTTGTTCGGTTTTATAAGAGTGGTGATAGTGCTTCCAGAATATATTGATGTGATGTTATAATCTTGTTTTTCGCGGCTGTAGCTCAGCTGGATAGAGTACTTGGCTACGAACCAAGGGGTCGT
>JAZKIX010000042.1:8353-19277 GCA_040384645.1 Pseudomonadota bacterium | reverse complement strand
CATTGCAGAAACCTGATTGACAATGGTAGCCGTGCCCTTGTTCAATAAGTCGAGGTCGGCTTGCTCCAGCTTGGCAGCAAGGCGCATTTGCAAACGCTCGGCCGACAATTGAATTGGCGTCAACGGGTTCTTGATCTCATGCGCCAGACGTCGCGCCACCTCACCCCAGGCAATCGAGCGCTGGGCTGAAATCACGTCGGAAATATCATCGAATACCACCACGTAACCGACTCCGCTCACCACCGGCAAACGCGATCCGCGCGTGAGTAACGTAATGTCGTGATCAGTATTGGAATCGCCCACCAGACGCGGGATTTCTATCTGCTGTTGCCAATGCAAATTGATCCGCTGGCTTTCGCTGGCTACCGACTGCGCGCTCTGCTCCGAGAACGCCCTGATGATGGCCTTGGCAAATGGCGTCAACCCTTCGATTGCAGCCAGCGGTTCGCCGATATGGGAGTTAAATGCGTGCTGCAAAATGCGCTCGACCGATTCGTTGCAACTGACCAATTTAAACTCGCCATCGAGCACCATCACACCAGCCGACATATTGCCCAGTACCGATTCCAGATACGCTTTGGCATTTTCCAGTTCAGCCCGGTTTTTTTCAACAAAAGTGCGGGCATCGAACAATTGCCGCGTCATGATATTGAACGATTGCGTCAAGGAACCGAGCTCATCCGAACTAGTGACGATCGGGCGCGGCGACAAGTCGCCTTCAGCCACGGCGCGGGTGCCTTCGGCTAGCAGTAGCAACGGCTTGGCCAGCTTGTTGGCGATCAGGAAGGCGCTACCGAGAGCGGCGCAAATGGCCAGCAACAAAGTCAAAGTCAGGGTAACAATGTAAATCTTGCGCAAACCGGAACGTGCCAGCGAACGCTCTTGATATTCACTGTACGCGGCACGCAAGGCTTCGGCGTTGGTCGCCAATTTTGTTGGCACCGGTTGCAATAATTGCAGGAAGCGGGACGATTCGCCTTGCAAGGAATGTACGTCCGATGCAGCCGGTATTTCCAATACGACACGCCAGCGCAAGGCATTGGACGTGTTGGCGGTGATATTGCCAGCAGAGATCGACTTTTCAGTCTGATCGGCACCACCTTCGATTGCGGCATAACCGCGTATATTGCGAGCCTGCCTTTGCATTGCGGCGGTCGGCAAATCAGGCATCAACGAAGTCATTTGATCGCCGGCGCTGGCGATAATGCGGCCATTCGAGGTGACGATCATGGCTTCGCGGAAACGACTTTGATCGTGCATGCGCGACAGCGCCGTGGCCTGTTCGGCCTCGCTTAGATCAGACAATTCGAGCACGATGTTGTGTGCCTTGTTGTTTAATTCGATCAGCGAACCGTCGAGCGAAGCATGCACCAGATTCAAGCCCGACTCGAGCGCAGACTCCACCCGCACATCGAACCAGGATTCAATCGAACGCGATACGAATTGCACCGACACCACATAAATTACCACGCCCGGCAAAATCCCCATCACGGCGAATAACAACACCAGCCGCACCATCAATTTGGAACCGAATTTACCACGCCGGTAGCGCTTGTATAAACGCGCCAACATCAAGATGACTAGACTGAACAGGGCCAAGGCTACCAAGGCGTTCAGTGCAAACAGCCACTTGTAATGTCGATCAAGGAAATCGGTATTTTCCGACGCCGAGGCCAATAAGAACAAGAGGATGGCGCCAACCGCACAACCGACGATGAGCAGATACCGCAACACGCGAATCACTTGTCATCCACCGTGTAGGTAAAACTCTTCCAATCGGACGACAAGCGCCAGTCGCGATTATTGAGTGCATTGATCTGGAACGGCTTAGACAATTGCGTGACATCGAGCCCAGTGCGTAATTGCACATGATAAGTTTGGCCTGCTTTCAAACTGCCTTTTTCAGCCACTATCCAGCGTTGAGGACGGCGGATCAGGGACAAGGCGTCTTCCAGCGTATTGAAATTTTGCTGCAAGCTGCCACTGATGGCGGCATGAAATTGGCGCGTCAAAACATTGTAGGAAATGCGCACCGTACGTGAGGTCGAGATCGTTTTTTCGTCCAGCCAATACCAGCGCGGGCGAATCAATTCGACTTCAGTGGTGAAATAAAGCGGGATGCCGCGCGTAATCGCCTCTTCGAGCCCGCGATTGAGTTCGAACGAAAAGCTGGCCGATAAACGATAGCCGTCATCGGACGATTCCAGGCGCGCTTGTACGATCTCGACGCCATCCGCAGCACGTACGGTCGGGGCGGCAAAAATCAGCATGAAAAATGCCATTAATGCGCAGCACAGGGGTTGAGTCAGTCGTCGCGTCACTGGGTGATTGGACCGTAAGGTAAGTCGATGAAAAATTGTCAAAACCGCAGGATGCGACCATCTGCCAGCGAACATATTGTCAAGCTTTAGCTTTTTGAAATAGCGCGTAAAACAAGCCATCGTGATCTTTATCGTCACCCGCTGTCGGCATCAATTGACCTGGCGCAGGCAATCTAAGGGCGCCGTTACGCATCGCAAAGGCGGCCGCTTGCGCCTCCGATTCTTGCGGCCATAACGAACAGGTAACAAAGAGCAATTTACCATCGGGGCGCAGCATCTGCCACAAATTGTCGAGGATTGTTGCTGAAAGCGCAGCCAGTTGTAAGGCATCGCCCTTGCGCCGCAACCAGCGTATATCGGGGTGGCGGCGCACGATACCGGAGGCGGTACAAGGGACGTCAGCCAAGATACGGTCGAACTGGCGACCATCCCACCACACCTTGGTTCGCGCGTCGAAAGCCTTGAGACTGGCCGTCAATTGCAAACGTTGCAAATTCTCTTCGATCCGGGGCAAACGCTTGGCGTCGGAATCGAGTGCGACCAATTCAATATCAGCGCATTCCAGCAGATGACCGGTCTTGCCACCCGGCGCAGCGCAGGCATCGAGTACCCGCATCCCCTCACGCACATCAAGCAGTGGTGCCGCCAATTGCGCGGCGGCATCCTGTACCGATACCAGGCCAGCGTCAAAACCGGGGATTTGCGCGACCGGCACCGGCTTTGCGAGACGCACCGCATCCGCGCCAATCTGGGCCGCCGCCATGCCGCTTTCATTCAAGGTTTGCAGGTAGGCCTGGACCGTGGTCTTGCGGCGGTTGACGCGCAGGGTCAATGGCGGCGCGCTATTGCCGGCGCTCAAGATGGCTTGCCAGTCACGCGGGTAAGCCGCTTTGGTGGCATCGATCCACCACAAAGGATAATTCCAGACCGCTTCGGGTTTTTGTAAAGCGGTTTTCAGCAAGGCCTCTTGCTCCCGCAAAAAGCGGCGCAATACGGCGTTGACCATGCCCTTGGCATGCGCCATATCGGGATGCGAGGTCGCCACCGTGACTGCCTGATCGACCACCGTAAAGTCTTCATACGGTTTGGCGTCAGCGCACTCTTCTGGCGGCAACATCAGACTCAAGGCGCAGCATAAAAGCCCGTGCAGCATCGGCGGCTCCGGCGCTTTGCTCGTCATGAGAGAAATCAGCGCTTCGCTGCGCCCCAGCCGTCGCATGGTGCGATACGCAATATCTTGCATGGCGCCGCGCGCCTGCGGCGAAGCACCGGTTTGCACAAAAATCTTGGCCAGTGCTTGCGGTAAGGCGGTACCGGTACGCACTTGCGCGACCGCATTAGCCGCGCCCAGCAAGCAAAACGCCAGCGATCCATTAGGCAAGTCCGGTTTAAATCCCGGCTGCAATACCGGCTTGACATCGGGATGATAGCTCGGTCGCAAAGCAGGTTTGGCTGGCGCTTTGGCAGCGGCGGGAGTAATGGTGATCAGCGGGCGTTTTTGCACAGGGGCTCTTTATCGGTACATCTGCGGCACACCGTGGCGACAATGCCATCAAGAACCTGGCGGGAAAACCCCTCGAATTCACGGTGACGCTTGAGAAAGTAGGCCAACCACGCGCCTACAGTCCTGTATCACTTGCGAAACGAGAAGCAACCCTGCTGGAGTCGGCTCCAAATTGGTGCAAACACAAATAAAGGCACAATTGTAGCGGCTGTTATGAATAGCAGGCTGCGCACTGTGATGATAATTTACGGCGTCAGCTAGCTGGCGCCATCAAGCCGCGCTCATCCAGCCACAGACGAATATCATCGAACACGCGTGCTGCCTCGATTTCGTTGAATACCTCATGATAAAAGCCGTCATACACGTGCAGCGTCGCCATGCCGTCAGGCAGTTTGGCGAAAAAAGCCTTGCTGCCGTTAAGGTCGACCAGATGGTCATCGCCTGCCGCGACGATCAAGGTTGGAATCGACAAAGCGGCGGCATGATCCTGGGCATGCAAAATCATCTTGAACATCAAACGCAATAGACGCGCATTGATGCGCGAATGCACCAGAGGGTCGGTCTTATACGCGGTGGCCACCGTCGGCGCATGCGAAAGATATTTTTTTGGCACACCGTTAGCCAGCGTCAGGCCGGGCGCGAGCCGGCTCAATACTTTGAGCAATAAAGCCTGTCCCTGGCTTAAGGGAATCGCCAATGCCGGCGACGACAGGATCAAACCGCCCAATGGCGAAATGGCGGCTGTGGCAAACCGTGCGGCAATCAGCCCACCCATGCTATGGCCGCACAATAAAGGCGGCGTTGAAAATTTTTTCGCAAAATCTTCAATCACGATCTGGGCATCGAACACGAGCGGATCGCCATTGGGCACACCGCCACGCACTCCGCCAGAGCGGCCATGACCGCGATGATCGTAGCAACGCACCGAAAATCCGCATTGATTGAAAAAGCGCAACACATGGGCATAGCGTCCGCTATGCTCACCCAAACCATGCATCAAGACAATACCGCGCCGCGTTGCCGCTTGATCTGCCGGCAGCATGGAATCCCTGACAAATAACGCAGTGCCATCGGCGGCGAGCAAGGTATGCTCGCGTACGCTGGCAAGCGATTCCATCAAATACCCCACATCACGTCGTTACCACCCTTTTGCGCGGCACGTAGCATTTCCAGCAAGGGATAGGCGCGCACGGCAAAAGTGACAGCCTGCTTGCTTTCATGCTCGTTATCGTCACCGGCGTCACCATGATGGGCAAAGACATCGCGTTGTACTTCTTCGGACACCGGATGAGCCTTGCTCTCGGCAATTTCGGACTCCAGGATTCGCACCGCGTTGGCAGTTTCAGCGGCGGTAATGATGCCGCGATCCAAATCCTTATGCACCAGATTCAAGATGATTTTGGCATGCTCTTTGTACATCAACACATCCGATGCGGCTTTGGATTTAAAAGTGATCAGCATGATATTGCCCCTCCAGAGTTGTACATGATCTAACAATACACGAGTACGGCCCACATCAGGACTGCGTTGGCAGATGATGCCGCTGGCCCGGCGTTTACTGAGGCGGCCTAAATGCACTAAAAAAAGTATCACCCGCCTCGTGCGAAATCGATGCTTCGGGGCCCAATACGACAACTTGATAAATACGCTTGCCTTGCGCTACGAAACGGGCAAGCAGCCGCATTGCCTGACCGTTGCCACGACGGCCGCTGGCATCGATATTGATGGATTTGCCACCGTTTCTGCCAGTGCCAACAGCGGTTTTTTCACTATTGAGCTTGCCGTCGATATTGTTGACCATGGCGGTTTTCATGGCAGTCAACGCAGCAGGTACCTGACTGGCATCGGCCAGCTCGACCGTGCCCACGGCGAAGGTCGTGCCATCGATTTCCGCCGCCGTCATCGCCATCGTCACGGTCAAGCCGTCGAGGTTGACCGGCCGCGAAAACACACTGGGTTTGGCGGGAAACATCGCTACAAACGGTATACCGGTACCGTGCACTTCACGCCAGTCATATTTGGGGCTGCAAGCAACGAGCGCCAACCCAACAAGCGTCAACAGAAAGCATCGTGAGAAACGTGGAAATAGGCGTGTGTTCATAGCCAAGATGGTAGCAGTCACGGAGCCTCAATGGGCGAATAATGCATCGGCTCAAAGTGCTTAGTACGACTTGATCGCATCCAGAATCAAGGGGAGTATAAGCCAAAACAATGCCACATCCGCACGTTTTACAAGGGCAAAAAATAATACCGCCCCCAGTATTATTTAAGCAATTTATCAAGCTTTGGCTGGCCATCGGAGACTGTCGGCAGATCGCCACGTTAGGGTCTTATAAATCACGCCGGATCGGACGACGATATATCGTGATCGGCGCCGTATTCACGCAAGCGGTTGTAAAGTGTTTTCAAGCTGATCCCGAGCATGTCGGCGGCTTTTTCCCTGGTGCTGTCGCATTGTTGCAAAGTGGCCAGAATCAGCTGGCGCTCGACCTCCGCCACCGTGCTGCCGACGTGGACTTGGAACGACGAACCGTTGAGCTCGATCAATTTTGGCGCGGTCAAACTCAAGCCATCCAGATCCACCAACTCATCCGACAAAATAAAGGCACGCTGCACCGCATTTTTCAACTCCCGCACATTGCCTGGCCAATGGTATTTGCTCAGTTGATGCATTGCATTTTCAGCAAAACGTTTGTCCGTGTTCTCAACTAAATTCAACTCCGCCAGATAGTGATTGGCCAGTAAATCGATATCGCGTCCACGTTCTCGCAGCGGCGGCAAATGCAAGGGAAATACCTGCAAGCGGTACATCAAATCCTCGCGCAATTTGCCTTCGGTCACGGCTTCTTCCGGCGTGCGGTTAGTGGCCGCGACGATCCTGACATCGACATCGATTTCATGTCCCGAACCGACCCGCATGAAAGTGCCTGCCTCCAATACCCGCAGCAACTTTACTTGCAGCTCTGCCGGCATTTCGGTTATTTCATCGAGAAACAGAGTACCGCCGCTGGCACGTTCGAAATAGCCTTTGTGTTCACGCAAGGCACCGGTAAAACTACCCTTCTCATGGCCGAACAATTCACTCTCGATCAAATGGGCCGAAATAGCGCCGCAATTAACCGCCACAAAGGGTTGCTGGTTGCGACGGCTCATGTCATGCAAGGTTTGCGCAACCAGCTCCTTGCCGGTGCCACTTTCGCCAGTTACCAGCACGGTCGCGGCGGTTGGCGCGACGCGCTCGATTTGCAGATACAGCGCCTGCATCGGCATCGACATGCCAATGAGCCGCCCAAAACGTTCCGGGCTAACCGGATTTAACAATGCCTCCCCCATGATGCAATTTTCCTTTCGTAGATAGCGCTGACCAGTCACATTGCAAGTCATCGATCGCGAAAATCACAGGACATGTGGTTGCCCAAGCGCGAAGAATCAAGCCAAGACTGAATGACAGCTTTAACGAATACTGCATCACCGGACAGGCTGCGTGATATTGCACAAATGTAGACATAAAAATCGGTAAAAGTACCAACCGCAGAGCTGGATCGCTGCACACATGCAAGCAATTTCATATCGACATGTATGCGCATCAAGCCAGCGAATCAATTCGCTGGCCAGCACAAAAATTACCGCAGACAGTTCATTGCGCAACCGCCAGTGCACCACCCCGCGTATTTGATATTTATCAAAGTTAGGCTGTCGCGCGAGCGTAAATTATTTATGTAAAAGCGAATTCACCAGCGAATAGACCGGCTCAGCTTATCAAGGTCATTTTATGAATATTTAGGCTTATTAATTTAGCCCAAGATAAAGGATCCCGTTGCTGCAATCCCAAAATGATCACATTTTTCATTGTCTGCATCGCTGGAAGCAGCCACAGGATAACGCTTGTGCAAGTTGGATTTTTCCGAAATTTGACCTGGCGCATTTTCGGAGGATGTCTCATTCCGGTCTCGCGTCGGTGAATGCTTTTGCAGAAAGTGGCTGGTCAGTATTGTTCACGCAGAACCTGCCGCAGTCTTTCTATCAAGGTATTTTGCATTTCCCCCATCTCGCTTGTTTCAGATAATTCAACCAAGCATTTTTCTGGAGCAAGTGAATCCTATAAATGATTTTTTGCAGGAGGCATCATGAGCTACCTAGACCATGACAAATATGGAATGTACAAAAGCGATGACAGCGAGGGTCCCGGCCCAGAATTGATGGGAGCCGATACCCTACTCGGTGAAGATGTCTACAACATTGAAGGTGAAAGTCTGGGCGATATCAAGGAAATCATGCTCGATATGCGAACTGGCGCCGTCGCTTATGCAGTGCTGTCGTTCGGAGGTTTTCTTGGCGTGGGCGAAAAGCTATTTGCCGTGCCCTGGAAGGCGTTGAATCTGGACACAGAAAACAAGCGGTTTGTCTTAAATGCCGATAAAGAGCATCTTGATAATGCACCCGGCTTTGACAAGGATCACTGGCCCAATATGGCTGACCCAACTTGGTCCCAGGAAATCCATAGTTTCTACGGCATTACGCAAGATAGTGGCATATCCAGGATCTGATAAGCGCTGTCTGACTTTCTCTGCGAATCACTCGCTTAATCAAGCAAAAATTTGACCTCCAAAGACAAAGCGGCATGTAAAAACATGCCGCTTTGTCTTCTATCGATCAGCACATCAATCTAATGCTTGGCGTACCTCGCTAGATTTCTGGTGCTGTTAATTTCAGATTCAATCAAGCGTTTTTGCCAGTACTTGATTGGCCGCCAGCCGATTGCTGTGAACCGCTGCGTGAGGACGATGCCGCTGCGCCACCGCTACCACCACTACGGCCAGCGCCTGAACGTTGGCTACCTTGTGCGCCATCTTCCGACACATTAATCGGATGCGCCAGACGCTCCATTGCCTGACGTTGGCGGTCAGCCGCTTTTTCTGTTTCTTCATTAACTTTTTGTGCAACTTCATCAGCCAACGCTGCGGCAGTACGTGTCGTTTCAGGCACGTGTGATTCTGCGGTCTTTGCCAGGTCAACTTGAACGCCGGCAGCGATATTGGTCAAATGTTGTTGATAGGCGCGTACTTTCTCTGCCACCGGTTGCGCTTGACTTGCAGCGATCGACAGCAACTCGGTAGCGTCTTCAGCAGAAATCATGTGATGCACATTGTTGACTGCCTCTTCCAAAACAGTTTGTGCCACTTGAATATTAAGTTCATTAATTCTTTGTGCTGACTGAAATACGTTCTTCGACATGTCATTGAGAAAGGACAATTGCGCTTCCCAGTGATTTTTTGCGGCAGGGGTAACAGGACGTGAATAATTTAACATGAAGACCTCCAAAATAAAGTCGATTTAGCGAGACAATGGATTTGCACTCAAGTTGAGAACCTTGACATGGGACGCTTAGGTTTGGTGTCGTGAAAGTGACGTAAAAAATTGCAGCGTCCTCTTCACGCGTCTGGTATTTCACAGGCGCTACGATCACATGGCCGATCCGGTTTTTTTAATGGCAATTTTTCCGTTCGACCAACATCCCCCTCGCTTTATGTCAACGTTGCCACATGCCCGTTCGTCGCAAACTTCCGGTCGAGCCGTCTCTTTTCATGAGACTCCACAACACAGTTTCTGGCGGCGGATCTGACTGAAAGTGCGAGAACGGGTTAAATGCAGCAGAACCCAGAATATATGCTCACACCGCCGCCACTATGACAATTCTCAAAGTCTGGTTAGGTTCGCGCAGACAGTGTTTTCGAGCGGAAATGTCTTTGGGAAAGACATTTTTGAAGCATGAGTTTTTGCGAAAAAAAAGTATCGCGGTAACACGGTTTCCCGCCACCAACAAGTCCGAAACACACGGTTCGTGAACATCTCCATGGCTTGATAATACCGCTCGCTGCTACAGGCTCACGGCTCCTTGATTGGCGGTACCGGTTGCACCGGTTCAGTTGGCACGCGCACGGGTTCGGGCGGTTCGTCGATGGGCTGGTCTTGCTCAGGATCGGGCGTCGGATGATGTGCATGCTGGAGCATGGGAATGTCCCCTTGAAAAATAGTGCTGTTTGCAGCGGCTAACATCAATCAGCCGAATCTCAGTTTTATTCGCAACGACTCCATTGCTGTTACCGTACTCCCTACTCATTCAGCGTCGCATCCGGCGGCAACGCTGATATGGCACAAATAGCAGCAGCAATAGCTTAATGACTTTTACTGGAACCGGTGTCGCCGCCGCTACTGCGTCTGGCGGTAACGGCAGACAGTATGTCTTGCTCGTCGTCCTGTATCCCAAAGATGGCAACCAATTGCTCTTTGCGCTCGGATAACTCGCTGGCTAGTTGCTTCAGATCGACCTTGGCGCGTTTGGCCGCGGGGAAAATCTCTCCTTCTTCCTCGCTTACATGATGCGTCACGTATTCTGCCAACACCTTAAATTTGGCATCGTAGAGCGCGTCGTCAGGCTCCATGAATTCCAGATCCGTCACCAGTTCCTTGATCGATCCATGCTCGACTTCAGCTTCATCAAGCGCGTCGTCGGCATCGACCGACTCCCGCATTGCTGGATAAAATATTTCCTCCTCCAGTTGTGCATGAATGCTTAGTTCCTGGCAAGCACGTTTTACCAATAGACGCTTATCTTCGAGTCCTGCGGTGTCGCGCTCTTTTTCAAACTGATCAAAAATTTTCTTCACTTTAGCATGATCATCTTTCAACATTTGCAATGCATCTGTGTAAGCAGGATCATCCCTTGTCGTCTGATTCATACGAATCTCCTATGGTGAATAAATTCACCTCAATTTCAAATTATTTCCGCCGCCTTAGTGCTCACCAGTCAAATCCTTAACTGACGCAAGAAGGCGACGGGAGGATATTTCTTAACTCTACGGTAAAATTTGCAATCCAAACTCACTTGGCATTTTCAGCCGCACCTTGGATTTTTTCTCCGCCGCGTTCAATGTCTTTGCCGGCACCCTGCATGGTGTTGCACGCGCTAATTAATCCTAATAACATAAATATTGCCATCATTCTTTTTGACATTTTTCGCTCCTGAAGAAGGAAACAAACTAGCAGAAAAAATTGAAGCAGCGATCAAGGATCTGGAAGAAGCATTGAAAGGCAGCGA
>JAZKIX010000042.1:0-8343 GCA_040384645.1 Pseudomonadota bacterium | reverse complement strand
GGAAACAAACTAGGGCAAGCAATCCACATGAAAAATGCAATCGCAATTCAGATTCGACGCACGATCAGGCGGGCGCTTTCACGGTCAATTGATTGACTACCGACTTTACGCCCGTGACCGCCTGCGCCACTTGCGCTGCGCGTTGTACATTTTGTGGGTTATCGACCGAACCGCTCAGAGTTACGATGCCGTCTTTGGTATCGACCGTGATTTGCATCGATTTCAATCCCGGCTCGGCAATAATCGCCGTTTTTACCTTGGCCGTGACCGCCGTATCGGCAACCGGTGACGTACCGCTAGCGCCACTACTGCCGGTGCCACTCGTGCCGATTCCACTATTGCCACTGCTCGATGTATCGGCAGGCGGCGTCGCTCCGGATTGCGCTGTGCCATTGGCAGCGGTACCTGTTGTCGCCGGCGACTGCGCTGTACTTTGATCGGACGTTGCGCCGTTTTGCGAGCTCAGTGTGTCTGATGCGTTGCGGTTGCAGCCAGCGAGCAAGCCAACCGAAGTACTTGCAACAATGAGTAAAAGCATTTTGGATATTTGTTTCACGATATTCTCTCCTTTACACAATAAAGATGAGCAACCATTGACCCAGCCTGAGGCCAGACCTTGCCTTGGACATGACTCTGTACAAGGCGTCAGCAAAGCCCATGCCAAACCCGGCCAATTAGCATGAAAGCACGGCGCGACGCGGCTCCGCGTGGATGATGGAGAGTTGGAAGTGATGTCGGGCGGCGTTCAAAAACGCAAAGCATCGGTAAAATTTACCGTCGACAGGCAAATATTGCAGACCATATTGCCCAGATAATATTGTCGGACAAACGCAAGTGCATGGTTTTAGAACGAAATATACTGGTCGCAGTATATTATTTGGGGCAATGAATACCTGCGGGTGGAGGCATATTTTTTCATATACTCCCCATATTCCACCTCAGTAACGCGAAGTGGAATACATGCTCGAACGGTGTCAGCGCTCTCTAAGCGCCCTGCGGTATTGAATCGCTTCGGCGATATGGGCCTGTGCGATGGTGTCGGCACCAGCCAGATCGGCAATGGTGCGTGCCACTTTCAAGACCCGATGGTAGGCCCGCGCCGACCAGTTCAGGCGCGTCATGGCGCTGCGCAAGAGTTGTTCGCCGGCGCTGTTGGGCTGGCAATGGCGGTCGATTTCCTTGGTCGATAGCAGATTATTGGCCTTGTCCTGGCGCGCCAGTTGGCGCGCAAACGCTTGCTCTACCCGTGCCACCACTGCCGACGATGGCTCACTGTCGGACGCCTTCATTAACTCGTCCTGCGGCAATGCGCCGACCTGGATTTGCATATCGATGCGGTCCAGCAATGGGCCCGAGATGCGGTCTTGATAGCGCGCCACATTGTCGGGCGTACAGCGGCATTTGCCTGACGCATGGCCCAGATAACCGCAGGGACAGGGGTTCATCGCGGCAATCAGTTGGAAGCGCGCAGGGAAATCGGCCTGCCGCGCCGCCCTTGAAATGGTGATGTGGCCCGACTCTAAAGGTTCGCGCAAAACCTCCAATACTTTGCGATCAAATTCTGGCAGCTCATCGAGAAACAAAACGCCGCGATGGGCTAAAGTAATTTCGCCGGGACGTGGAATACTGCCGCCGCCAACCAGTGCTACGCCAGACGCCGTATGGTGCGGCGCACGGTAGGGGCGAATCTTCCAGCGCTCCACACTAAAGCCGCTGGTAAGCGATTGCACCGCTGCCGACTCCAATGCTTCCTGATCTGTCATGGGTGGCAAGATGCCGGCGAAACGGGCTGCGAGCATGGTTTTGCCGGTCCCGGGAGGCCCGATCATAAGCACGCTGTGCGCACCGGCGGCGGCCACTTCCAGCGCCCGTTTGGCTTGCTGCTGGCCCTTGACGTCGGAAAAATCCGGGTATTGCGGGCGGCGTACTTCCTGCGTGGCGCGATGGCGCTGCAAGCGCGCATCGGCATCGCTGGCGCAAAAATGGGCGCACACATGCAGCAAGGAATCGGCCGGATAAATAGTTGCATCGGACACTAGTGCCGCTTCCGCCGCATTGATGCGCGGCAGGATAAAGGCACGCTGTCCGCCCGAAGCATCGCCGGCCGCATGCATGGCAAAGGTCATCGCCAGCGCGCCACGAATCGGACGCAAGTCACCCGATAAAGAAAGCTCGCCGGCGAACTCGTATTGATCGAGCTGGTCGCCGGGAATCTGGCCCGATGCGGCTAAAATGCCCAAGGCAATTGGCAAGTCAAACCGCCCTGATTCTTTTGGCAAATCGGCTGGTGCCAAATTAACGGTAATACGTTTGTTGGGAAATTCGAAACGCGCATTTTGCAGCGCGGCACGGACCCGGTCTTTCGATTCTTTCACTTCCGTCTCAGGCAAGCCGACGATGGTAAAACTTGGGAGGCCATTTGCCAGATGCACTTCGACCGTGACTTCTGGCGCATCCATGCCGGCCAGGGCGCGGCTTTTCAATACCGCCAGGCTCATCGCGTGCCTCGCATCTTTCCGTGGCTAAACACGTTTGCAAACACTCTGCAATGCGCTGGCGTCGCCCTCATTCCAGCACCGGCTGGGTAAAAGTGAGGCGATTGCCGAAGGGATCGGCGATCGTCATTTCATCGCTCTGCCAAGGCTGGCGCACGATGCCGGGGCGGGCATTTTTATATCGCTTGGCATTGAGTTCGGCGCAGTATTGCGCCAGCTGGCTGTGTTGGATGCGCACTGCCGCACCGGGACAGGCGTCGCCGTGATGTTCGGTCAGATGCAAGACGCAGTCGTCTTGCGATATCTGCATATACAGGGGTAACTCAGCCTCGAAACGATGCTCCCAATCCGATTTAAAGCCAAGAAAGTCGAGATAAAATTCGCGAGCTTTCGCTTCATCAAAAATACGCAATACGGGAATGGTTTTTCCAAGTGTCATGGAGCGGAAGAAATGCGTGGCTGAAAGCATCAGATCATACAGCCTCGGCACTGTCTGGCGTGAAAAACGGCACGCGCCGACGTGGCGAACTTCGCCGGATTGATGGCAGCATCAGTTGCATTCAATCGCATGCCGAATCAATCCCACCAACGGCGGGCTTGGCCAGATAAATGGCCTTCTTGTGATAGTTGGCAAGGCTATAATTTCTCGCCTTCCATATTGACTCTCGCACACTTGCTAGATTTGTTTTAAGTCAAAACAAAACGCTGCTCCCAGCGCAAAAAGAGAAATAATAAAATGAAAATAATTGTCCCCGCAACATCTGTCACGCTAAGCACGCCGCACATCCGGCAATCGCGCAATCTCGCACCTTTCTTGAATTTTGGCGTGTTTTTTATGGCCATTTTAATGCTGCTGGCAAGCGCGAAGCCCGCGCACGCCGACACGGTGTCGGCAAATTTGCTGAACGGCACCATGCCGTGGGCGATGGCGGTCAATCCCGTGACAAACAAGATTTACGTCGGCAATACGAATAACACCGTCACCGTGCTTGAAGGCGCGAGCAATGTGCTGAAAACCATCAGTGTTGGCGCAGGCTATCCCGCCCTCGCAGTCAATCCGATGAACAACAAAATTTATGTCGCACATAGAAGCGATAACACGGTCACCGTGATCGACGGCAACAGCGATACCGTGCTGACAACCGTCACCGTCGGCAGCATCCCGGTCTCGGTGGCCATCAATACGGCGACCAATCAGGTCTTTGTCGCCAATAACGGTAGCGCCAGCCTGATGGTGATCGATGGCAGCAGCAATCTGGTGACCGCGACGGTGGCGGTGGGCACAAAGCCAAACGCGGTGGCGTTCAATCCGGCCAGCAAAAAAATCTATGTCGCCAGCGGTGACAGCAATAGCGGCAGCGTCACGATCATCGATAGTATCGACAACAGCGTCAAGGCAACCGTGGCTACCGGCAAAAGGCCGGGCGCGATTGCCATCAATCTGGCCACCAACAAAGTGTATGTCGCCAATATGAATGACACCACGGTGACGCAAATCGATGGCGCCAGCAATGCCGTCACTGCAACAATCACAGTCGGCACTCATCCCAGCGCGCTGGCGGTCAATCCATTGACCAACAAGGTGTATGTCACCAATTACACCAGTGAGGAAATCAACAACTTTACCGTGATTAATGGCGCCGATAACAGCACCACCGCGCTGACGGTGTCGATGTCGCCCGATACGGTCGCTATCAATGCAGTGACCAACAAAATTTACGTGGCCAGCGTTAGCGGCAAGGAGTTGGTCGTGATTGATGGCGCCACCAACGTGACGCAGTCACTCCCGGTCGGCCTCACGCCCACTTCCCATGTCGGCGCTTATACCGTTGCCGTCAACCCGGTGACCAATAAGATTTATGCGGGCGTAAGCAATGAATATCTGATTACCGTCATCAATGGCGTCAACAGCGGCGTCAATAATGGCGCCGGGGCCGTACCATTAACCACCACCATCACAGCACTGGCAAATAATCAAACCAGCAGCACGGCACCCACCTTTACCCTGGCTGCCAATAGTAGCTTCAGCCCGAACAAGGCGCCGGTGCAAGCCGTGTATTACCAGCTCGACAGCGTGCAAGGCGCCTGGCTGCGTGCCAGTGGCAGCGGCCCGTTCAGCGCTGTTATATCGTCGCTGAGCGATGGCGCGCATACGCTGTATGCCTATGCAGTTGACGGCCAGCACGACAGCGCGCTGATGACGGGTCGCGGCAGCGCGCCGCTGATTGGGAAAATCGCTTCGTATGCCTTCACCAAAGTGCCTGCAACCGGCGTGACGCCAATCAATTTCACCGCGCAAACCGGCGTCATGGTGAGCACGCTGGCCACCTCCAACGCGATCACAGTCTCTGGATTGAGCGGCAGCGCGGCGATCTCGGTTGCCGGCGGCAAATATGCCAAGAACGGCGCCGCCTACACCACCGTTGCCGGCTCCGTGAGCAATGGCGATGTGATCACGCTGCAACTGACCTCGTCCGGCAATTACGCCACCAAAACCAGCGCCACCTTAACCATAGGCACGGCCAGCGGCAACTTCGACGTTACCACCGCGGTGGCCGATACCCAGCCCAATGAATTCTTGTTTTTTACCTGGATTGGCCAGGCCATCAATACGATGACCACGTCCAACACCATTACCGTAGCGGGCATCAACAAAGCGGCGCCAATCTCGATTGGCTCCGGCCCCGCCAGCGCCAAATATTCCATCAATGGTGGCGCTTACACCGCCGCTGCCGGCACGGTCAAGAATGGCGACAGCGTGACCGTGCAGCAGTTATCGAGCAATGGCTATCTCAGTACGGTGGAAACCTTTCTCACTATCGGCGGCGTGCAAGGCAGCTTCCGGGTCGATACTGCACCCGAGCCCGACACGACGCCAGAGCCTTTCAGCTTTCCGGCAAAAACCGGCGTGCCCCTGGCCAGCTTGGTCAGTTCGGCCGGCATCAGCGTGGCGGGAATTAATACCGCCGCGCCGATTTCCATCGTCGGCGGCAAGTATTCGATCAATGGCGGCAGCTACACCGCAGCGGCCGGCACGGTCAATCTCGACGATAGCGTGACGCTGCAACTGACGTCATCGGGCAGCGCAGCGACCAAGGCCACTGCCACCCTCACCATCGGCGGCGTCAGTGGCGTATTCAATGTCACCACGCAGACGGCGGGTGACACCACGCCCAATGCCTTCAGCTTCACTGCCCAGACTGGCGTGGCGCGCAGCACGGCGGTCATTTCCAGCGTGGTCACGGTCGGCGGCATTACCGCTGCCACGCCAATTTCGATTGTGGGCGGCAGCTATTCCATCAACGGTGCTGCCTACACCACAGCGCCAGGCACGGTCAGCAACGGCAACACCATCACGCTCAAACTGACTTCGTCCGCCGCCTACGCCACCTTGAGCAAAGCGACGCTCACCATCGGCGGCATCAGCGGCGTATTCAATGTCACCACCGCTGCGATACCAGCCAGCGTCACTAGCCTGAACGCATCGAGCAGCCGCATGGTATTCCGCAAGGCAGTCAAATTCACCGCCACCGTAAGCGGCGCAGCGCCCAACGGCAAGATCAACTTCAAGGACGGCAGCACGAGTATCGCCGGCTGCAGTGCGGTAACGCTGGTCGCCGGCGCGGCAAGCTGCACCAGCACCGCATTGACGCTGGGTACGCACAGCATCAGTGCGAGCTACACGGGTGACGCCAATCATGCGGGTAGCAGCTCCGCTGTATTGAGTTTGACAGTGCTTCAGAAACTGCCTTCGATAGTGCCAGCTTTGCAGTTATTGCTTAATTGAGCTTAAAAAAGAGCCATCGATCTTGTAAATATACTGGCGTGGGTATATTTACAGCGCCAATGAAAACGAGCGGGTGATTGGGTGTTTTGGCATATACCCCGTCATTTTCCGTTTTTTGATAGCCATTTTCTTAACCTGAAAGAATGGTATGACACTAGATCATCTTGTTTGCGCCATCGGTGGATTGGCGCGGCCATTTGCTGCCATGGCGCTGGCAATCGCTGTCATGGCCACCTGGCTGCTGGCCTGCGCTGATGTGGCGGCAAGCCAGATCCCGATCGCGACCGATGAGTTTCAAATTTTCGTACCTTGCGCCGATTTCTCTGGCAATGCGGGGCTAGCCGGCGCCAACGTCGCTATCGCCAACAAAACCGTCATCGCTGATGGCAACGGGAATTATTTGATCCGCTGCATCAAGCCCGGCAATCATTCGATCAGTGCGTCTAAAACTGGCTATAGCTTCAGCCCGGCCGCCAAGCCGGTGACAGTGGTGCGCGGCTCGCACGCCACGATAGTCAGCGATTTTGTCGCCACGCCTAACAATGCGCCCAGCTACGCGCTAACGACTGCGGTCATCGGTTCCGGCAGCATCATATCCTCGCCAGCGGGCATTAATTGCGGCGCCAGTTGCAGTACCAGCTTTGCCGGCAGCGTCACTCTCAGCGCAGTGCCGTTGGCAGGCAATACATTTACCGGCTGGACTGGCGCCTGTAGCGGCAGCGGCGCCTGTATCGTGAGCATGAGCGCTGCACGCAGCGTCACGGCAACATTCTCATTTGCACCCAATCCTGCCAATCTGACTTACTACTTCTCTGACTGTCAGGCTGGGGCCGCAGCCGGCTGCGTGCCTGGCAACAATACCAATCCCGGTACGCCAGCCGCGCCGAAGCGAAACCTGGGCGGCATCGACGTCAATACACTGCCCGCCGGCGCATCGCTGTTGTTCGCGCGCGGCGGCGCATGGTCGCTCGGCGTGACGACCTTCGAAAACATGAACTCCAGCGCCGCAATGCCCATCACGCTGGACGCCTATGGTCCAGGACCGGCGCCGCTGATCGTCACTAGTAACAATGGCATCGCACCGTTTGAGCTGGGCGGGCGCTATGCCAACACCAGCAACGATGGCGGCTATGTCTTCCGCAACCTGCGCTTGTATGGATCGAACAACTCTAGCTGGGGTTTTTGGATCTCTGGCAGCATCCATGACGTGATCATTGAGAACGTAGAGATTTCCGGCTTTCAAATCGGCATTCATTCGCAGGCCCGGCTTCCGCACGGCGTCGATCATGTGCTGATCCGCAATAACACCATCGTGCGCAACTCGGACATGGGTATCCTGGGACAGTTTAGAAACAGCGTGATCGAAGGCAATCTGATTGAGGCGAATAATTTTGGTGGCAGCGGCTTTAGCCACGGCACCTATTTATCTGGCAGCGACGGCCTGAGCGGCACCAACGTCACGCTGCGCAACAACCGCTATCTCCGCAATTCCGTCGTCGATGGCGTTTGCCGCGGCGGCAATATGACCTTCCACGGCCAGATGGATGGGGTTTTGATTGAGGGCAACCGGATCGAGCAAGACGCCGCGCTCGACGGTTGTTGGGAAATGTCGATCACTCAGGGTTATAGCTCGGCGGAGTGGTTCCGCAATTTCGTGGTGCGCAACAACAAGCTCATCAATGCCGGCAACACCGCAATGGCGGTTCAGTCGGCGCCGTCCATCCTGATCGAGAACAACGTCATCATCAACACCCGTCCGACATACCAGGTTGGCATCAGCGTCGGCCAGACCGATTACGCCAACGGTGACGTGCCCGATGCCAACGCTACCGTGCGCAACAATACCGTTTGCCAAAGCGGCGGCGCCAGCGGCCCGGCGGCCAACGTCGTGTCGCCGGGCAGTACGGTCACTAACAATGTGGTTGTGACGGGGGCTGCCGCGACGGTCGGTATCTGTGCTAGGTGATAGGAAAAAGTTGCTGGGATTGAGTCAACATGCGCCGATTGCTGGCTGATATTTATTTGAAGCGAACATGGCGCATGTGCACTCATCGCATCTAT
>JAZKIX010000041.1:26182-65448 GCA_040384645.1 Pseudomonadota bacterium | reverse complement strand
GCCATAACGTAACAAACCACCGACGCGGTCGCTTTTTTCAAATACCGTCACGGCATGACCAACCCGCGCCAATTGCTGCGCCGCAGCCATGCCAGCTGGGCCGGAGCCGACCACGGCAATTTTCTTGCCGGTTTTAGAAGCGGCAAGTTGCGGCACAACCCAGCCGTTTTCCCAGCCTTTGTCGATGATGAAATGCTCGATCGACTTAATCCCGACCGGATCATCATTGATGCCAAGGGTACAAGCCGATTCGCAGGGCGCAGGGCAAATCCGACCCGTAAATTCCGGGAAGTTATTAGTCGAATGCAATACTTCCAAGGCAGCACGATAGTCCGCGTTGTAGACCAGGTCGTTCCAGTCAGGGATGATGTTATTGACAGGGCAGCCATTATTGCAAAATGGAATGCCGCAATCCATGCAACGTGCGCCTTGCACTTTGGCTTGCTCATCGCTCAAATGTAAAACGAATTCTTTATAATTTTTAAGGCGCGAATCAGGCGGCAAATATGCCTCGTCCTGACGCTTGAATTCCATAAAGCCGGTGATCTTACCCATTTAATCCCTCTGTCCTGTCGTATCCGATGTGGCACTCGGACGCTCCCCGCCAAGGAGAGCGCCGATGCTGATTTATGCAGCGATTGCTTCTTTTTCTACCGCGAGTTCGGCGGCCAGCTTTGCTGCGGCCATTTCACCTAAAGCACGTTTGTATTCACTAGGGAATACCTTGACGAATTTGCCGCGACTATTGGTCCAGTCATCCAGCAAATTACGCGCACGGGTGCTGCCGGTGTATTTAAAATGCCGTTCGATCAAATGCTTCAGTATCGCTTCATCGGACTCCGGCTTTCCGCCACGTGATTGCGCATGCCACTGAGCACGGTCAATCTTGGCATCTTGCTCAGCGCTCGACAAAACAGGATCTAGTGCGACCATTGCCATATTGCATTTTTTGGCAAACTCACCGTCCGCGTCGTACACGTAGGCAACACCGCCAGACATACCGGCGGCGAAATTACGACCCGTATCGCCCAGCACCACAACAGTGCCGCCGGTCATATATTCGCAACCATGATCGCCCACGCCTTCGACCACCGCGGTCGCGCCAGAATTACGCACGGCAAATCGTTCTCCGCCCACGCCATTGAAAAACGCTTCTCCGGCAACCGCTCCGTACAGCACGGTATTGCCGATGATAATGTTATTGATGGCCCAGCCGCGGAATTCGGTGTTGGGACGGACGATGATGCGGCCACCAGACAAACCCTTGCCGACGTAATCGTTACCTTCGCCGACTAGATCGAGCGTAATGCCATGCGCCAGGAAGGCGCCGGCTGATTGGCCTGCAGTACCTTGCAACTGGATATGGATCGTGTCGTCGGGTAAGCCGGCATGACCGTATCTCTTGGCCACTTCACCAGAGAGCATGGTGCCGACGGTACGGTTGACATTTTTAACTGGTGAAATGAAGGAAACTTTCTCGCCTTTTTCCAGCGCTGCCTTGGCTTGTGCGATCAACTTGTGGTCCAGTGCTTTCTCCAGGCCATGCTCTTGCTCTTCGACATGCCGGATCGACAAACCGCCAGCGGTATCGGGCTGATGGAAAATCCGAGAGAAATCAAGTCCTTTGGCCTTCCAGTGTGAAATCGCCTTCGACTTATCGAGCAAGTCAACACGGCCAATCAATTCATCGTAAGTACTGATCCCCAATTGCGCCATCAACTGCCGTACTTCTTCAGCGACAAAGAAGAAATAGTTGACCACATATTCCGGCTTGCCAGAAAACTTGGCGCGCAAAATCGGATCTTGCGTCGCGACACCTACCGGACAAGTATTAAGATGGCATTTACGCATCATGATGCAGCCCTCTACCACCAGCGGTGCGGTGGCAAAGCCGATTTCATCCGCGCCCAGCATGGCGGCGATGACCACATCGCGACCAGTTTTCATTTGGCCATCAGCCTGCACCCGAACCCGGCCACGCAAACCATTCAAGACCAAGGTTTGCTGCGTTTCCGCCAGACCCAATTCCCACGGCGTACCGGTGTGCTTGACTGACGACAAAGGCGAAGCGCCGGTACCGCCGTCATGGCCGGCGATGACCAGGTGATCCGATTTTGCCTTGGTTACGCCGGCTGCAACGGTACCAACACCGACTTCCGATACCAGCTTGGTAGAAATCGAGGCGCGTGGATTGGCATTTTTAAGGTCGTGGATCAGTTGCGCCAGATCTTCGATCGAATAAATATCGTGATGCGGCGGCGGCGAAATCAAGCCCACGCCCGGTACCGAGAAACGCAATTTGGCAATGTATTCGGAAACTTTGCCACCTGGCAATTGACCGCCCTCACCCGGCTTGGCGCCTTGTGCCATCTTGATCTGAATTTGGTCGGCAGAATTCAAGTATTCGGCAGTCACGCCAAAACGGCCAGACGCGACTTGCTTGATACGCGAGCGCAGCGAATCGCCATCTTGCAAAGCAATATCGACTTCCACCCGATCGCGGCCGATGACCGATGCCAGACTCTCGCCCTTTTTGATCGGGATGCCTTTCAATTCATTGACGTAACGATTCGGATCTTCGCCGCCTTCGCCGGTATTGGACTTGCCGCCGATCCGGTTCATGGCCACTGCCAGCGTGGCATGCGCTTCGGTGCTGATCGAGCCAAGCGACATGGCGCCGGTGGCGAAACGCTTGACGATTTCCTTGGCTGGTTCGACTTGATCCAAAGGAATTGCTTTCGATGGATCGAGCTTGAACTCAAACAAGCCGCGCAAGGTCAAGTGGCGTTTGCTTTGATCATTGATGATCTGGGCATATTCCTTGTAAGTATTGAAGTTGTTGGAACGGGTCGAATGCTGCAACTTGGCAATCGCATCCGGCGTCCACATATGTTCTTCGCCACGGACACGGAAAGCGTATTCGCCGCCGGCATCGAGCGCGTTTGCCAAGACCGGATCGTCGCCAAATGCCAGATTGTGCAGGCGCAATGCTTCTTCCGCCACTTCAAATACGCCGATGCCTTCGACGTTGGAGGTGGTGCCCTTGAAGTACTTGTCAACCAACGATTTGTTCAGCCCGATGATTTCAAAAATCTGCGCGCCGCAATACGACATATAGGTAGAGATACCCATTTTCGACATGACTTTAAGCAAACCCTTGCCAATCGCCTTGGTGTAGTTGTAGATCGCTTTTTCAGCCGTGATATTGCCGGGCAAGGTAGCGGCCATGGCAGCTAATGTTTCCATAGCCAGGTAAGGATGAACCGCTTCCGCCCCGTAACCTGCCAGCAAGGCAAAGTGATGGGTTTCGCGTGCCGAACCGGTTTCAACCACCAGGCCGGTGGATGCGCGCAAACCTTTGCTGACCAGATGCTGATGCACCGACGACGTTGCCAGCAAAGCCGGGATCGCCACTTGCGATGAATCGATCTTGCGATCCGAGACGATCAGGATATTGTGTCCCGACTTGACGGCATCGACCGCCTCGGCGCACAGCGAGGCCAGACGGGCTTCGATTCCGTCGGCGCCCCATGCGACCGGGTAGCAAATGTTCAACTCATAGGAGCGGAACTTGCCACCAGTGTGCACACTGATATCGCGCAAGCGCGCCATATCGGTAAAGTTCAGCACCGGCTGCGATACTTCCAGACGCATCGGTGGGTTGATGTTATTGGTGTCGAGCAAGTTCGGTTTGGGGCCGACAAACGACACCAGCGACATCACCATCGCTTCGCGAATCGGGTCGATTGGCGGATTGGTCACTTGCGCGAACAACTGCTTGAAGTAGTTGTACAAAGGCTTGAGCTTGTTCGACATCACCGCCAGCGGCGAATCGTTACCCATCGAACCAATCGCCTCTTCGCCCGCTACCGCCATCGGCGTCATCAGAAATTTCAAATCTTCCTGGGTGTAACCGAATGCCTGCTGACGATCCAACAGGGAAGCGGCCGATGTCTCCATTTTTGCTTCGGCTTCGATCTCGTCAAGCTTGATCCGTACTGAATTGATCCATGCCTTGTATGGTTTGGCGTTGGCGAAGGTGTCCTTCAGTTCCTTGTCGTCGATGATGCGGCCGGCTTCCAAATCGATCAAGAACATCTTGCCCGGCTGCAAACGCCATTTCTGGATGATTTTCGATTCGGGAATCGGCAATACGCCCGACTCGGACGCCATTACCACCAGATCGTCATCGGTCACGATGTAGCGCGCAGGACGCAAGCCATTGCGATCCAGTGTGCCGCCGATATGGCGGCCATCGGTAAACGCCATGGCAGCAGGGCCGTCCCATGGCTCCATCATGGCGGCGTGGTACTCGTAAAAAGCGCGCCGATTATCATCCATCGTGGTGTGGTTTTCCCACGCCTCAGGAATCATCATCATCATCGCTTGCGCCAATGGATAACCGGCCATGATCAACAATTCGAGCGCATTGTCGAAGCAGGCAGTATCGGACTGACCTTCATAGATCAGCGGGAACAATTTTTTCAAATCGTCGCCCAAAACAGCCGATTTCATCACGCCTTCGCGGGCGCGCATCCAGTTGAAATTGCCTTTGACCGTGTTGATTTCGCCGTTGTGCGCAATCAGGCGATACGGGTGGGCCAGTGGCCATTCAGGGAAGGTATTGGTGGAGAACCGTTGATGTACCAAGGCTAGGGCAGAAACGCAGCGCGCATCTTGCAGATCCTTGTAATACACGCCGACTTGGTCAGCCAGCAACAGGCCTTTATATACAACGGTACGGGCCGACATCGACGGCACGAAAAATTCCTTTCCGTGGATCAGGTTCAATGCTTGGATTGCGTGGCCGGAGGATTTGCGAATCACGTACAACTTGCGCTCCAGCGCGTCGGTGACCATGATGTCCGGGCCGCGGCCGATGAAAATCTGGCGAATGATCGGTTCAGTTTTACGCACTGTCGGCGACATCGGCATATCGGTATCGATAGGCACATCGCGCCAGCCAACGACGACCTGCCCTTCGGCGCGCACGGCACGCTCGATTTCTTGTTCGCAAGCCAAGCGCGAAGCGTGTTCCTTCGGCAAAAATACCATGCCAACACCGTATTCCCCGGGGGGTGGCAAGGCAATGCCTTGTTTTGCCATTTCTTCGCGGTAATACTGATCCGGCACCTGAATCAAAATTCCAGCGCCATCGCCCATCAGCTTATCGGCACCGACTGCGCCCCGATGGTCGAGATTCTTCAGGATCAGCAAACCCTGCTCGACGATGGAGTGACTCTTATTGCCTTTGATGTGCGCGATAAAACCTACGCCGCAGGCATCGTGTTCATTAGCTGGGTCGTACAAACCTTGGGCATGCATCATCATTCTCCACCACAATTTTGAATTAAGGTTAGAGGATAGTGCAGCGCATCAGAAATTTCAACCGAAACAATTGGGGTCTGAGTCGAATTAAATGCAAGCGAAATTTCATTTTCTTAAATTAGGGACATAGTCGGGACGCAATGCGCCAGATTGAGGCAAAACAAGCACTGGCACAGTGCGAAATCTAAGTGTTATTTCGCATTATTGACGTTGATCGCGCGATTTATGGTCGATTTAAGTGATTTGCGCCCGCGCTTGGCTGGCTGCACCCTGCGTTGGACTTGTTTTTCCAGCTCAGTCTTAAAATTTTCTGAGCCTAACGCCCATCCCTTCAGCAAAGATTGGTTGAGCATCTTTAAAGCATCTTGCGAGATGCCTTGTTCGACCAGAGCCCGATAAACTGCTTCGCGCTCGAATGGTGTATTGCCCAATGCCCAATATTGGGGATGATCGACGATCAAGCTATTCACCGCGATCCCCGCGTGATGCATATAACTCGACCAGGGATATTCTTCTGGACTGGCGGTCAGACCAGCACGCACCGGATTTAACTCGATGTAGCGGCAACAGGCCATGCAATATTGTTCTGTCTCTAACACTGACGCCTTGAACCGCCCTTCCCACAAGGTGCCGACCCGTCCATATTTGTGATTGAAGTAGGGTACGTAAAAACGTCCAATCCATTGCATCATGCGTCCCAGCCCATCGCCGTCACTAGGTGACACCAGTAGATGTATATGATTAGGCATCAACACATAAGCATGGATTGCCACCCGATATAACTTGGCAGCCTCGCGCAACCATTCCAGATAAGCGGCATAGTCAGCAGTGTCACGAAACACCGGCTGCCGGTCGTGCCCACGCTGAAGCACGTGATGCGGATGCGACGGAACGACGAGTCTGGGTAATCGAGCCATGAGTGCACCGTGAACGGCA
This sequence comes from Pseudomonadota bacterium, assembly GCA_040384645.1. Lineage (GTDB taxonomy): Bacteria > Pseudomonadota > Gammaproteobacteria > Burkholderiales > Burkholderiaceae_D > JAZKIX01. The sequence goes on along the minus strand of JAZKIX010000041.1, from coordinate 59,184 downwards.
CCATTATTTAAGCAGAGCGTATTGTAGCGATGCTGGCCGGCTCTGTCCCCAGTTAATTCAAGCTATTGCGTCTTCGCCCACAGCACGGTTTATGTCGGCGCGCGATGCGCAGGGCGGGCGTTATGTGTGGATTTTTCATGCTGAAGCACCTATGCTCGGCGACAGTATCACAACGCACTTATCAACTGCCTTGCGCCAAGCCGCAAGCCGGTTTTACGCCCAAATAATACTGCGGGTGTTTCATGGAATTTATTTCAAAGCGAAAGTGAAAATGAGTGACGACGAATGGAAAGCCTTCTTCCAAGTGTGCGCATCCGTTCTTGGAAAAGGCGCGCATCAAGCGCGGTATAGCGATTCCTGGTGCGGCTGGACTACGTTCGACAAGCTGTCTGACTGTATCTATTACTGGAACTCAAGCATGCCAAATCCTGAAGATTTGCAATCGACCAACGTTAGCGACTTTAGAAGTGCCGGGGGCCAACCATTTTTGTATCAGTCAATCGCGCACATTGTCATTCCGAAGGAGTTCGGCTGGGAATCACAAGACGGCGGTGATTATGTGTATTCCATAAAAACACAAGATATTGATCAAGTGTCCAAAGCGCTATTTAAGGCCGGAATTCAGCATCGGAAGACCGCGTTAATTCTTGAAATTAAGTTGTATTAGACGGGCGCCTAGTAATTTGCAAGCTTGAATGTAGAATTTCCATAAAAACAACCAATCCACTTATTTCCCTGAAATATAGGGGGTATGTAACAAAATACCCCATATCCCGCAGGTATTTACTGCGGCTCTAAAAATACATAGGGGAGTAATATTTACACTAGAGTAAATAAGTCCGCCCCTCAGCGATCACAGTGCGCTTGCTAGACGCACAAATTGACTGACTAGCATTTTGAAAAGAGCGGCGGCCGCCAACAACTTAGTTGGCGTGGCATTGATCTTTCACGGCGATGAAAACTTGTAAAACCCAAGCGCAAGGCGGCGCTGATCGACCCCATAAAAAGGACGCCAAGACGCGCATTACGCATTGAACGGTGCCATCGCCGAAGATGGCGTGTCGGATCTGGCTTATCTAAGGCTGGGCGAAAATACGAATCCTCGCGCACTGACCGCGACCATTAAGCCCAACTTTTGAGAAAAAGAGCTGGTGCGCGGTTTGCCGGAATCTCGCATCTCGCAGCAAAGTTATGTCAAATTCTTCCGCATAAAGACACTGTTTGGATCTTCTACATACTCGCCGAACGGGCTACAGCGCTCGTAACCACACCGTGCATACAACGCAATTGCTTCGGGTTGAAGGTAACCCGTCTCCAGCACGAATAGTGAGCAACCTTTCTCTTGCGCCGCAGCTTCCAGAAAGCAAAGAATGGCTCGTGCTATGCCTTTTCCTCGGTGTACTGGGTTTGTGTACATACGTTTGAGTTCACCATAATTGGCTTCGACAACGATGGCGCCACAAGCAACGGCTTGACCACGCTCATCTCTTGTCACTGCGAAAAACACATTCGGTGCCGACAGTGCGGCGATATCGATCCCGTGATGACTCTCGGCTGGATAGAGCGGTTTTTGATAGGCATCGAGTGCTTCGATCAGTTGCCGGACTTCAGTTTGATTTGGCGACTCTAATGAAATGTGCATGACTTGACTGTAGCGTAATGTTTGAAGAAGAGAAATGGTGAAACGGCTTGCCGCAACACGCTCTGGCGGGATCAGAACTTGGAATACGCTGCGCCTGAGACCAAGCAGAGCAATGGGACACGAGTAGGAAAACTGAGAAATGATAAACCGAAGTCGCATCGTGCTCGATGGAAGAGTGTGTTAGACCCAACCAAGGCGCGCTTTCTGTGACTTGTTCTGGTAAGCGACTCTCTCACTTTGAAAGCGACGATGGCGAGCGCATTCCATCTTGCACACGACAGTTGCCCTAGACCCATTAACGGCACAGCCTTATGCTGCTCTATCTCGTGCGAGCGTCAACAGCAAGAATCAGACATTGATCTTTTGCGCCAACGATTCCAGAATTTCGATCCATCCTCCTGTATGTCCGGCCATTGCCGCTTCAGGCAAGCGCTCGTGCGTAATGACGACTTCGGTGGCTTCGCCATCGGGATTGAAATCGACCGTCACCAGCGAGTCTTGCTGGCCGGCGTGAGGCGAATTCCAGGTGAAAGCGAGACGGCGCGGCGCGTCGATGGTCTGGTAGATGCCTATATGACAAACCGGCCCCGACGGCACATGCATCACGATTTCGAAAGCGCCGCCTTCGCGTGCATCGACCTTGACGGTGGAGCGTGTAGTGCCGCTGGAACAGGGGCGCATCCATTCTGCCAATGAGCTTGGATTTAGCCATGCATCGAATAATTGTTGCGCCGGGGCGGCGATCCTACGTTTGATGGTGATGGTGGGGACACTGGCGACTGCACTCATTTTGATGTTCCTTTCTTTGCGCTCTCGCGCTGGTTGATGACAAAGTTTTCAAGGGACGCCAGCTGATCGTTCCAGAACTGGCGGTAATACTCGATCCATACAGCCGCGTCGATCATGGCGTCAGCATTAAGCGAAAGAATATGGTCGCGCCCCTGCACCGTACGCCGCACAAGCTCGGCACGTTCGAGGATCTTGATGTGCTTGGAAATAGCATTGAGCGACACCGGAAAATCGCTGGCGATCTCGGTAACGCGCGCGTCGGCCAAGGACAGGCTTGCAAGAATCGCACGCCGCGTCGGGTCGGCCATCGCACTGAAAGCAGCGTCTAGCCGCTCGGACGTCTTGGCGGATTCGGAAGGGGATTTATATTCAACCATATAGTTGAATATAAAAGACGATCTGAACGAAGTCAAGCTTTGTAAAAAATTAGTTGGAAATTTTGCCACCTACCAACATGGCGGGTGCTAGTCAGCAAGGGGCTTTGATACTACGAGGTGTGGATGAGACGCAAATTAACCAAAAACAACGCGGGACGAACAGAGGCCAACACGGCCAAGCCTCCGAAATTCCGGCAAAGGCCGGATTCTCGTCCCGCGTAAATTACTCAAAACATCACGTGGTCGCTTCGAAGGTATGACGCATACCGAGGTCTAAAGCGCTGTTGCCCGAATTAGCCTCTATCGCACTACCAACCGTATAGGTCGACCCTAGCATGGTGTTCTTGGCGCTGCCGGTGACGGTCGCGTCGTTGGTGCCTCACGTGTCCAGTGCCGCTACGGCGATCTAGCTGCCGTAGCCCGTCAATTTAAAGCAATTAACTACACCATCAATAAGGCGTTCGCCAGATGGATCAAGACCGTCGCATGATCAGGGATCGGCGCTACAGCGCCATAACCGGTGGTCGAGAGTGCCGCCGCGACGTTGGCATAACGCACCGCGTCGATCAAGCCGTCGCCCGCCGCCAAGCGCGTCATCAGCGTGCCATCGAAACAATCGCCGGCGCCGGTGGCATCGACCGCCTGCACCGCAATGCCTGGTACATGACGCGCCATGCCATCAAGGCGTTGCCAAACCCAGGCACCTTCTGCGCCGCACTTGAGCACCACTTGCTGCGCGCCGCAATATGCACACCAGTCGAACACGGCGTCACGCGTACTCACGCCAGCCAGGGTCATGGCTTCATCCAGACTGGGCAAGAATACATCGCACAGAGGAATCGTCTTTTCGACCACGCTACGAGCATCGTTCAACGACCATAAGCGCAGGCGCAAATTAGGGTCGTAACTGATACGGGCACCGGCTGCACGCGCCACGGCAATGGCGGCAAATACCGCATCGCAGGCACTGGCGCTGATCGCCTGACTAATACCGGATACATGGAAATAATGCGTGTCAGCGATCACTTCAAGCGGCAAATCACTTACTTGCATGCGGCTGGCGGCCGAGCCGGCACGCAAATATTCAAAGGCATGGCCATCGACGCCATGTGTCACGAAATAGACACCGGTATGCGCTGCCGCATCAGTCTGCACGCCCGAAGTATCGATGCCTTCATGGCGCCATAGGTCGAGCAATTTGCGGCCGAAACCATCATCGCCAACGCGGGTGCAGTACGCCACCCGCGCACCTTGGCGCGCAGCAGCGACGGCAAAATTGGCGGTATCGCCGCCGAAGCCCTGACGATATTGCTCCGGTGCGATTTCATTGAATTCGATCAAAGGCTCGCCCAGTGCGACGATATCGAAACGTTTGTCTGTGTTTACTGGATCAACTGACATAACTTGCTTCCGAAGTAAGGGCAGGCGCGCTGCGTGGCCGCTGCGATTGACAGCGAATCATCTCCGCCAGCGTCAGAAATAAATGGTACAAAACCCTACCGGCGTGGCGCTTTGCATCCGCTGTCCAGAGCACGTCAATTGGTTATACCAGCTAGCGCGGTCGGCTTTAGTAAAGTGGCGCCGCATGGCTACGATGTGGGTGTATGCGTGATTGTATACTTGTGCATCGCCCAGCCATTCGGCACGCGCCAGGCAAGCCTCTATATATTCAGTTTGCGGCCATAACAACTTGCTGCCGGCAACCACAGCGCCAGGCAGATCCACACCATCATCACTACGAGCGTTCCCTCCCTTTCAAGGCACTCGGCCCGAGAGGAAGAAGACAACCGGCCTCATTGTCACGCTAATCGCGCCCCTATATATCTGCTATGCATGCAACCATAAAAAATTCCGTGACCGACCATGAATCCCAAGAACCAAAAACAACCCACCGCTACCCACCATCCGCCCGTTCGACAACCTCGTGATCGCGCCCATGCAACTGATATCGGGCCCCCATTTGACAGCGGAAAACGTGGCCATCGCGGGCTTGGTTCCCGCCGGCCACAAGATCGCCACCGCTGCCATCCCGGCTGGCCAGCCGGTGCGCCGCTATAGACAAATCATCGCGACGCGTCCCGCAAAATAAAAGGGCGAATCTACGCCAACCAGACGTTATTGGCAGACTTGCCATGAAGAGCACTTTCTGCTGAGGCTATGGGTAACAACCGTGTCCGCAAATGATGTGCCGATAGGCGAAATTACCGGCGACACGTTCGATGGTTTTCACGGTGGCATTTTCGACCACCTTGTGACCGGATAAACCCGCTATTTGCGGGATCACGTCAATTTTGCGATGCGCAAATTCCGGTGGACACCGCAAGGGATCGTCCAGATTGCAGCCCGTTGTATGCCCACCGACGCCGCAGCCGTGCATGAACATGTGAGCACTATCGCCAAAATAGAAAAGACTGCCGGAAGCAGTCTTTTCTATTTGAAAGTAAATTTCTATTGCGAAACAGGAATATTTAGGCTGTCACATCACCAGCACCGTATCGGGTCAAAATCGTATCAGCGGCATCGAAACACCGGGCAATATCCCTGCTACACCAAGTATCATCAATATCAACAGGATGATAAACAGTACGCGGACGATTTGCGCTACCGGTGCCGGTAATGGCAACATGCCGATCAGCCACCATATCAGTCCGAACACGATTAAATACACGATAAGGCTAATAATAAGAGTCATATTTTTTCTTTCTATTTATTAAAAATTTTGTTGAACCTAGAACGACTTGTCGCTCTTTATGCGTGCACCGCGCCAACGTAAGTCGGAATCGTCGACCCTTCTGGCATCGACTCAGATATAAAAATCGCCGCAGCGACGCAAAATAAAATAACCAACACCGCGGCAACGATCGGATGCAAAGTAAATTCGTGGGTGGCAGCAGCGGATGACATTGGAAATTCCTTTAGCGGTTGGACTCTTCAAATGACCCTATGCTGCCGTTTGGTACGCAGTGTTTGCGCAGCTTTTGATATATCAGTTGATGATCAGATTGTCTCGCGCAGAACCATTCGCCTCTGTGCGCAAGCGAACACAGCACCCAATATACTTTTTAATGACATGCGCTGCATGCATGATACTCAATTGTAAAAGTATAATTCCTCAACCTTTTCACTTCCCAGGCCAACGCATTTCATTTGCTAACGTTAGTGACGCAATGGCCTTGAAAAGTCCGGTTGTTCCTACTCCATCTGCTCTTCCGTCATTTAAAGCTTCCACGAATAAATTAATCGTTACCCTGATCGCTGGTTTGTTCGCAACTTCCACCGTATTTGCAGAAACAGCAGAAACACCCGCTATAGTTAAAGCCAAAGCGAAGGCAGTAAAAGCTGACGTTAACGCAGAAAAAACCGAAGTAAAAATAGAGGTCACAGCAGACGATCGCTCATTGTTAAGAGGAACGAAGTCATGGCAGTGCGCGAGTACACACGATCAACCGGTCGCAAATTGGCTTCTACGATTAGCTACGATCAAGCAGAATATTCTATCGAGCAAGATAGCAAGGTGAACAAAAACCGTTCCGGATATCATGATTACACGAGTCGCACCTGAAGAAGCAAAAGTGTCCTTGATACGGCGCATGACGATTGCCTATATTGAATCGTTGATTGGTATGGAAGAGTAATGCGTCTCCAAATTTTTAGCGCCTGATAGCTGCCACGCTGGCTGGAAAATCAAGAAAAAAGGAGCCAGAAGGCTCCTTTTTTATCGGTACAAATCTGGCATTCGCAATAAAATGCCAGATTTTTAGCTGTCAAGCATGCATTAAAACGGAATATCGTCATCCATATCCGAAAAATTGGGCGCTGGCTTGCTCGCGGCTGGGCGTGGCGCAGAAGCTGCGGGAGCTGATTGGCGCGGTGCTGGGGCGCTATTGCCGCTGTAGCCGCCGGCATCCATTGGCGCATCGCCCATGCCTTGACGGCCGCCCAGCATTTGCATGGATTCTGCGACGATATCAGTCGCATATTTTTCAACGCCGTCTTTGTCGACATATTTACGGGTTTGCAAGCGTCCTTCGACGTAAACGGAAGAGCCTTTTTTCAGGTATTGGCCGACGATTTCAGCCAATTTCCCAAAGAATGAAATGCGATGCCATTCGGTGGTTTCTTTTTGTTCGCCGGTGGTTCTGTCCTTCGATTTAAAGGATGTCGCGACGGCGATATTGGCGATTGCATCACCACTGGGCATGTAACGAATTTCGGGGTCGCGCCCGAGATTGCCCACGATAATGACTTTGTTCACTGATGCCATGAATAACTCCTGTTGTGCTGCAGCGGCCAGAGCGGCCGGCGGCGCTGTGATTGGTAATGCCTGTGCCGAATTATCCTACAAAGCGCCAGTCCTGGATGCAATTTGCTGGAATCCCGGCTAAATTTGTCAGCCTTTGCCCGATTCGGCCGGTCCCGATTCACGTTCTACGCTCAGGTTGGCAAGCACGACGGATTTCAAAAGCGGCTATAGTAGCAGGTTGCCTAGACGCCTCTTTGATGCTCATCATTCGCCCCCTATTGAAAGCGGTAAATGGAACAAATTCGTATCCGCGGTGCGCGCACGCACAATCTTAAAAACATCAATCTCGATTTGCCGCGCAATAAACTGGTGGTCATTACCGGCTTATCCGGCTCGGGCAAATCCTCGCTCGCATTTGACACTCTGTATGCGGAAGGTCAGCGGCGTTATGTCGAGTCATTGTCGGCCTATGCCCGCCAGTTTTTGCAATTGATGGAAAAGCCGGATGTGGATTTGATCGAAGGCTTGTCGCCGGCAATTTCCATCGAGCAAAAAGCGACTTCGCACAATCCGCGTTCTACCGTCGGCACCGTCACCGAAATCCACGATTATCTGCGCCTGTTATATGCCCGCGTCGGTACGCCGTATTGCCCGGATCATCCGGAAAACCCACTGGCAGCCCAAACCGTATCGCAAATGGTCGATGCGGTGCTGGCGATGCCGCTTGACACCAAGCTGATGATACTGGCGCCGGTGGTGGCCAATCGCAAAGGCGAACATGTCGATCTGTTCGAGCAAATGCAAGCACAGGGCTTTGTCCGGTTCCGGGTGCAAAGCGGGGTCGGCAAGGCGCGGATTGTGGAAGTCGACGATCTGCCCAAATTGAAGAAGACTGAGAAACACACCATCGACGTGGTGATCGACCGTATCAAGGTCAATCCCGAAATCAAGCAGCGGATTGCCGAGAGTTTCGAGACCGCGATCCGCATCGCCGATGGCCGTGCCATCGCGCTGGAAATGGACACTGAAAAAGAAACCGTCTTTTCAAATAAATTTGCCTGCAATGTCTGCGGTTATTCGCTGCAAGAATTAGAACCGCGCCTGTTTTCCTTCAATAATCCGATGGGCGCCTGCCCAGAATGCGATGGCTTGGGCCATATCGAATTTTTCGATCCCAAGCGGATTGTCGCCTTCCCCCATCTATCGCTGGCATCGGGCGCGGTCAAAGGCTGGGATCGGCGCAATCAGTTTTATTTCTCCATGCTGTCGAACCTGGCGGCATTTTATGAATTCGATGTCGATATTGCCTTCGACAAGCTGCCCGACAGCGCACAACAAGCGGTGCTGTACGGTTCCGGCAAGCAAAGTATTCCCTTCACGTATGTCAATGAACGCGGCCGCACCGTCATACGCGACCATACGTTTGAAGGTGTCGTCACCAATTTGCAGCGACGCTATCGTGAAACCGATTCGATGGCAGTGAAGGAAGAGTTAGCCAAATTCATTAACAAAAAAGAGTGTCCGTCGTGCCAAGGTGCGCGGCTGCGGATTGAGGCACGTTTCGTCAAAGTCGGCAGCGGTGTGCAAGAACGCGCGATTTATGAACTGGCGGCCAAACCACTGGGTGCGGCACTGGCTTTTTTTGAAGAATTAATTCTGACTGGCGCCAAGAAAGAAATCGCCGACCGCGTGGTGAAAGAAATCATTTCCCGCCTGAAATTCTTGAACAATGTCGGCCTCGATTACCTCTCGCTCGACCGCAGCGCCGATACCTTGTCGGGCGGCGAAGCGCAGCGCATCCGTCTCGCTTCCCAAATCGGCTCCGGCTTGACGGGCGTGATGTATGTATTGGATGAACCATCAATCGGCTTGCACCAGCGCGACAACGACCGCCTGATCGGGACGCTGCGGCATTTGCGCGATATCGGCAATAGCGTGCTGGTGGTCGAGCATGATGAGGACGCGATTCGCACCGCCGATTATGTGGTCGATATGGGTCTGGGCGCCGGCGTGCATGGCGGCGAAATCATCGCCCAGGGCACGCTGGAAGACATCCTCAAAAGCAAGGAATCGCTGACTGCGCAATACCTGAACGGTACCCTCGGCATCGGCGTGCCCAAAAAGCGCGTGCCGGCCAACCCGGAAAAGCAACTGGTCATCAGCGGCGCCAGCGGCAACAACTTGAAAAATGTCACTGCCACCATTCCAGTCGGTTTGCTCACTTGCATTACCGGTGTATCTGGCTCGGGCAAATCGTCCTTGGTCAACGACACACTGTATCCGGCGTTGTCGCGCCATTTGTACGGTTCGCAAACGGAGCCAGCAGCACATGATTCGATCACTGGACTGGAACATTTCGACAAAGTCATTTCGGTCGATCAGGCACCGATTGGGCGCACACCGCGCTCCAATCCGGCCACGTATACCGGCCTGTTTACACCAATCCGCGACTTGTTTTCGACCGTGCCGGCGGCCAAGGAACGCGGCTACAGTGCTGGCCGATTCTCGTTTAACGTCAAGGGCGGACGCTGCGAAGCCTGTCAGGGCGATGGCGTGATCAAGGTCGAGATGCACTTCTTGCCGGACGTGTACGTGCCTTGTGATGTCTGTCACGGCAAACGCTACAACCGCGAAACCTTGGAGGTACATTACAAGGGCAAAAACATTACCGAAGTGCTAGGCATGACGGTGGAAGAAGCGCATGAGTTCTTCAAGCCAGTGCCGCTGATCGCACGCAAATTGCAAACCCTGCTCGACGTGGGCTTGGGCTATATCAAGCTTGGCCAGAGCGCCACCACGCTATCGGGCGGCGAAGCACAACGGGTCAAACTTTCTCTAGAATTATCCAAACGCGACACCGGCCGCACGCTTTATATTCTGGATGAGCCGACGACAGGCTTGCATTTCCACGACATCGACCTGCTGCTGAAAGTGATCCACCGCCTGCGCGATCAAGGCAATACACTGGTCATCATCGAACACAATCTGGATGTGATCAAAACCGCCGACTGGCTGATCGATCTGGGGCCGGAAGGGGGCGCTGGCGGCGGCTTGATCATCGCTAGCGGCACGCCGGAAGCAGTGGCGAAAAATCCAAACAGCGTGACGGGACAATATCTGGGACCGTTACTGAAGAAAAAATAGACAGTTCAAGGCAGGTTTCGATGCAATTTACCAAACCTGCCTTACTGCGGCCGCGATCTTGAATTTGCTCGTTTACAGGAGGTATATGCACAAAATACCGCTTTCCCGCTGATATTTATTGGGTCTTAAAAAATACACCCCGGTGTATTTTTTTGCATTACAGCACCAATTTTGAAATCAGACCCTCTCAAATTAGGGCCCATGTAGGAGAAAAATAAGGCGTTTTCTTTAATTTATTTGACGGCGGTCAAAAAAAGCCAGATCTTGGGCGCATTTGATCCAATAATTTGTGTTGTATGTTGAATAACGCACGCTGCTGCGTGCTTGAATGGCCGATACTAAACGCTCCATATCGGCAAGATTCCAAGCGGCTCTTTTCGATTAAACGACACTTTTCGACACTTTTGAAGGAAATCTACATGATCCAATCTTTTTATACCTCGCACGCCAAGGCGCTACGTACTGGCGCGATCGCCACTGCGTTGGCCTTGGGTGCTGCCAGTGTCTTTGCTCAAGTGACGCCGGTCGAACTCAAAGGTAGCAATGAAGTCCCGCCCAACACATCGAAGGCAAGCGGTGCTGGCCAGATTCTGGTCAATTCCGATATGACCATCAGCGGCGAAATCACCACGAGCGATATCGATGCAAGTGCAGCCCATATCCACGAAGCGGCCGCCGGTAAAAACGGGCCGGTGATCGTGCCGTTAAAGAAAGCCGCAGAAGGTATCTGGTCGGTGCCGGCCGGTGCCAAGCTAACCGACGCCCAATATGCTAGCTATATGCAAGGCAATCTTTACGTCAATGTGCATAGCGCGGCTTTTCCGGGCGGCGAAATTCGGGGGCAATTGATTCGCAAGTAATCCGCAAGTAATCAGAAAATTAAAAAGGGCCATGCAATTGCATGGCCCTTTTTACATCAGGAATTGACGGCGCAAAATCGTCCTCGCTAGCGCAAACCCATCCACAATCCCAGCGGCACAAAAGCCACTGCGGCCAGATTGCCGAGCAAGACGATGGACGCGACCTTATCTGGCTCCTGCTTATATTGCTCTGCGATCATGAAACAAAACACGGCTGGCGGCAGCGATGCGAATAAATACATCTGGCCGCGCTGAACCGGGCTGAGGGTAAACAATTGCGTCAGCAAGCCATCTAGCAACCACGCCATCATCAAACCAGCGACTGGACAGACAATCGCGCCGACCAGACCGATATGCCAGCTTTTCAAACTGACATCGAGCATGCGCACGCCGAGCGCGAATAGCATGATGGGGATGCAAGCGTCGCCCAGCAGCTTCAAACCTTGGAATAATGGCGTCGGCAGCGACAGATGAAAGATTGCAAACAGCATGCCGATCATCATTGCCACCATCATTGGGCTGAGCAAAAATTGCCAGTGCGGCTTGGCCGGGCCTTGGCGGCCGGTTTCGATGATCTTGATGCCGATAGAAAAATAAATCAGGTTGCATGCCATGAACAAGGCCACCGCTGCCGGCAAGCTTTCGCTGCCAAAGGCCAGCACCGCCAGCGGCAAACCCATATTGCCGCAATTGTTGTACATCATCGGTGGCACAAAACTGCGCGGGTCGTAGCCGAACAGGCGGGCAATCGGCCACGCCAGCAAGCCAGAACCGAGCGAAATTAGCACGCCGGCCAGGATCAGCACGGCATTGTGTGCGAGGTCAAAATCTTTGCTGGCCAACGCGGCAAATACCATGAACGGTGCCAGCACGTCCATGCTGACGCGGTTGACGGCGCCCATGTCGGATTTGACGGCTTCGCCACGCAAGCGGGCATAACCGTAACCGAGGGCGATGATGATGAAGACCGGCAAGATGATGCTGAAGATGCGTTCAAATACGGCCATTGGCGCCTAAGATTTAAGCTTCGTTGTGACTGCGGTTACGCATATTCGCAGGCCAGTACTTGGTGGGCTTGAGCCCGACGATGTCGCTCTCTCGGCTAATTGCGCAAGTCGGGTTGAAACCCGACCTACAAACCCTGTAGCGCAGAGGGCTACTTTTTTGCAGCCGCTTGCAGGCGTTCAAATTTTTCTTGCAATTGTTCCGGGCTTTCGCGCCACGCCGGGTTGAATGGGATACATGCTACCGGGCACACTTGCTGGCATTGTGGCTCTTTGTAATGACCGACGCATTCGGTACATTTATTGGGGTCGATTTCATAGATTTCCGGCCCCATGTAAATCGCGTCGTTGGGACATTCCGGTTCGCAGACATCGCAGTTGATGCAGTCGTCAGTGATTAGCAGAGCCATGCGGGCACCTTCAAGAAGAAATTACTCAGGTGATGATTTTTCAGCATAAGAATGATTTACGACTGCTCGCGCTGCGCGGCGATTTTTTCTTGCAGCCATTTATCGACCGATGGAAACACGAATTTGGAGACATCGCCGCCGAGGGTAGCGATTTCGCGCACGATGGTGCCGGAGATAAATTGATATTGGTCGGAAGGCGTCAGGAACATGGTTTCCACATCCGGCAACAAGTAGCGATTCATGCCTGCCATCTGGAACTCGTATTCAAAATCGGACACCGCGCGCAAGCCGCGCAAGATGACGCGGGCATCGTGGCGGCGCACGAAATCCTTTAATAGGCCAGAGAAACTTTCCACCCGCACATTGGGATAATGGCCCAACACTTCGCTGGCAATCGTGAGGCGCTCGTCGAGTGAAAAGAAGGGCTTCTTGTTCTTGCTATCGGCGACACCGACGATCAGTTCGTCGAACAGGCCTGAGGCACGGCGCACCAAGTCTTCGTGGCCCCGCGTGAGCGGATCAAATGTTCCCGGATAAACAGCTGTAACCATGAAGGCTCCCTGGGGATGCAGCAAAAAGGTGAATACCGAGCCTAAAGACCAGCACCCGCCATTGAAAGCGGCATTATGCCTGAAATCGGGCTCGATTCAGGATAGGCTGGCTCTACTCAATTGCTTTGCTTGCGCTGCAATAAATGGTAAAAAACTTGCCCTGCCTTGTCTTGCCGCACGATGTCCCACGCTGCCAGCCAAGCCGGCGTAGTGCCTCCATCGTCCTGTGCCGCTGCCAGTGCCGCACCCGACTCGGCATAGACCAGCCCACCAGCTTTGAGCAAGGGCAGGCACAAGGGCAAGGTACGCATCAGCCAATCTTGTTGATATGGCGGGTCGAGAAAAATTAGGTCGAAACACTGGCCGCGCGCCGCCATGCTTTGCGCCACGGTCACCGCATCGGCGCGGAACAGGCTGACTTGATCGGCGCCGAGTTTGGCTTTGACCAGTTCCAGCTGGGTAATTGCCGGCGTGTGGGTATCGACCAGCACCACGCTGGCGGCGCCACGACTGGCCGCCTCAAAGCCCATGGCGCCGGTGCCGGCGAACAAATCAAGTACGGCCAAACCATCCCACGCGCCGTCGATTAAATGATTGATCCAGTTAAAGGTCGCTTCCCGCACCCGGTCTGGTGTCGGGCGCAAGCCTTCGGCGTTGACTACGGCTAAGGGCGTGCGCTTCCATTGGCCGCCGATGATCCGTACCTGTTGCGCATGTCGGGTCTGGGCATGGACTGGCGTTTTTGCGGGCTTGGCTGCTGTCTTCTTCGTCATTGTGTAATGTATTAATGGGGGTATAGGTGAAAATAGTAGGCATCCCGCACAAATATCAAGCGCCTTTCAAAATACATACCCGAGTATATTTAGCCTAATTATTGCTGCGCGGAGCAATATTGTGTGCTGGCGACGCACCTGGCATGAAGCCTGCTGGAGCCTGATTTTGAATAGAATGGCTCTGTTAAAATGCACTCAATTGTATCGTCTCGCGCCGTAGCGCCCCGTTTTTGTTCTGCCCTCACTACCGACACCTAGAACCGATGTTCAGCTTCTTCAAGAAAAAACCAGCCGTCGAGCCAAGCGCACCGCTTGCCACACCAACCACCCCTGTTTCAGCTACTTCTGTCATTCCAGCGCCTGAAGCCGCCATCAGCGCTGCACCCGAAGCCAAACGCTCCTGGCTGGCTCGGCTCAAGGCCGGCCTGTCGAAAACGTCGTCCAACCTTAGCCTGCTATTTGTCGGCGCCAAGATCGGCGACGACTTGTATGAAGAGTTGGAAGCCGCCCTGCTGATGGCCGATGCAGGGGTCGAGGCCACCCAATTCTTGCTCGACGCCCTCAAGCGCAAGGTCAAGGATGAAAAATTGACCGAAGCCGAGCAAGTCAAAAAAGCTTTGAAAACACTCTTGTTGGGCTTGCTGACTCCACTGCAAAAACCGCTCGAACTAGGCCGCCATCAACCGCAAGTGATCATGATCGCCGGCGTCAATGGCGCCGGCAAAACCACCACCATCGGCAAATTAGCCAAGCATTTGCAAGCGCATGGCCAGAGCGTGTTGCTGGCAGCGGGCGACACTTTCCGCGCCGCTGCGCGCGAACAATTGACGGTGTGGGGCGAACGCAATAACGTCACTGTGATTTCGCAAGAATCGGGTGATCCGGCGGCAGTCGCTTTCGACGCTGTGCATTCGGCCACGGCCAAATCGGTCAATGTGGTGATGGTCGATACCGCTGGCCGCCTGCCGACCCAGTTGCACCTGATGGATGAGTTGAAGAAGATCAAGCGCGTCATTGGCAAGGCGATGGACAGCGCACCGCATGAAGTTTTGCTCGTGATCGATGGCAATACCGGGCAAAATGCCTTGGCGCAAGTCAAATCCTTCGACGATGCCCTGGGCCTGACCGGTTTAATCATCACCAAGCTCGATGGCAGCGCCAAAGGCGGCGTACTGGCCGCGATTGCGCGTAACCGGCCGATACCGGTGTACTTCATTGGCGTCGGCGAAAAAATTGAAGATCTGCAGCCTTTCGTAGCGCAAGAATTTGTTGATGCCTTGCTCGATTGATCGGCCTAATTGATGACGCGACATGGAGTCAGGTTTGCCCATGATTGAATTTCACAATGTCTCCAAACGTTATGGCAAAGATGCGATTGCCTTGTCCGATATTTCATTATCGGTGGCCAAGGGCGAGTTGATTTTCTTGTCCGGCCCGTCCGGCGCCGGCAAATCCACTTTATTGAAAATGATCGCCGCCATTGAGCGCCCCAGCAGCGGCACCATCACCGTCAACGGCCAGGATATCGGCAAACTCAATGCGGCCGGCGTGCCGGTTTTGCGGCGTAATCTGGGACTGATTTTTCAGCAGCAGCGCTTGTTATTGGATCGCACAGTGTTAGCCAATGTGATGCTGCCGTTGATCGTGATCGGCGCTTCTTATCAGGAGGCTGATCAGCGCGCCAGAGCGGCCTTGGACAAAGTCGGCTTGCTCGATAAAGCCGAGGCCCGTCCGCTGGCCTTATCCGGCGGCGAACAGCAGCGCGCCTCGATTGCGCGTGCCATCGTCAACCGGCCGCAAATCATCCTGGCCGATGAGCCGACCGCCAACCTCGACCGCGCCAGTGCCAGCCAAGTGTTGGATGCGCTCACCGCCTTTAATAGTGCCGGCGTGACTTGCCTGATCTCGACCCATGACGACTATTTCCTCAGCAATGCTAGTCGCGTGATTCACTTGCAGCACGGTCATTTGATGGCGGAGGCGGCATGAAGCGCTGGTACCGGCAACACGCGTTCGCCTGGCGTGCTGCATTCGGGCATTTTCGCAAATCGCCCGCCAGTTTCCTGTTCAACGTGCTGGTGGTGGCGATTGCACTGGCACTGCCCTTCGCCGGCTTGACGGTGTTGGAAAATCTGCGCCCGATGTCGGCCCAACTGGCAGTCGAACCGGAAATCAGCCTGTTCATGGCGATCGACCTGCCACGCGACAAAGCGCTGGAACTGGCACCTGCCATCCGCAACCTGCTGCAAGACGATAAAAAATTGGCCAAAGTCGTATTCGTCCCACGCGAGCAAGCGCTTGAGTCACTCAATGAAAAGAATGGCTTATCCGACGTCCTAACCACGCTTGGCGGCAATCCGCTGCCCGATGGTTACGTGGTCAAGCTTGATGGCTTCAGGGATGCAGCCGATGCTAGCCGGATCGATAGCATCGCGACCGCCTTGCGCAGTTTGCCCGGGGTCGAGCTGGTGCAGCTCGATTCAGCGTGGGTCAAGCGACTGGCGGCCTTGATGAGCATCTTGCGCATCGCCTTGGTTTTGCTGGCATCGACTCTTGGCGTGGTCGTCGTGGCGGTGGCGTTTAATACGATCCGCTTGCAAGTGCTGACCCAACTCGATGAAATCGAAGTATCGCGCCTGATAGGCGCGACCGACCTGTTCATCCATCGCCCTTTCTATTACACCGGCGCCACGCTTGGCTTATGCGCCGGCGCGCTCGCCTTGCTGGGGGTGGCGCTGGCGCTGCAGCCGCTCAATGGTGCAATCGGTGAACTAGCGCGGCTGTATGGTTCCAGCTTTCAACTGGTACCACTTGCTGCACCCACTCTGGCGCTGTTGTTAGGGATGAGTTCAGCGCTGGGCTGGTTTGGTGCCGTGTTGTCGGTGAAACGTTATTTGAACCGCATGGCGTAAATTTTGTTCGCGTGGCAGGAAAATATACACACCCCAGTAATATTTTTGATGCCCATATTATGTGCGGATCAAGTGCAATTTCGTCATATACCCCCCTTATTTCCCTTCAATTTCTAGTCAAGATGCAATTTCCACACCATGAACGCTATGCGGCTTGGGATTTTTTGCTTACTTTGCGATCCAACCTGCTCCTCAACACATACAAATGATTATGTGTGCGTTGACGTACTGATACGACTTTATTAGCGGCAGATACTGAGCTGTGTAGTCAGTGCCGCTTAGTGCATCAATTTTTTCCATGCGAATAATATTCAACACTCCCGCCAATTGATTTTGCTCATTAGCACTCGATTCAAGAGAGTGCTAATATATTGAAAAATGATTTTTGATAGCGATTTTTAGTGGCATATCGTATTACCCGGTCTTGACAACAAAAACTAGCACGCAAGGAACCAATATGAACTCAGCATCCAGCCCAACAGCCGTTGTCCCCGTCAGCAACCATGCACTGGGGCTTGGCTTTACCGGAAATCTGGGCAATATCGATGCCTACATTTCTGCGGTGAACCGCCTGCCAATGCTGACGCATGAAGAAGAAATGTCCTTATCACGCCGCCTGCGCGAAAGCAATGACTTGGCGGCTGCGCAAGAATTGGTGTTGTCGCACTTGCGGCTGGTCGTTTCCATCGCACGCGGCTATCTGGGCTACGGCTTGCCGCACGCGGACTTGATTCAAGAAGGCAATATCGGTTTGATGAAAGCCGTTAAACGCTTCGATCCCGATCAAGGGGTGCGTCTGGTGTCGTATGCCATGCATTGGATCAAGGCTGAAATGCATGAATACATCTTGAAAAATTGGCGCTTGGTCAAAGTGGCAACCACCAAGGCACAGCGCAAATTATTCTTTAACTTGCGCAGCCATAAGCAAGGACTGGATGCAATGACGCCGTCGCAAGTCGATGCGCTGGCGCGGGTACTCAATGTCAAGCGTGAAGAAGTCATCGAGATGGAAACCCGCCTGACTGGCCGCGATATCGCTTTAGAAGCGCCGACCGACGATGAAGACGACAAATTCGCGCCTATCGCTTATCTGTCGACTGACTTGAACGAGCCGACCAAAATCCTCGAATCGCGTCAAGTACATCGATTGCATTCCGAAGGCTTGGAAACCGCTCTGGGCAAGCTCGATACGCGCTCACGGCGCATTGTCGAAGCACGCTGGTTAGCGAATGACGATGGTTCTGGCGCGACTTTACATACCTTGGCCGAAGAGTTTGGAGTATCCGCTGAGCGCATTCGCCAGATCGAGTCGGCCGCATTGAAGAAAATGAAAGGTGCTTTGGCCGAATACGTTTGAGTCGATTACAAGCATAAAAAAAGCGCTCAAATGAGCGCTTTTTTTATCAGTAATGTATGCCGTTCAAGCTGGATGCAACAAAATTTTAAGGTCATGCACAATCGAATCGGCAGTTTTTCCATTGCGCACCATCAATCGAAGCCTTCCTTGTGGATCGACTATAAAAGAGCCGGCGCTGTGATCCATGCTGTAACTTCCCGGCGTTTTCCCGAGCACTTTTTGATAAATGATGCCGAACGCTTTTGCCGCGTTTTCGGTCGCAGCTTTGTCACCGAACAATCCAATAAAACGCGGATCGAAAGCTGGGACGTATTGGGATAATAATTCCTTGGTGTCGCGCTCTGGATCTATCGTAATAAAAAGCACCTGCACTTGCTCTGCCTGCGATCCCAGCGTTTTCATTACGCCGGCCATTTCAGCCATCGTGCTGGGGCAGACATCGGGGCATTGAGTAAAGCCAAAAAAAAGTACCACGGCCTTGCCCTTAAAATCTGTCAAAGTACGGACTTTTCCAGTGTGATCCGTCAAGGTAAATTGCTGGGTATAGTTTATGCCGGTGATATCCGTATTTTGAAAGGCCTGCGGCTTTTGATCGCAAGCAGATAGGTAAAAACCGGCAAGAAGCAGCGACATCAGAGCGAGGAAACGCTTCATTACAACCTCTAATCAAAAATTATTGGATAAGCAAAAGCCACTAAAAACAACAAGATAGATACCTATTTGAAAACGTAAAGACGGTACGTTTCTTCAGATTGCGGCAGTTATCACTTCTTTCTCAACTTGCTATCAACCCACTGCTTGTACTCTTCCCCATTCACAACCTTAATTACAATCGGCATGAAAGCGTGGTTCTTGCCACACAGTTCGGCACATTGACCACGATAGGTACCGATGGTGTCTGTCCTAAACGAAGTTTCGCGCAAAAACCCAGGGATAGCGTCTTGCGTCATACCCAGAGCAGGTACCGACCACGCGTGGATAACGTCATCGGCTGTGAGTACAAGCCGTATCTTCTTTTTGAAAGGAACAACCACCGGATTATCGACATCGATCAAATAATTATCGCTGCGCGATAGCCCTGGTATAGCGCTCGCAGAAATCTTTTGCTCATTTAAGACAGGCGCTGACTGAAAAGCGATTCCTTCTCCCTCGCCCTTGAGATATTGATAGCCCCACTGCCACTGCTTACCAGTCGCCTCAATTGTAATATCTGCATCAGAGTTGTCTTCGATTTCGATCACAGCTTTAGAGGCCGGCAACGACATTCCAATCACAGTCAAAATTGACGGCAGCGTTTGATTGCAGCTTGCCAAGACCAAACTGAGTGCAATTAAAGAGAGGGAGCGTATCGCCATGCGGCTCAAAATCGAAAGTAATGGTCGATCAACAGAGCCGCAAACAGCAACGACAAATAAATGATCGAAAACGTAAAGGTTTTTCTTGCCATCAAGTCAGTGTAATGGCGATAAATTTGCCATGCGTACCACAAGAAAAAACCGTCTAATATCAAGGCGCACGATAAGTAAATCAAGCCACTCATTTGTACTGCATATGGCAATAGCGTAGTTGCAGTCAACGCAATCGTATAAAGCCAAATATGGAATTGGGTAAACTCCGCACCATGCGTTACCGGCAGCATGGGCAAACCCGATTTAGCATAATCGTCGCGTCGATACATGGCCAAAGCCCAAAAATGCGGCGGTGTCCAGACAAAAATTATCAATACCAAAAGCCACGCTTGCATCGGCACGTCGTTCGCAACAGCGGCCCAACCCAAGGCTGGCGGCATGGCGCCGGACAAGCCACCGATGACGATGTTTTGCGGTGTCGCCGGCTTTAAAATCATGGTGTAAATCACTGCATAACCGACAAAGGTGGCAACTGTCAGCCACATCGTCAGCGGATTCACAAAAAAATATAGTACCGTCATACCAACTGCACCGAGCATGCTGGAGAAAACCAGGGTCTGCATTACCGAGATTTCACCTCGTGCCATTGGACGGCGCGCGGTACGTGCCATGCGCGAGTCGATCTCGCGCTCAACCAAGCAGTTAACCGCAAATGCAGCACCAGCCAAGAGCCAAATACCGACCGTCGCCGCCAGAACGATTCGCCATTCAGGTAAATCTGGTGTGGCTAACAACATGCCAATGACAGCGCAAAATACTGCAAGCTGTGTCACACGCGGCTTGGTGAGCGCCCAATATTGCGCGATGCGGTTTGGCAGTGTTGGCAACGTGGTCATTCAGATTGGCAAGAGGAATGGAAGGCGATTTTTGCATGCGATTTTTGCATGATGATATGGCGCTGCCGGGGCAAGTTAGCCTTGTAGTTTAACATGACGAGCACTAGCAAGAGTAACGCAGCGCCGCCATTGTGCGCGACCGCGATAGCAAGCGGCCAGTTAAAAAATATAGTCGAGACGCCCGTAAGAAACTGTACTCCGATTAACACCAGCAAAGCGCGCGCGGTCTTGTACAAGCCCTCGATCTTGAGCGCCCTGCAAGCGACCCAGGCGATACAAGCAATTACCAGATAGGCAAAACTGCGGTGTACCCAATGGATTGCGGTCAAGGCTGGAAACGGCAAAAATTCACCCGTAGCGGTTTTACCAAGATCGCGCCATAAGCTGAAGCCATTTGCCAAATCCATCGATGGCACGAGCTTGCCATGACATAACGGATAATCATTGCATGCCAGCGTCGCGTAGTTAGTACTAACCCAACCGCCAAGCCCAATTTGAATCAGAAGCAAAATCAGTGCTGCTGCCGCTGACCAGCGTATACGCAATGCTGCGACAGCAACGATCTGCTGCTCTTGGCGTGTAGCCAACCATGCAAGTAGTCCAAGCAAAACCATGCCCAACAAAAGATGGATCGTCACGATCAGCGGTTGCAACTTCAGTGTAACGGTCCAGGCACCGAACGCTCCTTGAACGCAAACGCAAAAAAATATTGCGATTGCCAGGCTGGGTGAGGGTCGAATGGAAGAACTCGATGCTTTATGCCAGATACGCAAGCCGGCAATCATCAGCACAATGCAGAGCACCCCAACAGCCATTGCCAGATAGCGATGAATCATTTCGATCCATGCTTTTGCAAACGTAACCGGCCCGCTAGGCAAAGCCAACTCTGCAGCTTGAATATGCGACTGCGCCTGCCATGGATTTGCCTGCCCGTAACACCCTGGCCAATCCGGACAACCAAGACCCGAATCGGTCAAGCGAGTAAAGGCGCCGAACATGATCAAATCAAAGGTCAAAAACAAAGTAACCCAGACCAGCTTGCGATATTTTTTTTTATCACTGGAAGTCCAGACCAGCGCCAGCGGCAACAAGGCGAGCAGCAGCCCGTTAATAGCCAATTGCATCAACATATGATCAGCCTATGCTCGATGCACGCAGCAATTTTTTTAGGTCTTTCTTAATTTTATTGGGATCTGCCGCTTTTGGATAACGCATTATCAAATTGCCCAATGGATCAATGATATAAAGGTGATCCGCTGCAATAGTTCCCGGCTCCGTTGGCAGCCAAGCTTTGAGCAGGTCCGGCCTGACTCGCAGCATACGGGTTCCGTCGTATTCCCTCATCACAATAGTTTCCAAAGGCTGATTGTCGGTAATTAACCAGACTCGTTCAATCCTGCCCATTTCCTTGCCTTGCGTCAGCCTTAGTTGGCGCATGTTAAACAGTTTTTCCTTGCAAGTATCACGGCAGTCTGCACCATCGACTTGCAGCATGATCCACTTGCCTTTGAAGTCATTCAACGTTATCGCAGACCCATCGAGCGCAGACGATCCGAGCGCTGGAATCGGATAATCTTTAGGACTGAGCAAGGTGCCATAGTTCGTGCGACCCTCCGGCTTAATCACATAGTACGTAAGATAGGACGCGATCATTGGCGCTGCACATACCGCAATCACAGCAAATAATTTCCAACGACCGCTCGCTTGTCTAGCACGTTCGCTGTCAGGGTTTGACTTCGTCATTACGTTTGAATCCTGTTACCAAATAAAATAGAGCGGCCATCAAGGCCAGGGAATACCAAGTCACCATATAGCCGCGATGCCGGTCAATGTCCAGCGCTGGCCTTGGCCAGTCGCGCAACAATCCATCGTGGGTGTCGTTACGCTGTTGGACGAAAAACGCTTCGACAGCCAGTTTGGTGCGCGCGGCAAATACGGCAGGTGTAATATTTTGCATAATCGCGCGCGGTTCGAATTGCGCTTCTTCCTGCCCGAGCTGCATTACTTTTCCAACACTTTTGACCACAATGGCGTCAAGTTCGATTTGGCCTGCAGGCGTTTTCAAAGGCGGCAATTTTGTACGATCTGCGATGTCTCGTCCAACCCAGCCGCGCGCTACTAATACTATCCGGTCGCTGGATGCCAGTTTGAATGGCATCAACACATAAAATCCTGCCTTGCTTTTGAGCGGACGATTATCCAGGTAAAGCGGCCACTCACTGAGAAAATGTCCCGTTAGTGTAACTCGGCGATATTCGATATTTTCAACTGAAGAAAGTACCGATTCCAAAGCGACCGCGGGAGCTGACTCCCGTCGCGTCAGCGTATGCTCGATTGCCATTTTTTCCGCTGCACGACGCATTTGCCATTGGCCGAGTAAAACGCCTATCGTTACTGCAACAAGGGCTGCCAGCAACGGAATCCACCGAAAATGAAATGCCATACGCATTACAATGTCACCTCGTTCATTCAATCCCTAATTGCGGCATCACTACCGAATAGCCCATGAAAATAATAGTCGCTTTTGGCTTCATTCTCATCATTGCCAGTTTGGCTTCTGCCCTTGTTTTCCTAATGAAGGACCAAGGAAAAACCAACCGCACAGTGTACGCACTTGCATTTCGCGTTGGATTCTCTATTCTCTTGTTCGTTTCGTTGCTAATAGCGTACAAGCTCGGCTGGATTCAGCCTACCGGAATTCGCTAAGCCGTTTTCAAGATCGGATGGAACGCAAGTAACGTTTAAATATAGTCACACAATTAAAAAAGCCGCAGCAAAGTGCGGCTTTTTTTGTGTCCATAAAGGCCGCTTATAACCAATATACGACCACGTAGAGACCGAGCCAAACCACGTCAACAAAGTGCCAATACCACGCGGCGCCTTCAAAAGCAAAATGATTCTCGGGCGTGAAATGCCCCTTCATCAAACGATACAAAACGACCGATAACATGATGGCACCCATCGTCACGTGAAAACCGTGAAAACCAGTCAACATGAAAAATGTCGAGCCATAGATACCTGAGGTCAGTTTCAAATTCAACTCACTGTAGGCATGCATGTATTCGTATACTTGAAAACCCATGAATATTGCACCTAGCAAAACGGTTGCAGCCAGCCACAACGCGGTTTTAGCGCGATGACCTGCACGCAATGCATGATGAGAGATCGTCAAAGTAACGCCGGAGGTCAATAGCAACAACGTATTAATCGTAGGAATCGGGAATGGACCCATGACCTGGAACTCGTCGACCGTACCCGTTGGCCCAAGATTACCCCAATGCGCAGAGAAATCAGGCCACAAAATCTTATGATCCAAATCGCCCAACCAAGGCAGCGTGATACTGCGAGCGTAAAATAATGCTCCAAAAAACGCAGCAAAAAACATTACCTCGGAAAAAATAAACCAACTCATGCTCCAACGAAAAGATATGTCGATCCGTTGGCTGTACAAACCACCTTCAGACTCAGCAATCGCATCGCCGAACCATTTGTAAAGAACCAGAATCAGGCTCAAAATTCCTACTGCGGTTGCATAACTACCCCAGGTAAAACCATTTACCCAAGCCGACGCTCCTGCCATTGTCAAAAGTAGCGAAGCGCCCGCCAGCAGAGGCCATTGGGATGGGCCTGGCACAAAATAGTAAGGTGCTTTAGTTAGGTGTGAACTCATTTTGATCTCCTGATTCGAACTGCTTTGCGGTTTTCAAATACTTAAAAATACTTACTTTGCAACGACACTTTTCACAATCAGCATCAATATCGCAATAAAAATCATCGCACCGATAATGCCAGCAATTACGACATGCACTGGATTCAGTTGCGCAGCGTCTTTTTCGTAATCACTTTTCTTTCTTACGCCAAAAAATGACCAGAATACCGCTTTCATCGTCGCCAAAAATGACGCCTTACGCTGCGTTGGCTTATTTCCATCTTGCATATGCCGCACCCCTTTGAACTTATCCCGCTTTTTTACCAGTGCCGGCAATTTCAAAAAAAGTGTACGACAGGGTAATGTTTTTTATATCTCTTGGCAGAGCTGGATCGATATAAAACATTACCGGCATTTGCCTGGCTTCGTTTGGCCCCAGTGTCTGCTGTTTGAAACAGAAACATTCCATTTTCTTGACGTGCACTGCAGCTTGCTGGGGCGCATAACTGGGAATGGCCTGCGCATCGATGCTGCGCGCCTGCGTGTTCACCACTTCGTACACCACTTGCACCATTTGCCCCGGATGCACTTGCATGCTACTGACCGTAGGTCTGAAACGCCAAGGCCCGTGGGCATTGCCGTCAAACTCGATCGTAATCGTTCGGGTGATATCGATTTGCGTATTACTTACCGGTTCAACATTGACATCTTTTGGCGTAAGGATATTGATCCCGGTAATCTCGCAAATTTTCTTGTAAACCGGCACCAGCGCATAGCCAAAGCCAAACATCATCACTGCAATAACCAGCAATTTGCCCAGCATTTGCGCATTGAGCCTTTTCCGTGGCTCGTCAATCTCACCATTTCGATCTGTTTGCACCGCGTCAACTCAACCAAATACGTCTTGCGAATACGCCAATGAAAAATATCAGCGCGATTGATGCAAGGATCAACGCGGTCTTACCGTTGGTGGGCTTATTGTCCTGACTCATCTTCCGTCTGCATACAGAGCTTGCGCCCGTCGCTCTTTATTTGACCGTTGGAGGTGTTTCAAATGTATGGAATGGCGCAGGGCTAGACACTGTCCATTCCAGACCTTCAGCGCCATCCCACGGCTTGTCAGCTGCTTTGTCACCACCTCTGATCGATGGAATTACCACGGCAAACAAGAAATACACTTGCGACAAACCGAAACCAATGGCGCCAATTGAAGCCAACATATTGAAATCGGTAAATTGGGCCGGATAATCCGCATAACGACGCGGCATGCCCGCCAGTCCCAAAAAGTGCATAGGGAAGAAAGTGACGTTAAACCAGATCAGGGAATTCCAGAAGTGGATTTTGCCGCGTGTTTCGTTGTACATGAATCCGGTCCACTTTGGCCCCCAATAATAAAAGCCAGCGAACAAGGCAAACAGGGAGCCAGCCACCAATACATAGTGAAAATGCGCCACAACGTAATAAGTATCTTGCAACTGAATATCGATAGGCGTTACGGCTAGAATCAGACCAGTAAAACCGCCCATCGTAAATACGAAAATAAATCCGATAGCAAACAACATAGGCGTCTCAAATGTCATTGACCCCTTCCACATTGTTGCAATCCAGTTGAATACCTTTACGCCAGTTGGCACTGCAATCAACATCGTTGCGTACATGAAGAACAATTGCCCTGTTACAGGCATACCGGTTGCGAACATATGGTGTGCCCAAACGATGAACGAGAGAATCGCAATCGAAGCAGTTGCATACACCATTGAAGCGTAGCCAAATAGTGGCTTACGGGCAAACGCAGGGATGATCTGAGAAACGATACCGAAGGCCGGCAAAATCATGATATATACCTCGGGATGACCGAAGAACCAGAAAATATGCTGGTACATCACTGGATCACCACCACCGGCAGCATTGAAGAACGATGTGCCAAAGTGGCGATCTGTCAGCGTCATGGTGATCGCGCCAGCCAAAACAGGCATTACTGCAATCAACAGGTAAGCGGTAATCAACCAAGTCCAGCAAAACATTGGCATCTTCATCAAGGTCATGCCTGGTGCCCGCATGTTCAGGATGGTAGTAATGATATTTATCGAGCCCATGATGGACGATGCGCCCATCAAATGCATCGCGAAAATACCCATGTCCATGCCGATCCCCATCTGGGTCGATAACGGCGCATACAAAGTCCAGCCGGCGGCGGTCGCACCCCCTGGCACCAGGAATGAAGTCGCCAATAATAATGCGGCAGGCGGCAGCAACCAGAACGAAAAATTATTCATGCGGGCAAAGGCCATGTCAGAGGCACCCACCTGCAACGGAATCATCCAGTTGGCGAAGCCAACAAAAGCCGGCATGATCGCGCCAAACACCATCACCAGACCATGCATGGTTGTCAGCTGATTGAAAAACTCAGGGTGGAACAATTGCAGGCCAGGGCTAAACAATTCGGCACGGATCAATAATGCCAGCACACCGCCCGACAACAGCATAGTGAATGAAAACCAAAGATAAAGCGTCCCAATATCCTTGTGATTGGTCGCATACAACCAAC
Organism: Pseudomonadota bacterium; assembly: GCA_040384645.1. Classification (GTDB taxonomy): domain Bacteria; phylum Pseudomonadota; class Gammaproteobacteria; order Burkholderiales; family Burkholderiaceae_D; genus JAZKIX01. Next base: position 32,680 of record JAZKIX010000041.1, on the reverse strand, counting down.
GGCGCCAGCCGTGAGGATGGTCGTGGTGACCGTGGTCGGCGGTATGATCGTGTGCGTGATCGATTGCGGCTGTGCTCATCTCAAACTCCTGATTTCAATTACTTGCGCGCAGCCGTAATTTCGGCTGGTTGAACAATATTCTCTTGGGATTTATTAGTCCAGCTGTTACGGGTATAGGTAATTACCGCTGCGATTTCGGTATCGGACAATTGGCGCCATGCAGGCATATCAGAGGGGAAACCGCCGCCTTTTTTGCCGTTCAACAACACATCAATTTGGTCCGCCTTTGGCCCGACCACGATCTTGGAACCATCCAGCGCCGGAAATGCATTAGGAAGGCCTTTGCCGGTCGCCATATGGCAGGATACGCAATTAGTTGCATACACCTTTTCACCGCGCTGCTTCAACTCATCAATAGTCCATGTTTTGGTCGGATCGTCGGCATTGGCGGCCATTTCCTTTTTCTTGCCATCGACCCATTTTTTGTAATCGTCGTCACTCACCACATTGACTACAATCGGCATGAAAGCATGCTCTTTACCGCATAGCTCAGCGCATTGACCACGATAAGTGCCAATTTTTTCCGCCTTAAACCAAGTGTCGCGTACAAAGCCCGGAATAGCATCTTGCTTAACGCCGAAAGCCGGCACCGACCATGCATGGATTACATCGGTGGCAGTCGTCACGATACGGATTTTCTTATTGACCGGAACCACCACTTGATTATCCACTTCGAGCAAGTAATTTTCATTAATCGGCGTTACTGGCGCAACACGCGATGTCAACCCAGGCTCACCAACTTGCTCACGCGGGGTAGACAAAGCCGACAGGAATGAAATTCCCTCGCCATCGCCTTTGAGGTAATCGTAGCCCCATTGCCATTGCATGCCGGTGGCCTTGATGGTGATATCGGCGTTGGACGTATCTTTCATCGCGACCACAGTCTTGGTGGCAGGCAACGCCATTCCAATTACGATCAGGAAAGGGACAATAGTCCAGGCGATTTCAACGGCGGTACTTTCATGAAATGTCGCCGCCTTGTGACCGAGCGATTTGCGATGTTTCAGGATCGAATAGAACATGACGCCGAACACGGCGACAAAAATCACCAGGCAAATTACCATCACCCACGTATGGAGCGAGTAAATCTGATCAGCAATTTGTGTAACCGGCGGCTGTAAATTGAGCTGAAGAACTGCCGGTCCGCCTTTGCTATCGGGGACTGCCCAAGAAGCCGACCCGGTCGCCAGGAGCGACGCTCCGAGCATCAACGATTGAAGTCGCTTTGCATATTTCATGTTTTCCTCAACAACCTAAAATAAGAATTCTGCCCAAATAGGGAACCGCCAATTGTCTCGGCGAGCCAACGCTGCCTCTGCCCTGTCAACACGTATGTCTCAAGGCCTATCGCATCGCCTATTGGGCGCGACAGGCCTCGCCAATTCAACACGGGAGAAACTGTGCGAAAAGCAGGACAAGGGGTAAAAATAACGGAGAAATCTTGAAATGGTGGCGCCAGCTCCAGCGTACAACGCAGAACGACAAACACACCAAGCCAATTTTTAAGATCTGCGATTATACTCGGCAAAGATGATCGACATCAAGAATTAACGGGCATCGGTAACCGTAAGCCAGACTTTGAGAGCGCAGTTTTTCGCTTACTTTCAAGCATTAAAGGAAAGATATTTCCGAAGTAATAACACCCTCTACTTGAAGCGGATGATCGCTTCGCCACTCGCAGTCGTCTTAGAAATCGGGCGGAAAGCATGTCCATATATCACTTCAAAGCTTAGCCCGATGGTACCGTCGGGACGGCGCAGCTGCTCCAATACCTGCATTACTCGGCGCCAACTTGCTTTGCTTATCAAACCGCGACGACGGTTCGATAGCGGATTACCGCCCAAGGCGCGTACGTCTGCCATCAATTTATCGACGCTGGTGTAAGTGACGGTAATGGTTTCCATATCCATGACCGGCGTTGAAAAACCGACCTCAACCAGCATGTCGCCAAAATCGTGCATATCGACAAAAGGCAGGGCGTGGGGCGCTGCATCAAGTGCGGCGAAGGCGGTGCGAATTTCTTTCAAGGTATCGGGGCCAAAACATGAAAACATCAACAAGCCATCGACCCGCAACAACCGGCGCCATTCGGCAAATACCCGATCCGGTTGCGGATGCCAGTGCAATGCCAGGTTGGACCAAATCAGGTCAGCACTATTGTTTGAGAGCGGCGTTGCGGCAAAGTCAGCGCAAATCAAATCAAGGACATCGTCAGTTTTAGCCGCCGGCAGCCATTTCGCCAGCATGCGATTCAGCGCCGATTGCGCCTCAGTCCGGCGTTGCAAGGCCGCTTGCAACATAGCAGGCGAAGCATCTAGACCCACCAAATTTGCATTGGGAAAGCGCTTGTGCAAGGCCAGCAAATCGGCGCCCTCGCCACAGCCGGCATCAAGCACCAGTTTGGGATCGATTTTGACCAAGGCCAAGCGCTCTTCCATTCTGGCGGCGATTTCGCGCCTTAAAAAATCCGCGCCGGCAATGGCGGACGCATCAGCAAACAGGCGGCGCACGAGCGACAGGTCGATCGGCGCACTGAGCGTGGAACTGGTGGAAGTGGGCAATAACACGCGGAAGCCATCCAATGGAATGAGATAATTCGCGCAGTTTACACGCTCAAAGGCAGCACCGCCTCATGCTATCGCGCAAGATTTCAGCTTTACTTCGCCAGTCGCAGCGCGTCTTGGCGCGCCTCGCCATTAGCGTGCCATGCCCTTGCGCGCTCTGTGGCATCGGCGCGCCCGAAGTCATGTGCAAGGATTGCAGGCGCGATTTTTTTGGCGCCCAATCGCGCCGCTGCAGCCAGTGTGCGACCCGCTTGCCCGAAACCGGCAATCTTGACCCGCATATTGCCAAACCGGGGGCACGCTGCGGCGACTGCCTGCACGCGCCGCCGGCATTTGATGCCACCTTGGTTGCAGCCGACTATTGCGCACCGGTCGATCAACTGGTCCTGGGATTGAAATTTGGCGGCCGGCTGGCGCTGGCACCGTTCTTTTCGACCATGTTGCGCGATACCATTTTGCAGTCGCAATCTAGTCTGGCACTGCCAACCTTGCTGGCGCCGGTACCGCTGGGGCGCTTGCGTCTGGCTGAACGCGGCTTCAATCAAGCGTTGGAAATCGCCAAGCCGCTGGCACGCGCTTTGGGCGTCCCGCTCTGCCCCACCCTTGCACTGCGCGTGCGCGATACCGGAGCGCAAGCGTTGCTGCATCCAGACGAGCGGCGCAGCAATATCCGCGATGGCTTTACGGTGACGCCGCAATGGCTGGATCAGGTCAAGGGGCAGCATATCGGGATCGTCGATGATGTCATCACCACTGGCGAAACCTTGAACGAGCTGGCCGCCACGCTCAAGCGCTTCGGCGCGGCGCGTGTTACCAATTTTGTGTTTGCGCGCACGCCGCAACACTGAACATTGACAAAAGGAGAAAAACTTGTTTCACGTTGTCTTGGTCGAACCCGAAATCCCCCCCAATACCGGCAATATCATCCGCCTGTGCGCCAACACGGGTGCGCAATTGCACCTGATCGAGCCGCTCGGATTCCCGCTCGACGATGCCAAGATGCGGCGCGCCGGCTTGGATTATCACGACTACGCGACCATGCAAGTGCATGCCAATTGGGACGCGTTTTTATCTAGCGCCCAACCCAATCCAGCGCGCATGTTTGCGCTGACGACGCATGGCTCGGCGCCGTTTTCACAAGGCGTTTTCTTGCCGGGCGATGTGTTCGTGTTTGGCTCGGAAACCAAAGGGCTGGCGCCGGCCTTGCGCGAGTCATTTGCGCCGACGCAGCGCATCAGACTACCGATGCGGCCCGATAATCGCAGCTTGAATCTATCGAATACGGTGGCGGTCGTGGTGTACGAAGCATGGCGCCAAAACGGCTTTAAAGGCGGAAATTGAGCTGCTTGGCTCAAATTATACTCCCGTGTGTATATTTAAAGGCCCAATGAAAACGTGCGGCTAAGGCATGAAATTGCACTATACTCCCCGTAAAAATCAAAATATCAATTAACGTTAGCGCTGAAAGCCGGCTGTAAGCGGTGCAGCCAGCTAGTTCTTTCTGATTTTCAACAATAATTTGCTGGTCGAGCGGTCATGGGCAAAATCGATTGCCACCGCTTGGCCGCCATACGCCAATACCGCCTGCCCCTCCGGGATCGCCGTCATATCGTAATCGCCGCCTTTGACGTAAATGTCCGGGCGCGCTTGCTGCACCACTTGCAGCGCGGTATCTTCATCGAAGGGCACCACCAGACTGACCGATTCCAGCGCGGCCAATAAAGCCATGCGGTCCTCACAGCCATTCATCGGACGGTCGTCGCCCTTGCCCAAGCGCCTGACCGAAGCGTCCGTATTGACCGCCACCACCAACGATGCACCGAGCGCGCGTGCTTGTGCCAGATACGTCACGTGGCCGCGATGCAAGATATCGAACACACCATTGGTCAACACCACCGGTTGCGGCAAGGCGGCAACGCGCTCGGCAAGCGCATCGCGACTACTCAGTTTTTTTTCAAAATCAGGCATACAAACAGCAGCCGCCGGTGTGCGGCTGTCCAAAAAAAATTACGGGTAAGAAAATCAGGAACCGAAGAGGTGACAGTGGGATTGTGCGTACCAGCGGCGCGTATTTATTAGTGCATTTATTAGCGAAATTATTAAGCTCATCTGCTGCGCTGATCGCGCCAGGAATTGACCAAAGCACGCACCGTGTCATCCAACCGGTCGATCGAAACAGCCTTGGCATGTTCATAAATCATTAACGCATACACCCCAGCCAGGGCGTTGACTTCCGGCGACAAGGCGCTTTCTTCCCCTTGCGACGGGCGCATCAGACGCCAGTAATTAATGGCATCTTCCATTTCATTGAGAGCTATATCCATGCGCTTATTGTACCTGCCGCACTTGCTCAAACAATGGCCAAACGCAAGCGAGCTGGCGCCAACGTCATGCCGAACGGCAAGACTTTAAAAGCACAGGAAAAATCGGTTAGCCAGATCCACCACAAAAGCCGGCCTCAAGTAAGCAAGAAAAGCTGCCGACAGCACCAAGGCGGCAAGTACGCCCCAGATCGCCTTGTGAAGTGTGCTGCGCAAATTCGGCATATCCCATTCTCCTATTTCTCAACTCGTGGTTTAAGCCGGAGCCGCCTGCATCCGCACAATGGCTTTTTCATTGATCGGTAAATTGACCAGCGCCGCAAACACGCCTAGCGCAATCGTGATCATCCACACCGTATTGTAATTGCCATCGCGGGCAAATAAATAGCCGCCCAGCCACACCCCTAGAAAGCTGCCGACCTGATGCGAGAAGAAGACAAAACCCGACAACATCGACAAATATTTCACGCCGAAGATCCCGGCAATCACGCCATTGGTCAGAGGTACCGTCGACAGCCATAACAGACCCATCGCAGCGGCAAACACATATACCGACCACGGCGATAATGGTGCCAGCAAAAACAAGGAAATGACCAATGCCCGCGTGATGTAAATCGACGACAGCAAATAGCGTTTGGGGAAACGCCCCCCTAATTTGCCGGCGTAATACGAGCCGAAAATATTGAACAAACCGATCAATGCCAATGCCAGCACGGCTACATTGGCATCAGCGATCCCCTTGTCTTTCAAATACGCTGGCATATGCACGCCGATAAAAACCACTTGAAAACCACACACAAAGTAGCCCGCCAGCAACAGCAAAAAAGGCTGGTAGGCAAATGCTTCACGTACCGCCTCGCTTATGCTTTGCTGCGGCCCGGTGCAGGCTTGCGCCACGGGCTCGCGCAAGCGAAATGCCATTGGAATCATCACCAGTAAAATCAATCCACCCAGCAAGTAAAACGCGTTTTGCCAACCCACCGATGAAATCAAATTTTGCTCTACCGGCATCATCACAAATTGGCCGAAAGAACCGGCCGCAGAAGAGATTCCGAACGCCCACGAACGTTTGGCTTCCGGCGCAATCCGCCCGATGATGCCGCTAATCGCACCAAATGCAGTACACGCCAGCGCTGCACCGATTAAGACGCCGGAGCCAACAATGAACAGCGTCGGCTGATCGATCATCGCCATCCATAACAAGCCCAGCATATAAAAAATGGCGCCAGCAATCACGACTTTGGCAGTGCCGACGCGATCCGCGACCATGCCGGCAAACGGCCCGAATACGCCCCACATCAAGTTCTGCAAAGCCAGCGCCAGCGAATAAGTTTCGCGGGTCCAGCCATGCGCCTGGGAAATCGGCTGTAGCCAAAAGCCAAAACCATGTCGTACCCCCATCGCCATGGTCAGGATCAAGCCGCTGGCAAGCAGCACCGTCTTGAGTTCTGGGGCACGATTGACATTAAACATGGCGTTCTCTCAAAAAGTGGGGCGCAGGTGGCTTGATATGGCTCAAACTAGCTCAACGCCGAAGGAAAACGAGTGTAGCC
>JAZKIX010000041.1:21673-26172 GCA_040384645.1 Pseudomonadota bacterium | reverse complement strand
CCAATCGTATCAAGCATGTGGACTGCAAGGCATACCGGGCCAGGCACGCCAAAACATCGCACCAATCGCAGGACTGCGTTGCCGGCTCTGACTTACCGACAAAATCCGTCTAAAAATACTACCGTCAGTATCTTTAAAGCCGCTTTAAAAACGTGCGGAATAGGCTATGTTTTGGCATATACCCCCATAAATAGATGTTATGGAAGATGATTTCGAACGCAATAACTGGCTTCGGCATAGTTACCCGCTCTTGATAAGCAAGTGCCATAAAAACTCCGGCCACGGCAACAACAATCGAAGCCATGATCTCCCTCAAATGTAACGTGTATGTAATAAGATGCTTGCTTCCGTTTCGATTTTTCACGCCCGATCAACGCCGACCACACAGACATTCAAGCCATGAGTATTGCAGACACATTACGCTCAGTGAAAGCATCGCTGGTCGAAAGAAGCAAGGAGCGCAAGCGTTTGCGCGGCCCCGCTAATTTGTACTATGCGATTGCTGACGCCATCGGCATGCTCGACTCTGGCGCTTGGGACGAGCTGGTACAGGAAGCCGGTTTTTTCATGTCGCGCAACTATCTGGCAGCGCTGGAAGATGTGTTGCCGACTAATTTGTCAGCCCGCTATGCCTTGATCTATGACGGCCACGGTGCAGAACGGGAGCCGGTGGCAGCGGTCTATATGCAGCTCGCCGACCTTAGTCTGGCGCAGGCGCGTCCCGAAAAAGCCGTCGACGCCAATATCACGCCGCTCGATCAACTGGTGCAAGCGACCCGACAACGGGTACTGACTTGCGGCAACTTCCTGACCTATGGTCAACACGGGATCGCGTTTGCCAAAGACGTGGATGAAAAACTCGCCTGGCATGGCATCGCGGAGGTTTTATACCGCGTAAGGCAAGCTGAAAAACTGGCCGGCAAAACCCACTTTGTCATGATCAAGGACTTGCACGAACCCTTTATCACGCAAGCGGCGCATCTGGAAAATCTCAGTTACCGCTACATCGAGACCGAGCCGAATATGGTCTTGACACTGCAAGAAGATTGGAAAAATTACGACGATTACCTAGCCAGCCTAGCCTCCAAATACCGCACCAACATCCGCAATGGCGTATTGAAACCCATCGATGAAGCGGCTTGCACCATTGAAAATTTGACTGACCTGTCGGCGGCCAGCGAACAGATATTTGCGCTATATAAGGCGGTGCAAATCAATGCCGATTTCCGGCCGTTTCAACTGGTGCCGGAATATTTCGCCACGCTGCAGGCAGTTGCCGGCGAACGCTTTCGCTGTAGCGTCCTGAAGCAAAACAATGTACTGCTAGGCTTCCTGATTTCGGTCGCGGACGGCGATACCGCGATTGCGTATCACATCGGTTTTGATCGCAGCGCCGCCGGCCAACTACCGATTTATTTGCGACTGCTGCATGCAGGTATTGCCGACGGGATTTCGCTCGGATGCAAACGCGTTTCCTACGGTCGCACCGCGCTGGAACCCAAAGCGTCGCTCGGCGCTAAACCCGAGGCTTTTGGCATTCTGGTACGACATCGCCAGCCGGTTTTGAACAAACTTATAAAACGCTTATTGCTCGGGATTGAACACGATGATGCACCCGAACGCAATCCCTTCAAAAAGAGCAAGGTCGCTGTCCCAATCGCAGTTGCAAGCACGGAAGCGGCATGATCGAGGTCAAGGGCCTGGCAAAACGATTCCGGCTAGCGCGGCCGCAGCGCAAAGCGGTGCCGAACGGGGAGAACAGCGTCGCCGATGGCTGGTTTCACGCGGTCAAAAATGTTAGTTTTACCTGCACCGCCGGCGAAGTTTTGGGCTTGCTGGGGCCAAATGGTGCTGGCAAGACAACCACCTTGCGCATGCTCTCGACCGCGTTAAAACCGGATGCCGGCAGCGTCACGATTGACGGCATCGATATTGTGGCGCAGCCACTATTTGCGCGTAAAAATATCGGCTTCCTGTCGGGCACCACCGGACTATACGGCCGCCTGAGCTCGCGCGAGAACGTGGAATATTTTGGTCGTCTGCATGGCATGCGTGAAGATATCTTGAAGCAAAGAATCGACGACTTGTTCGACCGCTTGCAGATGCATGCCTTTTCCGACCGCCGCGCCGATCATTTGTCTGCGGGCATGAAGCAAAAATGCGCCATCGCGCGCGCCGTGGTGCATGAGCCGAAAGTGGTGATTCTAGATGAGCCGACCACCGGTCTCGATGTGATGTCGGCCAAGACCCTGCTCGACTTCATCGCAAGCTACAAAGCGATGAAAATCCCGCTGATTTTTTCTACCCATCATTTGCATGAAGTAGAAAAATTGTGCGACCGCGTGTGCGTGATCAATCACGGAACGACGGCTTTCAGCGGCAGTATTGCCCAGTTTCGCCAGCGCGGCGGCAGCGATGATCTGGTCGATGCCTTCGTCAATATCATTGAAGAGAAGCCTTGAAAGAACAGTCTTAACCATGTGGACCATTTACCTCAAGGAAATGCTGGAGCTGGTACGTGATCGCAAAACCCTGATTTTCACGATCTTGATTCCAATTCTTGCCTTGCCGCTGATTTTTGGCAGCTTTGCCTATCTGTCGGCCACAATATTCAAGAATGCGCAACGGGTCGAGCTGAAGTACGCCGTCTTCGGCACACAACATTCTCCTGCACTGGCGCAGCGCTTTGCTCAAAGCAAAGGTTTTTCGGAAGTGCCGCTGGAAAGTATCGAAGCGATCAAAAACGCCATCGACGACGACCGCATCAAGTTTGCCCTCATTATTCCTGCCGGCTTTGACAGCAATCTGGCACAAGGGCGGCAAGCCACGGTTGATTTGCATTACAACAGCGCAGTGGCGGTCGATACCATCGAGAAACGGGTACGCGGCATCATCAATACGCACAATACCGAGTTGCGGCAGGTTGCACTTTCATCGCTCAATCTGAGCAAGGATCAACTCGCATTTGCGCTCAACCCAATCAAACTCGATGAACGTTCGACTGCCGGCAAGCGTGAACAGATGGGCGCACTGATCGGCGGCATCCTGCCCTATATTTTGCTTAGCGTCTGTCTAATGGCGGCAATGTATCCCGCCATCGATCTGGGTGCCGGCGAGAAGGAACGCGGCACGTTGGAAAGCCTGCTGCTGGCGCCGGTGCCGCGTAGCGCTATCGTGTTCGCTAAATTTGGAGTCTTATTTACAGTCGGACTTACGTCAGCCTTGCTGATGGTACTTAGCATTGGCGCTTTATTATTCCTGTTCGGCCATTCAATATCGATCAATGTGACGCAAGACTTGACGCAAATCTTACGCAGTATCGGGCCGCTGGATTTGGCAATGCTGGGCTTGATGCTGGTACCGACATCGGCAATTTTTGCTTCCTTATTACTGTCCTTATCGATCTATGCACACAGCTTCAAGGAAGCGCAGGGCATGATTCAACCCTTGATCTTACTGGTGTTATTGCCGATCATTCTGGCTTTATTGCCAGGCATAGAATTAAACAGCTTCTGGGCAATGGTGCCGCTGACAAACGTCTCGCTGGCGATGAAGGAATTAATCAAGGGAACCATGGATTACCGCATGTTTTTGGCCATCCTGCTATCGACCTCGGTCATCGCCGGCGGACTGCTAAGCTGGTGCCAATGGTGGTTCAATCGGGAGGATGTACTGTTCCGTCATTAAATTGCTTGCCATTGAAGCTACCTCTTCCGACGGATTTCGTACCGCAATTTTTTAGCCCTTGGATGCCAATAGACTGAGTAAGATTTATTGCAACAATTATTAGGTATGAGGTATTAGGACAGTAGTTCCCGACATTTTAGCCGCGCCCGATTCCCGGACACGGCTTGCGACACGAGACATGCAGAAGAAAGGGCGAACGCCCTTTCATTGAAAAATTGCAGACTTTTACTTGACCAGGCGTATTGCGAAAGGATACTTGTAGCTACTTCCTTTTGACGCGGCAACAGCACCAAGAATGCAAAAAACCAAATTCACTATCCAAAGAATCGGCAGCAGTACGACACCGATCAAGATAATAAACAATGCCGAAGCAATCAAGTAACCGATCATCATCGTAATTTGAAAATTCAGCGCTTCTTTCGCTTCTTCCGCTACAAAAACGGATTCATCTTTCTTGATGAGCCAGATCACCAAAGCTCCCACAAAGCCAGTAAAAATGCCTAACAAATGCGCCAACATCGACATATTGCGCTCGTCGTTGCTAGGACTACTCGTAATAATTTCGCTCATTGTGAACCCCCAATTAATAAATCAAAAAATACAAGAAAAAGCTGCCTTCGACATACCAATAACAACTCAGATCGCCATCCGTATTACGCTAACAAAAACCTATTTACTACATCTATATGATTGAATCGGCGCCTCAAATGCGTCGCTCATTTAGCATATCAGACAAAAATCTTCACTTTTTGGCTGCAGCACGCCTGACAGCAGGTTTTTTAGCCGCCGGTTTCGCAGCAATTTCTTTTACG
>JAZKIX010000041.1:20913-21663 GCA_040384645.1 Pseudomonadota bacterium | reverse complement strand
TTCATCGGCCTTCGCTGCTGCCTTGCCTTTGGCCGGTGCTTTGGCTTTGCGTTCTTCGAACTCGAAACTGACCTTGCCATCTTTGCCTTTGACAAGGAAAGCTTTGAAAGGTCGCCGCGTGCGTTGAGATATAAATCCCGGCAGCAAATCGGTTTTGCCATCACCCAATAACTTCACCATCTGCTCCGGCAATATTTCTTGCTGCAAGATGATGCGGCCGCTACGGAAGTCGCACGTTTTTGGCTTGGCTACAGCGTTCTCGCATACATAGGCCAATCCCATTTCATACACGCCACTGCTGCATTTCGGGCACGCGCCAAGCACGGTCTGACCGGTGAAATCAACACCCTCGCCATCTTCGCCGTCGGCATCATTTTGCCCGAAATCGAATTCCAGTTTGAAATTTTTGATTTCATCATCTCGTGAGATTTTCAGGATGGCGGCGAATGGCCGGCCCATTTTTGAACGAAAACCTTGCAACGGTCCAATGGTTCTGTTTTTCAACAGTTCTTCAACTTCGGCAATTTCGAACTGCCGGCTACCAGGCGTTTTACTCATTGAGAATTCGCATTTGGTACAGGCAAAACGGCGGTAATTTTCTTTGACCACACTGCTGCAATTAGGGCATGGGGTGACCAGCGTTGCGTAGTCGCCAGGAATTGTTTCGTTATCGTATTCCTTAGCGCGCTTGACAATGATTTGCGTCATCTGGGCAATTTCACGCATAAATTCGTCACGCGAAATTTTGCC
>JAZKIX010000041.1:0-20903 GCA_040384645.1 Pseudomonadota bacterium | reverse complement strand
TCAATTCATTCACGCCTAGGCCGCGCAATAAGGTCATCAACTGGAATGCTTTTGCGGTCGGCATCATTTCCCTGCCTTCACGCAAAATGTATTTCTCGTTGATTAAACCTTCAATCGTGGCCGCGCGAGTCGCTGGCGTACCCAGTCCTTTGCCCGCCATGGCATCGCGCAAATCGTCGTCGTCGATTAACTTGCCAGCACCTTCCATAGCCGACAATAGTGTCGCCTCGGTATAACGCGCCGGTGGCTTGGTGACTAGGCCATTGGCGGTAATTTTGTCGGTTTTGACTTTTTCGTCTTTGGCTACGGCAACGAGGGTGCCACTGTTCTCGGGATCTTTTTCATCGGCGGCTTCTTTGCCGTAAATCGCCAGCCAACCGGGGTTGGTCATGACCTTACCTTCAGTCTTGAACTGGTGACCAGATACTTCAGTAAAGCGGGTTGTTACCTGAAATTCCGCGGGCGGAAAAAACACCGCCATGAAACGCTTGGTCACCAGGTCATACAGTTTTTGCTCGGGTTCGGACAGGTTTTTCGGTGCAATCGTGGTGGGAATGATCGCAAAGTGATCCGAAATTTTGGTGTTATCGAAAATCCGCTTATTCGGCTTGACCCAATTTTTGTTGAGAATCTGCGCGGCAAATTGATAGTAGTTATTGTTCTCCGACACCGTTTCCAGCGCTTGCTTGACGGTGCTGATGTAGTCTTCCGGCAAATGGCGCGAATCGGTACGCGGATAAGTCAATACCTTGTGCTTTTCGTACAAGGCTTGCGCCAGCCCGAGCGTATTTTTAGCTGAAAATCCGAAACGGGAATTGGCTTCGCGCTGCAAACTAGTTAGATCGAATAAGGCCGGCGCCATCGAAGTAGTCGGCTTGGATTCTTCAGTCACATTACCCAGCTTGCCGCGACAGGCGGCGACGATGGATTCTGCCGCCGCCTTGCTCCATAAACGTTCAGCCCGTTTTTCCGGGTCGGTTTCGTCTTTTTTATGCTTGGTATCGAGCCAGCGGCCTTCGTACACGCCAGCAGCACAGACGAAATCGGCGCGCACTTCCCAAAAGTCGCGCGGCACAAATTTTTTGATTTTTTCTTCGCGCTCCACTACGATCGACAAGGTTGGCGTTTGCACCCGCCCAACCGTGGTCAGATAAAAGCCGCCTTCTTTTGAATTGAACGCGGTCATGGCGCGCGTGCCATTGATACCGATCAGCCAGTCGGCTTCCGAGCGGCAACGCGCCGCATCGGCCAGCGGCAACATTTCTTCATCGCTGCGTAAATGGGTAAAGCCGTCGCGGATCGCGCCTGGTGTCATCGATTGCAGCCACAGGCGTTTGACTGGCTGTTTGGCTTTGGCATTTTGCGCGATCAGGCGGAAAATCAATTCGCCTTCGCGCCCAGCATCGCAGGCATTGATCAGGGCGGTGACATCCTTGCGCTTGATCAGCTTATTTAATACTTTCAAACGCGATTCGGTTTTGGCAATCGGGTTCAGTGCGAAATAGGGCGGAATCATTGGCAAATGCGCAAAACTCCACTTTCCGCGCTTGACGTCATGTTCTTCCGGCACCGCAATTTCAAGCAAATGACCGACCGCCGACGACAAGACATAAGTATCGGATTCAAAATACTCATCGTGCTTGGTGAAGCCGCCTAACGTCTTGGCGATATCATTCGCGACGGAGGGCTTCTCTGCAATGATGAGGGTCTTGGTCATGTTTTGGTCTCGAAAAATGCGCTGAAGTTGATCGTGATCGGTACAGTTTTGACTTGGCGTCATCACTAAAACCGCCAATCGGCAAAGATAGGCTAATTAAGCGGCCAATGATAAGCGTGTTAAGGCGCTATTCGCAAGCAAGGGGGGAAAAGAAGTGCTGCAATGCGGAAAAAATCAGGTAAGAGACAGGGTTTTGCACGTAAAAGAGACAATCCCAAAACATGACCGCAGCATGACTTTAAGCCAATTTCAATCTGAAAGTCAGTGCAGCAAATGATGATCGGTGTTGTCGTCAGCCAAAAAAAGGTCGTCGAACATCAATGCATCGGGTTCCTTGCCTTGGCTCCACAACATCATCAGGACGATGACTTTAAGCTTGCCCAGCGAAACCGGCGATTCGTTGACCACCAAGGCGCGCTCGATGACGATCTCGCGCTGGATCGGGTTGAGTATTTTTGCGCTTTCGAGAAACTGGATAAAGCCGACGGCCGCGATGCCAAGCACGTCAAGCTCACTTTGGACATACAACCTGACACTGTCGGAAAATGCATCTTGCGACAGCAGTGCCGCGTCGCCTACCTGAGTCATTGCAGTCAAATCGGTCAGCCAGCCAAGCGCTTCGGAAATTTCGTCGTCTTCAAAACCGACAGCCGATAGCTTCTTCGCTAACGCAGCCTTATCGGGGCAGGCATCGGGGCGGTAATAAGTCTCGTAGAGATAAACCAGGATATCGAACATGGCATTACTTTATCAGCTAAGTTCGAAGCAACACAAGTCAAAAGAGTCGCCCCAGAGCGGGCGTATGGCTATCATGATGTCAATTCAGAAAGTTAATACTGGGGCATGTATTCTTAAAGGGCCCTTAAATACGTGCGGCCAGTGCCATTTTTATCCGTATACTCCCGCTATACCATGGGAAAACTGGCTTGTTTTTGTGAAACGCGAATCAAAGCGACGTCTCTTTTTTACCTATTTCAGTGTAAACGGCGGTAACTGCCGCCCGGCAAACGCTCTACCAAACCGTCCAGTTCTAGCGTCAACAATTGTGCAGCAAGCGTCGCTGCATCCAGCCCGCACCGTTCCGCCAGACGATCAATATCCACCGGGTCATAGCCCATGGCGCTTAATACTGGCGAAATCGCCGGCTCAGTTATCTCGCTTGACACCGCTAGTTGCTCCGACGATTCGCTCGCGCGGATAGGCACCTGCAATGGATCTGAGCGCCACTCTTCCAGCACATCTTGGGCCGACTCAACCAATTTAGCACCTTGCTTAATCAGTTGATGGCACCCTTTCGATAAGGGCGAATGGATCGAACCAGGGATTGCAAAAACGTCGCGCCCTTGGTCTGCCGCCATCCGGGCAGTAATCAAGGAGCCTGACTGGGCTGCGGCTTCGACTACCAAAACGCCGCGCGCCAAGCCAGAAATAATGCGATTACGTCGTGGGAAATTCGCGGCGATGGCCGGCATGCCGAGCGGATATTCACTAACAATGCAGCCCTGATCCGCGATCAAATGTGCCAGGCCACGATTACGTGCTGGATAAACAATGTCGGCACCGGTACCGATTACGGCAATGGTAGAGCCCGCGCCGCGCATGCCGCCTTGATGCGCTGCGGTATCGATACCCAAGGCCATCCCTGATGCGATCGTCAAACCGCCCTGACTCAAGGCTTCGGAAAATTTTTCAGCGTTATTGATTCCTTGCGCCGTCGCATTGCGGCTACCAACCACTGCCAAAGTTGGGGCGGATAGCAAATCCAGACGTCCTTTGACATACAAGATCAGCGGTGGGCTATCGATTTCAAGAAGCGTTTGCGGATATGCGGCATCGGCCAAGGTCAATACATAATTGCCGGGCAATTGTGCCCAGGCTTGGGTATTGCCAATCAAGGTCAGCAGCGCATCTGAAGGCGCCGCCAATAGTGCATGTGCGATACGCTCGACAACAACTGCACACAAGGAAGAAAAATTTGCCGAAAAAATATTTTGCGGCAAACCAAATATAGACAGGAGCTTGCGCGCCGTTTCAGGGCCGACGCCAGCCGTTTGCTCTAATTTGAGCCATTCCGCAAGGCCATCAACCGACTTGCTTTGTTCCGGTTGACGGCCTTGTCCATCCCTATCTGCCACGCTTACTCAGGCGATTTGGCAACATCACCTACATTGACGGTATCGCGTACCTGCATGATCAGGCCATACGAGATATTGTCGAACACGCGGAAAATAAACAAACTACCGTATTCTTCATCGGGCAATTTAATCTGCGCACTTTCATTTTTTAACCAGCCTTTAGCTGGCACGGTACGGTCAATCACAATCGGCCCTTTACGGTACAGGCTTAAAACTGTCGAAAGATCAATTCCATCATTTTTCCCACGATTGATCGACACAACTTGGTTTTGGCCAGCATTGGCTACGCCACCATAAATGGAAACAACACGTGCATCAATTTCTCTTTCAGGAGGATGCGGAACGTAATTGGTGATAGGGTTAGGCGGTACTGGAACCAGAAGATCGCCTACACCCATTTCTTCCTTGGTGCTAACGATAGCGAAGGTGTAGACATCTTCACCTCCTTTTGGGTTGGCTTGCAACTTCAAGGTGCCCAAATAAATCGCTTCATAAGCAATTATTTTTTTGGTTTCAGGATCTTTTAATGGCGTACCGGGACGGAAAGCCTGAAACATCTTGACGTCTTTCAGATCGCCACGCACATAGGCTTTATCGCCCTTACCAAGATGGACCCGCCCTTCTTGGGTCGCAACGATGCGTGGTGCATCCTTTAACTGGCCTTCTTCAATAATCAACGGCTGCGCAAGGAAAGGCTCAATCAAGCTGGCAGGTATAGTCGGTATCGCGTTCGCTTCCAGCATTTCGATACGAATCTTAGGGGACAATTTGCCGTCGCCGCTGGTAGCACCGTTACCGGTTGGCATACCCAGACGCAAGCGTCCAGAGGCGCGATCAAAATATACAATTTGACCAGGATAAATCCAATGAGGATTGCGGATCTGATCTTTATTCAAACCCCACACTTGCGGCCAACACCATGGGTGTTGTAAAAATCTCCCGGAAATACCCCAGAGCGTGTCACCTTTAACGACCACATGCTGATCTGGCGCATTGGCCAAGAAGTCGCAACTGGTGGCAGATGCTGCCTGCGCGGCAGGCGATGCCAAAACGGTGAATCCGGAGGCTAATGCGAGAACCAGTGCGGCTGTGCTAAAATTTTTCATTCTTATGTCCAATGAGTGTGGCGTCGATTATAGCCACAGCATGGTGTGGACGCATAAAAAAGCTGATGCGTGTCAAAAGCTTGCCTAAACGAACAAATTCTGCCCATAAAACCCTGAACTAGCAAGCGAAAACACATGTTATCGACTCGCTGGTGTTGCGCAAGAGCCGTATGTCACTACTATGTCACTATTAAATATTCTTCGTTACCCTGATCCGCGCCTCCATACCGTCGCCAAACCGGTGACGGTTTTTGACGCGCGCCTGAAAAAATTGGCCGCCGATATGGCCGAAACCATGTATGAAGCGCCGGGGGTCGGATTGGCCGCATCGCAGGTCGATGTGCATGAACAACTGATGGTCATCGACACCTCGGAATTGCAAAATGAGCTGCGGGTATTCATCAATCCAGAATTAATTTGGATCAGCCCGGAAAAAGTGATTTATGACGAAGGTTGCTTATCAGTGCCCGGCATTTACGACGGTGTTGAACGCCCGGCCAAGGTGACGGTACGTGCCCTCGACCTGACTGGAAAATCGTTTGAACTCAGTGCCGATGGCTTGCTGGCCGTGTGCATCCAACACGAAATGGATCACCTGAAAGGCAAGGTATTTGTCGAATATTTATCGCCACTGAAACGCAATCGGATCAAAGCCAAAATGCAAAAAGAAGTACGCGAGATGCAGCGCGAAAAACCGGGTAGTGCGCGCCGCCGGTAGTCACTTACACACTGAAACAGGCCCATGAAAATCATCTTTGCGGGCACGCCCGAATTTGCCGCACTCGCTTTGCAAGCCCTGCTTGATGCCGGCTTCGAGATTCCATTGGTGCTGACCCAACTCGACCGGCCGGCCGGACGCGGGATGCAATTGCAGGCGTCGGCGGTGAAACAAACCGCCATCGCGCATGGCATCCCGGTGGCACAACCAGTCTCATTGCGTCTCGACGGGAAATATCCGGATGTTGCAAAAAAGGCACACGAGCTACTATTAGCAACCGCGCATGACGTCATGGTAGTCGCAGCCTACGGCTTGATTCTGCCGCGCTCGGTACTCGATATTCCTGCCGGAGGCTGTATCAATATCCATGCTTCGCTGCTGCCGCGCTGGCGCGGTGCGGCGCCAATTCATCGGGCTATCGAGGCTGGCGATCTTGAAACGGGTGTCACCATCATGCAGATGGAAGAAGGTCTCGATACCGGCCCCATGCTGGCGATGCAGCGCTTACCGATTACGATGGACGATACTACCGGCAGTCTGCATGACAAATTGGCGATGTTGGGAGGAAGCATGATCGTCGACGCACTGCGTCAGCACGGAAAGCTGCGTGCAACGCCCCAACCGGATCAAGGTGCAAATTACGCTGCCAAAATCAGCAAGGATGAAGCCGCATTAGATTTCAATCAAAGTGCAGAAACGCTATCGCGCAAAATCCGGGCTTTCAATCCGTTTCCGGGCGCCTTTGCCAATGTCAATGGGACCGCCTTGAAATTCTGGCAAGCGCATGCCTTGAATAGCCCAAGCGCATCGCCGCCAGGGCAAATTCTGGCAGCCAACGCCAACGATGGCGTGATCGTTGCCTGCGGCAATGGCACTTTGCGCATTACGGAATTGCAAAAACCTGGCAGCAAGAAGTTGCCGGCGGCCGAGTTCTTGAAAGGATTTCCGCTGGAAGGCGGCCGTTTCGCATAAATGAATTTTTCCAGCCTGGCGTAGATTTCAGCCAGTGTGCTGATGTATTTTTGGAACTACTTCAATAGCCCAAATACCTTGCTGAGGATTTTGCTGCCGCTGCCAATCGGATCGGCCCGAATTGCCTTTTCTTCTTCTGCGATCATGAAATAAAGTCCGATCAAAGCACGCTGCGTTACATACCCTTCGACAGTGGCTTGGTCTTGCGATACCAGGCCGAATTGAGATGCCTTGCCCATGGTGGCGTTGTATTTATCTGCCAAACCGGAACGATCTGTCACTCCCTTGACCATCGGCAAGAATTTTTCAGTCAAAGCCGCAGAAGTTTTTTCCTTGAAAAAATCAGTGACCGATGTTTCACCGCCGTTCAGGATATTTTTCGCATCGCTGACCGACATTGATTTGACCGCGTTCAGCAGCAAGGGTTTGGCTAGCGGCACGGCTGCTTCCGCGGCGCGATTCATGGATACCACAAGATCGTCGAGTTGCTGTCCGCTACCGGTCATTTTCAACAAGGGTTTGGCTTGTTCCAATATATTGGGTAAGGTGATCTTGACTTGATCATTCCCTAAAAAGCCATTTTCAACCCCCAGCTTGGCAATCGCTGCCGCCGAGCCTTGTTCGAGCGCTGCTTTCAAGCCGCTGCTGGCATCTTGATTCGACAAATCGCTTAACGACAGCGCATTGGCTAGAGGACAGAGCACGCCAATCGAGAGCGCAAGCAACAATTTTGACAATAGGCGAGTGTGCATGATGGCGCTTTCCAATGGGTGAATGTGCTAAAAATATCACGCACTGCTTCCATGTTCAAGGCGGCGGTTTTGCCGCTGCGATTACCCTGCGCAAAATTATTTCCACAAAGCTATTCTGCCACCAAGCTCTCTAGAAACGATAGGTATTTATGGGGGTATATCAACAAACACCTCCTGACCCGCACATTATATAAACGCAATAAATAATACTGCCACCAGTATATTTAGCCATTCTGGCGCAAGATTCAAGCCGTTTTGTCGTTTCAAAAGAAGTAACGTAGTGTCAACTGTGCTGCCTGCCGTTGGTTGCTGGCGCCAAATTCACTTGCCGCCGAACCGCTAAACAATTGCCATTGCAAAGCCAAGTCAGCGCGCCCCCAGCGATAGCGCGCTTCCAGCCACGACAGGCTGCTGCGGTCGTCCAGATTACGACGCAGCATGGCACTCAAGTCCAAATGATGGAGTAGCGCATCTTGCCAGCTTGCGTATAAGAATACTGCTTGTCGGGTCGGCATATCTAGCGTGGTTTGCAAGGCGCGCCGATATTGGCGATAGTTGCCAAACGACTGTTGCGGCAAGGCGTGCCACGTATTCCGGTCAAGTGCGGCGCCGTTGTATTGCCATTCCGCTGTCAGCGAAATCTTATTGCTGGTGGTGTAAGTCAAGCCACTCGACAGCTTGGAATAAAACGTCTTTTCTTCAGCCAGATCAAGCGTTTCAGCTAGCTGCGATCTGGCGCGCCCGCCAGCCCATTCCGCGTAGGCGACGGTTGATTCATTGAGCAATCCGGTCAAGTTCAATCCAATTTGCGGTGCATGATTTCTCTCACCGAACAGCAAAAATTGCGGTTGAATATGCGCCGTTATTTGTTGGCTCAGTGCCAATAGATAATGGTCGTTGCGATTGGTTGCGCCAGCGTCAAAACTAAAGACAGCCGTACTCGGATGCTCTGCTAGCTTAGGCGACCAAATGGCGGTCAGCGAACCATCGCTCCACAAGCTTTGGCCGCGCAACATGACGCTGCCTTGGCGGTTTTTTTTCAGGCTGGCGGGATCGATTGACGTCACGGAGCGATTGGCGCCCGCCTTGAAAAAATCCGTCGGATTAAAACCCAGTGCAACGCCATAACGTGCATTGATGCGACCGAAATCAAACGCCTGGTCCGCTTGCGGGGTCCAGCTGAGGTAGGCTTCCTTCAAGGTATTGATGTTGTTGGCATCAGAAAAATGACCTTCCCAGCGCATATCGAGCTGGTCGGCCAGCAGTAGCCGCCAGTCCTTATGCAAGCGGGTGTCGAGAGTAAAGTCCAGCGACAGGCGCTGACTTTCCGTATCACCACTACGCAGCCGGGCACGGCCAAACGCTGCCTCCGCCGACAGATGCCAGTCGCGCGCCTTCTCAACCGGTGCCGCCGCACTATCGGCCAGCATCAACGCTGCATCTTCGGCGGCGTCTTGTGCAAGCACCTGAAGCGGTACCAGCACCGGCGCCAAGACGATTACCAGCCCAACGATTTTTCGCATCGGTTTGTACATGGGTTTACTCTATTCATTCCGGTTTGAAACGCGGTAAATAATCACGCTGCAACCAAGCATCCGGTACCTCGCGCTGCGCATAATTGCCAAATCGCATCACCGTCACCCAAGTCGGATCCAGGCCGTCAATAATCACCGTTTCAGTCGGGCGATCTTGCCCTAGATGTTTTTCGTAATGGCGGTAATACGCGGTCTTGAGCAATCGGTTGCTTTCGGTGTAGAAACGCGACTTGACCGGCCGGTTATTGCTGGTATCGATCCACATTTCAATATGGTGATAAGTAACGTCAAGATTGGCTGCAGCCAGCGCCAGCTTGTAGCAACGGCGGGGCTTGCGATCGCCATCCTGGATATCTTCTTCACCCACCAGGCTGGCTTGATAATCCTTGGCCAGATTGATGGTGACAATATCGCCATTGGCCGCCTGCCCCAGCAACCGTTGCTGCGGCGAGATACGGATGCTGGCCTTATTAGACGGATCGTAAAACCACAGGTCATTGCCGGTTTTCAGCATCAGCTTATTGGCATCGCGCGCCGGCGCGATAAACCGGATCAGGCTGCGAAATTGACCGTTGCTTTTATCGGCTTTGGAATACACCGCCAGCGTGCTGCCGTCAGTTTGTTTGCCCGCGCGATATTCGAGCAAGGTCGTCGTCAGCCCAAACGGATAGTCAGGGTTGCGCACGGCGTCGCTGGCGATCAGGATTTCTTGCGCTGTCGGCGTCGCATGCGCCAGATTGCAAGCCATAATCGCCAGTACCAACAATGCCATGATTCTTTTTTTCTGAACTGTCATATCGATTCCTTAAAACTTAAACGTGGCGTAAAGCATCGACAATATTCATCCGCGATGCGCGGTTGGCCGGCCACCAGGCAGAGATCACGGCAACGATTACCAAACCGATCGTGCTGCCATAAATCAAGTCATTTTGCCCCCATACCCGTACTGTTAGCGGCACGGGGTCGATGTAGCCTGGCGGTGTCCAGCTAAGGCCGCAATGATTGATAATCGATGCCAAGACCAGCGAGACTAGAACCCCCAACATGGCGCCGATCACGCCAAGCAATAATCCCTCGATCATGAACAGGCGACGGATGCCGTGGCGGCGCAGGCCGATGGCGCGCAAGGTGCCAATTTCAACCGTACGTTCGACCACCGCCATACTCATGGTATTGCCGACGGTGAACAGCACGATCGAACCAATCAGGATTGTGATGAAGCTGAACAAGGCCTGGAACATGCCGATGCTTTGGCCATACATGGGATTGAGCGTTTCGTAATCCTGCACTTCCAGCGGGGCATCTTTAAAGGTGGTTGCCAGCATTTGGTCCAGCCGAGCGCGGGCCGCCGGAATTTGGCTGGTGTGCTGCAGTTGCAAGGAAATTGCCGTCACCTGCGGCGATGCCGCACCGTAAATCAGTTTTTGCGCCTGCGATAAATGCAGCGCGATAAAAATATCGTCCAACTCTTTCATCCCCTGTGCTTCGGCCTTAATTACGTTCAAACCAGCCACATTTGGCGCGCCGTGCGCGTTGGCGGCCAGCATTTCGATCCGCGTATCGCTATGTGCGGGCGTAACCGATTGTTCTTGCGCCGACAGTGCTGCGATATCGTCAGGGGTGCCTTTGGCGTCTGTCGCCGCATCGGTTTTAAGTACTGCCGGTTGCGGACAACGGGCGATCTGTAACGGTGCGCATAGTTGCAATACCCGTGCCACGCCAATGCCGATCACTGCACTGTCAGCGCTAGTGCCAGTCAAGGCCAGCGGCCGCGGCGTCAGCGGGAAGCCGTAATCGTTCCATTGCCGCATCTGGTTTTGTTCTTCTACCACCACGCCGCCGCCGATCACCGTGCGTGATACGCCGGCCGAGAAATTTCCGGCGATGCCAGACAGCTGCAGCGACGGCGTGACCACTGCCAGCATCGGCGCCAATACCGGATCGTGGCGCACGATCTCAATCACTTTTTGATAGTCGGCAATGCCATATGCGGCGGGATTACCATTGCCGTACAAGAAAAAATCCTTATGCTGAATTTGTAAATGACCGCTGCGCTGGACAAAACCAGTCTGCATGCCAAAGGTGATATTGCGGCTGTAACCGCCGAACAGCAAGATTGCGCTGGCGCCGATGATCATGGCAATCAAGGTCGTTATCGAACGGCGGCGATTGCGTAGCAAATTACGCAGGGCGAGGGCAAAGGACTTCATGTTTGAGACTCCAGGATTGCACTGCGGCGTTCGACATGGGTGATGCGGCCGTCACGAATAAAAATGGCGTCGTCGGCTTCTGCTTGCACCTGAGGATCGTGCGACGAAAAAACAAACGACACTTGAAAATCGCGTTGCATCTTGCGCATGAGCGCGACAATGGCGCTGCCGGTATGACTATCGAGATTGGCGGTCGGCTCATCGGCCAGCACCAGTTGAGGCGCAGGTGCCAGTGCACGCGCAATCGCCACACGCTGGCGCTGGCCGCCGGACAATTGGCCAGGGCGGTTTTGCGCCCGGTCGCTGAGGCCGACTGCATCAAGCAAGGCTAATACCCGTTCCCGGCGCTGGGTGGCTGGCATCTTGGTCAACAACAAGGGATATTCGATATTTTCGTAAGCGCTCAATACGGGCAATAAATTGAAGTTCTGAAAAATGAAGCCGAGATGGCGCGCGCGGAAATCCGACAAGGCGTCGTCGTTCATTTTTTGAACATGCTGACCGGCCACGATCAACTCGCCTTGATCCGGCAAATCGATGCAGCCGATTAAATTAAGTAAAGTCGTTTTACCGCTACCCGAAGGCCCGGAAATCACGGTAAAGCAGTTGGGGCGGATTTCGAGATTAATATCGATCAGTGCCGGCACATCGACCGAACCAAGGCGATAAATTTTGCCTATGCCGCGCAAAATAACTGGATGCATCGTGTTCTCCTGTATAGGCTCTAAGTGATTTTTGGCTAAGCTACAAACCAGCATAATTCATGACGCTACGTCAGGCGCAAGGCCAAACCGAATGTAAATTGAAAATCCCTCATGTGTTTGCCATATCCGCCTTGTTTGACATTAGCGGGAACTTAGCCGGCGCAGTGTCACCCTACCCAACTATCTGCCGATTGGCACATCGATTGCGACATACCGTCAAACCAGCAGATAAAGCACGGATCCGGGGGTGCGAAAACAGAATCTACGCAGATCCGCAAAGTACGTCGGATATTGATACCGATGCCGGCTACGAGGGATCATTGATAAAACAGGCAGGTGGAACCGCTTACACTTTGTAGCATCTTCGCGCGTAAAATATTGCTCAATCGACACGAAGCTGCTTTCAACAATCGAGCATATTCGTTTACTATCGAAATTCACTTAAATTTATGTCAATCAAATAGGCACATGCTTATAGCTCCTTCTCGCCGTCTTTCGTTTTTGTCGTCAAGCATGCCTTTTTTTGTCCTGCTTCTCGGATTGGTCGCCACAGTCATATTATTTATCTCGACCAGTCGTCTTGAGCAAAGCCGGATCGATATGACCTTTGAGCGGCAAGCCAGCATCCGTGTGACGGCGATCAAAGATGGCATTGATGAAACCATCAACACCTTACGGTTCGTCAATCAATCCTTCAATACCTTTGGGCCTGTGAGCCGCGAGCAGTTTCATACGTTGACGCAACCACTGCTGGCACGCTCCCCGGCTCTGCAAGCGCTCAGTTTTCATCGCTATGTTTCGGCATCCGAGCGGCCAGCATATGAAGCCCGGATGAGCGTGCTGTTCCCGGGCTTTTACATCAAGGAAGTAGCCAACGGTGTATTGGTGCCAGCCGGCCAGCGCGAGCGTTACCGCGTCATCGAATATATAGAGCCGCAGGATAGCAACGCGATTGTGCTGGGATTTGATGTATCAACCCGCAAAGAACAGGTCGATGCGGTACGTCGCGCCGAGGAGACCTCCCTACCTGCGGCAACTCCCCTGTATGAAAACCTGATTCAAACGAAAGCACAACGCGGTTTTGTCGTCTTGATGCCAGTCTATAAAAACAATTCTGCCCCTGACGGTCAACTGCTGGAATCTCGCTCTGTCATCGGGCATACCACGGCCGTATTCAGCGGTAAAAAATTACTCGAAACAATCCTAGTCTCATCCGAATTGCTCGACTTGCCTGCTTTCAACATCAGCGTATATGCCAGTGACAACGCTGATGAAGAAAGGCTGGTTTTCCGCAAAGGACAGGCTGCACCAAGCGTAGCAGCCAAGTCCAATATTGTTTGGGATACGCTAATGCCGATGCTCGGAATTCGCGAAAGATTCAGTGCCTATTCCCGCTCCTTTAATGTGGCCGGCACACCTTGGCATATGGATGTATCTAGTTCACCCTTGTCATTCGCTGACCAGCATCTTTTGTCCTTGCTGATCTTGTTGGTCGGCTGCGTATTAAGCGTTGCGGCGGCTGCTTATTTACGCTTTTTTGCCAGCCGTACCGAAGACATCCAGATCCTGGTCGAACAACGCACTTTGGAACTGGCGCGCATTAATCAACGCCTGACTGAGGAGGCAAGCGCGCTCCAGTTAGCAAAAGCAGAACTTGGCGCCAGTGAAGAGCGCTTACAGAAAATCATCGACGTGATGCCGATCATGGTATTCATCAAAGATCTCGAAAGCCGCATTATTTTGATGAACGAGGAATGCCAAAAACAATGGGGAATCAGCTTCAAGGAAGTACGCGGCACTAACCGCAGCTCGTTCATACCGCCACCACAACTAGAGAAAATTTTACAGGACGACCAAGCTGTGTTTGCCAGCCGCCAGCCTGTGGTTTTTGAAAACTCTGCCTGGAGTGCCAGCCTCAATCAAGACCGCCAGATGTACACCATCAAGAGGCCGGTGTTCGATGCCGCCGGTAAGCCCAGTTATCTGATCGCGGTTGCCATCGACATCACTGAACGCAAGGCCGTCGAAGAAGCACTGAAACAGTCGCAGATCTTGCTGCGCGATTTGGCCGCGCATCAGGAAACGATCAAGGAAAACGAGCGCAAGCGCGTCTCGCGTGAAATCCATGATGATCTAGGACAACATTTGTTGGTGTTGCGGATAGATGTCACGATGCTGCATACCCGCACCGCCACCAGCCATCCTAAATTGCATCGGAAGGTCAGTCACGCGCTAGAGCAAATCGATGCCACCATCAAACGCGTGAGAGCCATCATCAACGATCTGCGCCCCAGCGTGCTGGATCTTGGATTGAGTGCGGCTTTCGATTGGCAGGTAGAGCAATTCGAGCGCCGTAGCGGAATCGCGTGCAAATTGACGATGGATGAGGAAGATATCCGTATTGACGACGATATGGCGACCGCTTTATTCAGGATTTTTCAAGAGTCGCTAACCAATATTCACCGCCATTCACAAGCGACCCAAGTAAAAATCACCTTGCATCGGCATGGCAAGCAATTGTGTATGAAAGTGTCGGACAACGGCATCGGCACCTTTATCGGCAACCGGCGCAAGAGTAATTCCTACGGTTTGCTAGGAATCAGGGAAAGGGTCGCGGCCCTGGGCGGGGAGCTGACGATTGAAAGCGATCCGGGACAGGGAATGAACTTGATGATTTCGATTCCTATCGTGGAACAAGTCGCCGATCAATTGATGTAAAAGTATCGACATCATCACTCACGCCTGCTGCAGCAATTGCAATAATTGCTTAGGATTGATCGGTTTGCGCAGCAAGGTGAAGCCGCTTGCGCTGGACTCGCCGATACGTTCAGGCGAGGTGTCGCCGGTATTGATCAAGCCCGGTACGGCGCGATTCACTTCAGCGCCATTAAAGTTTTCTACTTGCCGGTAGTCAGCCAGAACCAAATCGATTGCAACATCATGTTCGAGACTCTAGACCAGCGCTTGCGCCTGCGATAAAACCAGACTAGAGCCAGCCCGCTGCCGCCAGTGTGCAATCGCCAAGACCCCACTATGCCAAAGTACGCTGATCGACCCACTGCCATAACAAGTAGGCAGGAATCACGATGGCGACACGGGATTCCATACACATGGGCAGCGTTTGGTGGAAAAGGAATTGATTAAATTGCGTTGTACCGGCAACTCATCGAATGCAACTGGTGCGAGGGCAACAGGGCAGGGTAAAAAAGGTGAAAAATATGAAATATACTCATGCCAGTATATTTTTAAGCCCAATAAAAGTGAACGAGAGAGGCATTTTTTGTTCTTATACCCCCTTGTTTCAGGATAATTTTGGGCTTTTTTCGCGACCTGTTCGCAATCGAACCCACTTAATTGCCAGCATGACTTTTAATAAATTTGAAAATCATTTATGGCCCACACTGAGTTAGTGTGCGTCTTCATGAAAAACGCAATATCCGGCCATCCCGACCACTCGTTAAATTAACCCACTAAAGCACCACTATAAATAACCGCATGACAAAAATATTGATTGCAAAAGACCAAGACTGGTACGCGAAGGCTTGCAGATGCTCTCGATTGCGCTTGGTCTTGATTCGTCGGTGAAACTGGCAATGCCGCCGAAGTGACCGCCTAGATCATCAAGCACACGCGATGCCAACCGGATTAAACCCGCATTTGCAAAATGCAGAACACAACAATCCATGCTGACAATTGCCAAATATCGACCACTATCATGACAATAAAATTAGAAAATACATTAAGAAATACAGTTGCGCAGATTCTGCTCGCCAGCATCTTGCCAATCGGCAGCGCGCATAGCATGGCAACCGATGCGGCGAAAGATGCAGCAGCCAATTTCTACCGCAATTATCAACTGATGCGAAGCAAAGATGGCCTGACCGGCATTCCCAATCCATCCCAATTGAGCCAACTCGCGCCCTTGATTACCCCGCAATTGCACGATTTATTAAACGCGGCATTAAATGAGCAAGCGCGCTGCACCAAGCTGTTTCCAGAAAATGTGCCGCCCTGGATCGAGGGCGATATATTTTCCTCCAGTTTCGAAGGCTTTACCGCCTTTCTGACTACGCCCAGCCGGGTGCAAGCAGGACAACGCACCGTCGCTATCAAGTTCACCTACGCCGATGCTAAAGACAAGGTTAAATGGACCGATACCCTGATGCTCAAAAAGAAAGCGGGGCGCTGGCTAGTCGATGATATTGCGTATCGTGCCAATTTTGCGTTTTCCAGCGGCTTTGGGGCGCATTTGCAAACGTCGTTGAAAGCGATTCCGGCTTGTTGAATAGCTCCATATACATTAAGGAAATTGAGCAATCGGCTTCACAAGTTTTCAATGAAAAGCCCAACCGAGCAACGGCATTGGGCCTCGACCATTGCCGGACCTGCTGCGACTGGCTCAATGCCTAACGTACCGCGCTTGAGCTTGAATGAGGCAATCGGCAGCCCCTCATATACCTTGGTTTGGCCCGACCAGAGCGATATCTTGCTAACGTTGGCGGAGTAACGAAAGCGGTAATTACCGTCTCCACGCACATTGGTTTGAAATGCAGGGCCGCCAAGCGAAAATATTTCATCGGGCATGATGACGCCAGGGGTTTCGATCTGGGTGTTTGAAATACTCAGGCCATTATCAGTTCGGACAATACTGCCGATGGTGAGTTTATAGCCACAGTCCCAGCTCTTCGCCCACGCCAAATACAGCACGACCGACAACCCAAACATGCAGGCAAAAAAGACCAGACCAAGCTTGTTGATTTGCATTGCATCGCCCATTTGAAATACCGGATTTAAAAACTCTCGATCAAACTTCCCGCTGTACATAGTCCGATCGCTTCCACCGAAACATCACCGTCGCCATGGGATTCGATATCGATGCCAATCGGTCCCGGCCCTACTTTGAGGCTGGCAATCGGCAGCCCTTCATATACCTTGGTGTTACCCGCGCGGATCGCGATCTTGCGAATATTGTCGGAATAATTAAATCGATATTCGCCAACCGCCCGCAGGTTGGCAGTCATCCCGATTGGCTCGTTCAACGACATGCGCATTGAAGTTAAAAGACCGCCCCACATCTGCTCCTCGACCATAAAAATTGACATCCCCTTAGGGCTCCTATTGACGTTGCTGATGGTCATCTTTGCACTACAGGGCAGACCGTGAAATACGAACAAGCTGGCAGGTACCAGCAATAAGCCGGCAAACAGAAATAGTGAGGATTTTTTCATCAATTTCCGATGATTGATTTTGCAGATGGCTTGGCATCAATCCGCTTTACTTCATCGCCTTTAACAAACGCCACGCCATCGTCCCCAGCACCGCCACGCCCAGCAGCAACACGCCCCACAAAATCCACAAACGCTGTTGCGCCGCTGCGCTGGCGGTGGCGGCATCGCTTTCGAGGGTGGCGCTGGCTTGTTGCACTCGCAGCGCACCGGCGCTGGCTTGCTCCAGTTTTCCTAATTCACTGGCGCTGAAACCGGGTGCCACTTGTGCCAGATCGAGCGTGGCCGAGGACACTTTATCGCGCCCAAAGGCCAGGCTATACGGCGGTTTGCCGCTGGCTAAAAATATCAAGGTCGCCGGTTGCCACGTCAGTTGCAGGCTGGGCTTGCCGGGATTGGCGCTGGCTGCTTGCGGACGCAAAACCCACTGCGCGGCATGGGTCGGCGTGACGGCCAGATCGCCAGAGCGGCGCTGCTGTCCTTCTTGCGTAATCTGGAAAAAAGTAGCCTGGATAAATGGCTCGAATTCCCAGGTACTCGACTGACCGATCTGGCGGCTCGGCAGTTCGCGATATTGGCCCAACGCGGCTGGCAAGACCATATTTTTTTCGGCAAATTGCAGGCCGATTTTTTCAACCGGAATCGCGACCGCCGCTCGATACACCAAGTCATTTACCTGTTTGCCGGGACTCGCTTGCAACTGTAATTTTTCCAGTACCGGCGCATCGGCAACCTGCGATACCGATTCAATATTCACACTCTGAAACTGTAATGGTTCGCCGCTGCGCCAGGTCAGGCGCGCATAGCGAAAGCTGCGCGGCTCGAACTCCAGCCGGTCGTTGGCCAGCGACTGCGTATCGCTATTTACCAGCCAGCTCAACTCGGCCGCGCCGACGGTATTCCAACGCTTGAGGTCGTCGCTCACTTCCAGCCAGACTTGCGCAGAATACGATTGGGTCGAAGGCGGCAGGCTAAAGCGCAGGGCATCGAATTGCGGCGGTTGCGCAGAGTCGGCTTGGCCACCCTGCCGTACATCGAGCACTAGCCCTACCAGCCGGCTTGCTACGCCACTTTTCGTGGCGGCCTTGGTCCTGACCGATACCACGGTGCCATCGCCCGCCGTCTTGATGTCAAGATCGATGGCGTCGCCGGTTTGCGTATTGGCGGTCTCGGTGGCATTGATGGGGAATACCTTGACCGGCACCGACAGCCGCTGCACATGCGCCTGCGCCGGTGGCACGTACAAGCCAAACGGCAGTATTTGACCACTGGCATCAAACACGCGCAAATCGTTCAACGCCGCCGAGCGGGCGTGCAAATACACGGGTTGCGGCAGGCGGAATCCAACCACGCCTTGCTTGCCGCTGACCGAGAGCGGCAAGACATGCGAATAATCTTGCAGCTTGTCGGACATGGCTGCGTTAGCGGCGCATGGCGCGAGGGTGACACTGGCGAGCAAAAATCCCAAACTAGTCGCGGATTTAAAAATGGACATCAGGTAAGGCTCCGTCAAAATTTTTGATGCGATTTGTATGATCAATCATGCCGCGGCGATGGCTGCGTAAGGGCACAGCATGCCGTGCCAGTACTTTTTCAATAACTGGCTGCGGTTGTGTTAGGCACGGCATGCCGTGGCCCTACACCGACTATTCATTAAAAATTGGGGGGTATAGGTCAAAATAACCACTCTCCCGCAGGCATTTAAAGGGTCTTAAAATATACATATGGCAGTATATTCCGCACTAAAAATGCCTTAAATCCTTGTTTAAGGCTGCACCACCGGCTCATCATCCGCTGCCGCCGGCTTCTTCACCTCCGCCGGATACGGCGCCAGATAACCTATCGCCACCATCAGCAAGCCGACGCCGACGAAGGACACGATGCGCTCGATGCCACCGACGTTGGACAAGTCGACGACGAATAATTTCGCCACCACCAACCCCAGCAAAGCCGCGCCCAGCATCCACTGCTGACGTGCAACCCGTGTTACGGCGCGCCGCATCAGTACCAGGGCGGTAGCGCTCCAGACCAGTGACATCAACGCTTGCACGAATTGCGAGGCGTACAAGGAATCGAACTGATATGGAACCCCCCAGTAATGCGCCACGGTGCGCAGCACCACCAAATTGAACCAGATGTAGACGGCCAGACCGGCGACAAAAGGCAGTCGCGCAGCCCAGACTGGCGGCACGGCAGGCTTGCCATCGGTCGATTCCAGCAGCAGGCGATAGGTCGCGAACCCCAGCAAGATGGCAAAACAGGTGGTGAGATCAAGCGGGTTGAGCAAAGGCAAATACGGCAATGGTGCCATTGCGCCGTTCTGCGTCAAGTTCCAGACCACGACCAGGACAATCGACCACA
Source organism: Pseudomonadota bacterium (assembly GCA_040384645.1). Lineage (GTDB taxonomy): Bacteria > Pseudomonadota > Gammaproteobacteria > Burkholderiales > Burkholderiaceae_D > JAZKIX01. The sequence goes on along the minus strand of JAZKIX010000041.1, from coordinate 1,468 downwards.
ATGCTGCCAGCACGACCAGCCGGCGCCGGTACCACTGCGCCAGCGGTGCCACCGGCCAGCCGCCAGCGCGACTGCGTTGCATCAGCCAGCCCACCAGCGCCATCATCAGCCACACCGGCAAGTATTGGGCCCAACTGCCGGAAGTAAACCAGCCGGCATCGGCTAGCAATTGTTCTTGCTCGACTGTCCCGCTCTGCAGCCAGAGTGCAATCCAATACCGCCCTACCGGCCACAGCAGCAACCACGGGCCGACGCTGCGGATCACATGCAGCACTTTGAGCCAGGCGGTGTTCAAATGCCAGCCGGCACGCGGCCAATAGCGCATTAGCCATTCTGCCGCCAGCCACAAGGCCAGATACGCAGCCCAGACCTGGGTCTCAGGCATCTCGTTTTCCAAATATGTTTGGAATAACAACACCAGCGTCGATAGCGCCAGCGCGAACCAGTTCGGCAATGCCGACCAGCGCAGGCCGCGCCACTGCAAACGTTGTGCCAGTTTGGCAAAACCAAACCCGGACAAGGCGATGCCGCTGCTATAGGCTAGCCAAAACTGTGCTTCGTCGTAGAAAAGTTCTTGTCCGCGATAGATTTGATAATGCGTCACCAGCCACGCGGCCAAGGAATACAAGACCACGACGAACCACCAGAAAGCCGACCACAGCAACAAGGCACGCGACAGGAATAAAGCGCCCGGCGCAGCTACAGCGCCGGTGCCAGCCCCCATCCTGGCTTGACGGTGAAATACCAGGCCGCTGAAAAATGCACCGGCGCCGATCAGGAATGCACCGGGGAAGGGGCCATCCATCAAATCGCTGGCACCGATATCCGTTGGCCAATCAAGCGAGATCAGCGCCAGCCCGAGCAAGATCACACCCGCCAGCACCTGCACCACCACCGCAAAATACCGCGCGATTTGCCACTGCATGCGGCGCGCGATAAAACCAAGGCCGATGGCCGTCAGCAAGGCGCTCGCCACCATGAAGGTAGCTTGCTGGGCGCCGCTGGTACGCAAGAAAATTTCAGCCCAGGCACCGGCCAGGAACCAGATCGTCGCCAGTGCCAGGAACAGCACCGCTATCGGATTGAAACTGCGGCGCCCGCCAAACGGACCCGACTCAGCCGGCGCAGCAGCATGCCCGCGGAAATTGGTCGCCATCAGGAAGGCAGTGCCAGCCAGAATCAAGAAGCCGAGCCACAGATTCGATTGCCCGGCAACCTGCGAATCGAGCCCGGCGGCGGCGCCAATAAATGAAATCCATGCACCCGCCTGCACCAGCAAGCCAAAGACCCAGACCAGGGTCTGGCGCTGGCGCAAGCCGACCCAGACGATGCCCGCACCTTCCAGCGCCCATGCGGCTGAAGTCTAGCGTCCATTGTCAAAGGCAAACGGGATCGCCAGCGTGCCAAATACCACGCTGAGGGCGAGGAACGATTCCGCCAATAATTTGAGCGTACTGCCGCGCCGCTG
>JAZKIX010000040.1:0-6762 GCA_040384645.1 Pseudomonadota bacterium | reverse complement strand
TACCCGCTCGAAACATCCAAGACATTGTTGCGAAAACTGGTCGGCAACCTAAAGCCGAGCGATAGCTTCAATGTGATGTTGTTCTCTGGCGATAATTCGGTACTGGCGCCGACCTCGATGCCAGCCACGCCAGAAAATATCGACAAAGCCATCGGCGTCATCAATCGCCAGAGCGGCGGCGGCAGTACCGAACTATTACCTGCGATGAAACGCGCACTGGCATTGCCGCGCGACGATACCCGCGCCCGTAGTTTTGTCGTCATCACCGACGGCTACGTGACGGTCGAGAAAGAAGCCTTTGATCTGGTTCGCAACAATTTGAATAATGCCAATGTATTCTCTTTCGGCATCGGTACTTCGGTCAACCGGCTCTTGATGGAAGGCTTGGCCCATGCAGGTCAAGGCGAAGCTTTTATCCTGACCGATTCCAGCCAGGCCGCCAAAGAAGCGGAACGTTTTCGCCGTTACATCGACAGTCCGGTGTGGACCCATTTGCAGTTGAAAATCGACGGTTTGGATGCCTACGATTTGCAGCCCAGCGTCTTGCCCGATTTGTTCGCATCCAAGCCGATTGTATTGATGGGCAAATGGCGCGGCGTACCGACTGGCAGCATTACGGTGGAAGGATATGCGGGCAACGGCCCGGCCAGCCGTAGCGTCAGTATCAGCGCCGACAACGTCAGTAGCGATACGGTTGCCCTGCGTTACCTATGGGCGCGCAGCAAGATTGCGATGCTGGCTGACACGACCAAGCTCGATGGTGGCGCCAAAGACGATGTAATTAAAGCGGTGACCGAACTGGGCCTGAAATACAATTTGCTGACCGATTACACCTCTTTCGTCGCCATCGACCAGGTGGTGCGCAATTTGCAGGGTAGCGAGCGTGTCGACCAACCGCAGGCCATGCCGCAAGGCGTCAGCAATCTGGCACTGGGGGGTGAAGTGCCTAGTACGCCGGAGCCGGAGTTCTACGCCATGATCGCAGTGGCAGGCGGCTTGGCGGCATGGCTGCGTCGCAGGAAAAAACAGGCAGCGCGCTCGCTTGATCCCAGCTCTACCTGATCGCCTAAATAATCGCCTGAGTTCAATATGAATCCCTCTATGGCTACGGTCAATTCCAGCGCACTGCGTCATTGGCGCCATCCGGGTTGGCTTGTGCTTATGCAACTGGGCGCGCTGTGGCCGCACTGGGTCTGGATGGCGCGCCGCACGGTCGATGGCTCGGACGAGCCAAGGGGCGTGCTGGCGCTGCTCACCATCATCGCGCTGGTGCTGGCCGAGCGCCGCCAACTTTCTTCCGTTGCCGCTGCGCCGGTCTTGCTGACGGCCGGTCTACTTTCATTCGTTGCAACGCTTGGCATGCATTACTTGTCGCCGATCATTGCTGCGGCGGTCGCCGTGTTAGCAGTCACGGTGCTGCTGGCTGGTAGCTTGCCGCAGCCTGATCATGCCGGCAGTCGTGCCGCGCTGGCAGTGCTGGCGCTGCTAGCCTTGCCGCTCACGGCTTCACTCAATTTTTACCTGGGTTATCCCCTGCGCTGGGTATGTGCGCAAGGCGCCAGCGCAATGATCAGCTTGGCCGGCTGGCAAGTCACCCCGGAAGGCGCTGCCCTGATCTGGAATGGCAAAACCATCCTGGTCGATGCACCCTGTGCCGGCATCGCCATGCTGTGGATCGGCATCTACGCCGCGGCGCTGATGTCGTACCTGTATCGCGCCTCATGGCTGCGTACCGGACTCAATTTGATAGCAGCGGCAGTCTTGGTGTTGGCAGGCAATACGCTACGCAACGCGCTGCTATTTTTTAAGGAAGCCGGTATCGCCGCCCTGCCGGACTGGACGCATGAAGGCATCGGATTATTAGTGTTCGGCCTGTTGTTCTGGCTACTGTTTCACATCACTTCATGGAGAAGCCATGCGCCGCGCTAATATTGGCACTGCCCTGTTCGCGGCATTGCTCCTGCTATGTGCGCTCTGGCCATTGGTCGTGCCGTGGTTGCATCCCCGTGCCGCCGCCGTAGCTGAAAAAAATCAGGCAGCGCCGGAATGGGCCGAGGCGCAATGGTTACCACACAATGGGACACGAATCCAGTTGCCTTTGTCGGCGTTGGAACAGCGCTTCGCCCGCCAATTTCCCGGTCATATCGGGCGTTTTACCGATGGGCGTCAAGAATGGATTGTGCGCGTGATGGATCAGCCAACACGCATGCTGCATCCAGCATCGGATTGCTTTCGTGGCATGGGTTATGAGGTTGCTACCGCCCATGTGCGGCTCGATCAACGCGGCCAGCATTGGCGCTGTTTCAAGGCCACGCGGCATGGTAAAACCTTGAAGGTATGCGAACGGATCTTCAACGCACACGGCGCGCAATGGACCGAAGCATCGTCGTGGTACTGGTCTGCGCTGCTCAATACACAGGCCAATTCCGGCGGCCCGTGGTGGGCAGTAACGCAGGTAGAACAGGTGCAAGAATGAAACAGGGAATCACACGCCAATCGCCGTCCTTGCGGGCCATTTTTTACACTGTTGTGCTGCTGTGTTACGTGTTGTCGGCGACTGCAATCGTTTGCCTGCTTGCCAGCGATGCGACCGATTCTTGGGCCATTCCAGCAACCCTGCCCGGTGGAGCCAAACTGCGTTTCAAAGCGCCGCCCCCATTGCTCGCAACCAGTTCAAGCGGTGGGCGGGATTTACTGGCAGGCGCCGGCACCGCTGCAATTTTGCGCCCAGGCGCGCACGCTACGGTATACGTATCAGAACCAGGCAATGCTTGATCTCGTGTACCCACGTCTTTCAACCGTCGCCAGCGAGCGACATCCATAACGCCGCCTCTGGCGCCAGCGTCACGAACGCCTATTTAACGGTGACGAAAACCCATTTACGGTCCCAGTTTTTTTGCCCGATATGTTTTATTGCAAAAACGTATCGTCCTGGCGGCAAATAATTCTCAGTGAGCGTTTCCTGCTGTGTAACCACTGGCTGCCCTCCCACCAGCACATCGTTACGGGCGACCAATTCTGGCTTGCTATCCAAGTCTTGACCGTCCAAGGGATAGACAGTGACGTCTGGTTCATCCTGTGCTGCGCCCACATGCTCGGCGCCCATCGTATTGGCTTGCGTCACCACGTCGAGAGCGACCTCGCCATCCACCGTGTGATCGACGCTCCAGTACACCTCGCGTACATGGTCGTTTAGGGTCGCGAGTTCAGCTTTTAGCGCAAGGAACTGTGATTTTTGTGCGATGACCGAGACAGGTTTGCCGCCGATGGTGGCGTCGAAGCAGCGACCGATGCGGTCAACACACGGTAGCCGGTCAAAGTATCCGCTGGCATAGGTTGGTGGCGGGATAAGGCGCGAACCTGTAGCAGTGGCGCAGCCCGCCAGCAACGTCGCAGAAAAAACAAGCATCAGCAAGACAATGCGATCAGTGGAACGAGCGTGAAAACTATTGAGCGTCATAAGGCACTGTCCCATTTCAAAGGTGATTCAATCGGTTGACGGTGATTGTAACTTCCAATTGCGCATCAATATTTCTCTTTACACCATGCAATTTTTACATATACTGTACGTTCATACAGTTAAATTAAGGCGAGGTTAACGATGAAACACCTTACACAAAATCAAGCATCCAATGCCCTGGCAACCCACGCACTGCGTTTGGTCGCCGATTTGGGCGAGCTACCCAGACAACTGATTACGCGCTTTGGTGAAACCATCGATGTGCGCAATCGCGGCGCCTTGCGCATGAGCCGTTTTGCCGGGAGTAATAGTGAGCCAAAGGATGCACCGGCCGTGGTCAGGTTGTGGACGGCGGACCAATGCCGTGAGCTGACATCGCATCAGGCGCGTGCGATTGCGGCGCAGTTACTGGCGGCGGCGACTTTGGCCGATTCACAGAATAATCATTGAATCGATGGAAAGCGGTGCGGTGCTTGACGCTTGCATGCAGCAAATGCTTTCCTTTTCATGCTGCTGAAGAGGAAATATACTGGGCACAGTATTTTATTTAAGGCAACAAATCCGTGCGGATAATGGGGTAAATTGGCATATACCCCTCCTATTTACATATTACAAGGTTTGCAAACACGGCTGGTCGCAGACGATCCCAGTGCGACTAGCCGCCACCCGTGGCTCGCCGCACTGCTTGATCATGCCGGTCGCGCCTCAGACAAGTCTTTATCCTGTGCTGCCAATTGCGCATCCGTCATCGGCCCGCTGCCGCTGTATTTATCCAGGAATAGATAAATTACCGGTGTGATGTAAAGCGTGATCACCTGCGAAAACAGCAAGCCGCCGACCACGGCCAAGCCTAGCGGCTGGCGCAACTCAGCACCGGCACCCAGCCCCAGCGCAATCGGCAGCGCCCCCATCAACGCCGCCAGCGTAGTCATCATGATCGGGCGGAAACGCAAGATACAGGCTTCGCGGATTGCCTGCGCCGGGCTCATGCCTTCGTTGCGCTGCGCATGCAGGGCGAAGTCAATCATCATGATGGCGTTTTTCTTGACGATCCCGATCAGCAGCAAAATCCCGATGGTGGCGATGATGGTCAAGTCCATGCCAAACAAGCGCAAGGTCAATAACGCCCCGACCGCTGCAGAGGGCAGGCCGGCCAAAATGGTCAGCGGATGGATATAACTTTCGTACAACACGCCTAGCAAAACATAAATCACCAGCAATGCCACCACGATCAGGATGATCTGGCTTGATTGCGAATCCTGGAATACCGCTGCGTCGCCGCCGTACTTGGTAATGATCGATGCTGGCAATTTCATGTCGAGTCCGATCTGGTCGATCTTTTTAGTGGCATCGCCCAGCGGAATATCCGGCGCCAGATTGAATGACAAGGTAATTGCCTGCAACTGTCCCTGATGATTGACCGCAGTGGGACCGACGGTACGCTCGATGGTAGCCACGCTGGACAATTGCACCAGCGCGCCAGTTTTGCTGCGCACGCTGATCTTGGACAAGGCATCGTCGAACTGGCGGTCAGCGGTCGCCGCTTCCAGAATCACTGAATAACTGGCGCTGGAGGAATAGATGGTCGATACCTGGCGCTCGCCAAAGCCGGCGTACAAGGCAGTGCGGACATCGGACATCTGCACCCCGAGCGCATTGGCTTTATCGCGGTCCACGTTCAGGCTCACTTGCAAACCCCGATTTTGCGAATCGCTGGTGACATCTTGAAAAACAGGATCGCCCCGCATGCGCTCCATGAATTTATTCGCCCATTCATTCAAGGCATCGGGGCTGACGCTTTGCAAGGTGTATTGGTAACGACTTTTACTGGGACGACCACCCAGTTGCAGGTTTTGCACCGGGCGTAAATATACTGCCACACCGGGTACCGAACGAGTAGCGCGACGCAAGGAATCCAGTACGGCCGGCATGGCCGCGCGCTGATCGCGCGGTTTGAGCACCATGAACATGCGGCCGGTATTGAGCGTGCCAAAGCCGATGAAGGATGTGACATCTTGCACATTCGGATCGGCCTTGATGATGGCGGCGACTTTGTCTTGCAGCGCCAGCATGGCGGTTGATGAAATATCTTCCGATGCTTCGGTGGTGACCTGGATCTGACCCAGATCTTCTTCCGGGAAAAATCCTTTGGGGATCGTGATATACAGCACCGCCGTCATCACAAAGGTAATCAGCGCAATGATCAACACCACAAAGCGGTGCGCCAGACCGATATCGAGCGTCTTGACATAGCCATTACGCAGGCGGGTGAAACCGGCTTCAAACACGCGGCCAAACCAGTTTTCATGGGATTCCTGGCCTGGGGTATGCGCCGGCAACATGCGGCTGGCCAACATCGGCACCAAGGTCAGCGAGACCACCGCCGAAACCAGGATCGAGAGCGATACCACCACCGCGAATTCATGAAATAACAGGCCAATCACTCCTGGCATGAAAAAAATCGGGATGAACACCGCCACCAATGACACCGAGATCGAAAGAATGGTGAAACTCATTTCCTTGGCGCCCTTCAAGGCCGCTTGCATGGGTTTTTCGCCCAGCTCGATGTAGCGCACGATATTTTCCAGCACCACAATTGCGTCATCCACCACTAAGCCAACCGCCAGCGTGATGCCGAGCAGCGAGACGTTGTCGAGGCTGTAACCCAATGCGTATAACAAGGACAAGGCGCCGATCAGGGAAATCGGCATCGTGATGGCGGGAATGAAAGTGGCGGCTGCCCGGCGCAGAAACAAGAAAATCACCAACACCACCAACAGCACCGTCAATGCCAGCGTCAGATTCACGTCATGCAGCGCATCGCGAATCGAGATCGAGCGGTCGCTGGTGACAGAAATCTTGATCGAACTGGGCAATTGCGCCTGAAAACGGGGCAATAACTTTTTGACGGCATCGACCACTTGCACCGTGTTGGCATTGGGTTGGCGTTGCACTTGCAACACAATGGCGCGCTCGCCGTTATAACTGCCGGCGGTCCTGACCGACTGGAAGCTATCCTCGACCGTGGCAACATCTTTGAGCCGTACCACTTCGCCGTTTTTGGTGGCGACAATCAAATTGGCAAATTCTTCCGACTTCATCAATTGCGCATTGGCTTGAATCGTCAGCGTCTGGGTCGGGCCGTCCAGCACGCCCAGCGGCGAATTGGCATTGGCTTGCCTGACCGCAGTGGCCAGTTCATCGAGCGTGATATTGCGTGCATTCATCAGGTCGGATTTGGCGCGGATACGGATCGCAAACCGTTTCTGTCCATTGACGGTGACTTGCGCCACGCCATCGAG
>JAZKIX010000039.1:0-5756 GCA_040384645.1 Pseudomonadota bacterium | reverse complement strand
GGTCCGTTATTGGGCCCGGTGTTACATCTTTTCCCGACGTGGGCCAAGCAACGAGGCGGCATCGCCTGTTAAAATAAAACGAAGTAATTTTTGCCAGGAAGAATAATGATCAAGGTTGGTATTGTCGGGGGTACGGGTTATACGGGTGTTGAGTTGTTACGTATTTTGGCGACACATCCTGAAGTCCAATTGACTGCAATTACTTCACGCAAAGAAGATGGTTTGCCGGTTGCCGATATGTTCCCGTCGTTGCGTGGGCGTGTGAATCTGGCGTTCTCATCGCCGGACAAGGCTAAATTAACCGAGTGCGATGTCGTCTTTTTTGCCACCCCGCACGGTGTGGCAATGGCGCAAGCGCCCGAGCTGCTGGAAGCTGGCGTCAAGGTTATCGATCTGGCTGCCGACTTCCGTTTGCAGGATATTGCCTCGTTTGAGAAGTGGTACAAAATTCCGCACACCTGCCCCGAGCTATTGAAAGAGGCGGCATATGGACTGGTGGAATTGAATCGCGATGCGATCCGCAAGGCACGCATAGTTGGCAATCCTGGCTGCTATCCAACTACCATGCAACTCGGTTTGGCGCCTTTGTTGAGCGCCGGCGTGATCGATGCATCGCATTTGATTGCCGATTGCAAATCGGGTGTGTCAGGCGCAGGGCGCAAGGCAGAAGTCGCCATGCTGTTTTCCGAAGCAAGCGATAACTTCAAGGCATATGGCGTATCCGGTCATCGTCATTCGCCGGAAACATTGGAGCGTTTGGCCAAACTGACCAAAGATAAAGTGGGTTTGATATTTACGCCGCATCTGGTGCCGATGATACGTGGCATGCACTCGACGATATACGCGCGTTTGACCAAAGAGATTGATAACGCTGCGCTACAGGCCTTGTTTGAAAATGCATACAAAGATGAGCCGTTCGTCGATGTGATGCCGTTTGGTTCGCATCCGGAAACCCGCTCCACGCGCGCGTCGAATATGTTGCGCATTGCGCTGCATCGTCCAAATGATGGCGATACCGTCATCGTGCTGGTAGTGCAGGATAATCTGGTCAAAGGCGCATCGGGCCAAGCCGTGCAGTGCATGAACCTGATGTTTGGTCTGGATGAGACCACTGGCCTGATGCATGTACCTATTCTGCCGTGATGATAAGTAACTGACGTCATGGCCAACAAGCCAAAACCGGTTTTCAAATCCCTGCGGCGCAAGCTTTGGTGGCAGCGTTGGTCGGTCTCGCCTGCGCGGATGACGATCAAGAATCATCTACCGTGGCCTTTGCGCGTGCTGCTGATTGCCGTCGTACTGGGTTTGAGCGGTGCTATCGCGATGTGGACTTACGATTTAGGTCGCAGTTTTACCGGTTTTAAACCGGGCGCGACTGCGGAACAGTTAATCGCAGTGCAAGAACAGGTGCGAGAAATCAGCGCCGAGCGTGATCGTTTTCAAACCACGGTTAATGCGGCGGAAAGTCAGTTGAATATAGAGCGTTCTTTGCAAACGCAGTTGAACCGTCAAATCAAGACCTTGGAATCGGAAAACAGCAAGCTCAAGGACGATCTATCTTTCTTTGAGAGTCTGCTGCCAACCAATACTGGTGCAGAAGGACTCACAATCCGTCGTTTCAAGGTGGAAATGACTGAGCCGGGGCAGTTGCGCTACAGGTTGTTGTTAATGCAAGGTGGCAAATTAACACCAGATTTCACAGGGAATTATCAGCTTATTCTGACGCTAGTGCAGGAGGGTAAAAGTGCTATGATGACCTTCCCAAAATCGGATGCCACCGATAAATTCAAGCTTTCGTTCAAGCATTATCAGCGCGTCGAAGGGGTGCTTGCCCTGCCGGAAGGCGCGACAGTGAAATCGGTACAGATCAAGGTTCTTGAAAGAGGCGCGATGCGTGCGCAACAGTCTGCAAATTTGTAAGGAGCGTCATCATGTTTAGCCGTAAAACTAAAAGTACGATTGATAGCCTGATTGGCGCTGCGACGAATATCGCAGGGAATGTGCATTTCAAGGGCGGATTGCGCATTGATGGTTGCGTGAAAGGCGATGTGATTGCCGATGAGGATGAAACCAGCATGCTGGTGATTTCCGAGCATGCCAGAGTAGAAGGCGAAGTACGCGTGGCACATTTGCTCGTCAATGGCACCATTATCGGCCCGGTATTTTCGTCAGAATTACTTGAATTGCAGCCGAAAGCCCGCATAACTGGTGATGTGCACTACAAAGCCCTGGAAATGCATGGTGGTGCCGTAGTGTCGGGGAAATTGACCCACGATACGATAGACACGCCGCTTTTGAAGCTTGCCATACCCATACTTGCCGCCAATAATACCTAAAGTCTGGCGCAGGGTTATAATGTGAAGTACCGTTTTCCCGCAGGAGTCTGAAATGAATGCAATTGCCGAAATGCCATCCCCTATCCTCTTCAGCGACAGTGCTGCAGCCAAGGTTGCCGAACTGATCGAAGATGAAGGTAATCCGGATTTGAAACTACGCGTCTTCGTGCAGGGCGGCGGTTGCTCGGGCTTCCAGTATGGTTTCACGTTTGATGAAATCGTCAACGAAGACGACACCACAATGACCAAGAACGGCGTGCAGTTGTTGATCGATTCGATGAGCTACCAGTATCTGGTCGGCGCAGAAATCGATTACAAGGATGACCTGGAAGGCGCGCAATTCGTCATCAAGAATCCGAATGCAACGACGACTTGCGGTTGCGGTTCATCTTTCTCGGCCTGATATGGTTTAAACGTTTTGCTTGAAGTAAAAAAGCGCAGATTAATCTGCGCTTTTTTTATGTCTGAATTAATTTTCGAAACTCATGTTTGAATTTTGTGGTTTGAATCTGAATCGAATGCAGATTCAAACCAGCATCAGGCCGGATATAGCGCCCCTAAAATTCGCAAGCCGCGCGCGCCGGTTACCGACGGCAGATTGCCTGGTTCCCGCATATAAAACCGCTGTGCCAACCATGCAAAAGCCAAGGCCTCGACCTGATTCGGCGCGACGCCCAAAGCTTCCGTTGACTCCACACGTATCGTCGGATTATGCAGCTTCAATGCATAGTGGATGAGCGTCAGATAGCTGTTGTAGGCGCCGCCGCCGCAGACGTAAACGGCCTGGGTTTGCGGCGCGTGCAGTCTGATCGCATCGCTCAAAGTGGTGGCAGTGAAAACGGCCAGTGTCGCTTGTACATCCGCACTAGGGATGCCGGGAAAATTCGATAATTTCTGCGCCAGCCATGCCGGATGAAATAAATCGCGGCCTGTACTTTTCGGTGGCGGCGCGTTGAAGAATCCTTCGTTGCGCAATTCCTTCAATAATTCAGGATTTACCTTACCGGTTTTTGCCCAGTCGCCATTCGCGTCATAGGCAAGGCCGTTGTGTTGCGCGATCCATGCATCCATCAAGACATTGCCAGGGCCGGTATCAAAACCAATTACAGGCGCATCGGCCTGTTGCGGCAGTACGCTGATATTGCAGATGCCGCCGATATTCACGACCACGCGATTTTCATCGCTTCCGCTAAATAATGCGCGATGAAATGCCGGAACCAATGGTGCGCCCTGGCCGCCTGCCGCAATATCGCGACTGCGAAAATCTGCGACGACGTCTATGCCTGTCCATTCGGCCAGCAGTGCAGGATTGTTCGTTTGGCGTGTATAGCCTGCTTCTGGTCGGTGGCGTATGGTTTGGCCATGCACGCCTATCGCGATGACATCGTTGGTCGCGACTTGTGCTTCCCGCAGCAAAGTCCCTACGCATTCCGCATAGTATTCAGCCAATTGATGGGCCGCGAGCGCTTCACGATGGATTTCGTCGTGGCCGGAAGTTTGCAGCGCCATCAATTCGGCGCGCAAGGCATCCGGAAATTCAACGTAGGCTGACCCCAAAGTTTGTTGTGGCGTGCCATCGTTTGAAAAGGAAGTCAGGATGCCGTCGACGCCGTCGAGGCTGGTGCCGGACATCAATCCGATAAAAAGAGAATTCTGTGGAGTGGACATAAAAAAACCGTTCGTCAGTGTTAAGTGATTTTAAGTCACTCTGCGCTGAACGAACGGTTTTTACTGTGAGCTTGTTGAATCAGATGCGTGTTTTTAAACTCATATCGTTTATTTAGCCGCCAGACGGACATTATTGTTTTCCGGGGTCAACAGCGCAAAGCGATGCGACATATCGCCGGCAACCGCACGGAAGCGTTGCATCTGCGCAGCAGCCAAAGGCTGTGCATTTGGAATATCAACGGTCATGGGATTGCGTGCTTCATTATTCACGCGGAACTCGTAGTGCAAATGCGGCCCGGTCGACCAACCTGTGGTGCCGACATAGCCAATTACCTGGCCCTGGCTGACTTTCGCACCTTTGCGCAGATTGGTGGCGAAGCGGCTCATGTGCGCATACGCCGTCGAATAGTTTGACCAATGCTTGATCACAACTACATTGCCGTAGCCGCCTTGTGTGCCAGCGAAATCGATAGTGCCATCGCCGGCAGCACGAATCGGTGTGCCGGTTGCCGCCGCGAAGTCCACGCCTTTATGTGCTTTCCACAAGCCGGAAATCGGATGTTTGCGCAGCGAGAAGCCGGATGAAATACGCGTAAATTCCAGTGGCGATTTGAGGAAGGCCTTCTTCAATGATTTGCCATCGAAGCCATAATAGCCGCCGCTTTGTGCGCTACTTGGATCTTCAAACCAGACCGATTGATAAGTCGCCGGGCCATTCATGAACTCGCCGGCCAGCACACGACCGGCGTGTACGTACTCACCGTTTTGCCAAAAGGTTTCATAGACCACGTTGAAGCGGTCGCCACGACGCAGGTCGGAACCGAAGTCGATATCGGTAGAAAACATATCGACGATTTGCGACGCGATGTTGTCAGGGATTTGTGCAGCATCGGTTGCTGCAAACAAGGATGATTTGATAGTCCCTGAGCGCATCTCGATGCGGCGCTCCATCGCGACTGGCGCTTCGACGGCTTTGAGCTTGCCGTCTTCGCGCGTGATCACGATGTTGCGCACGGCTTCATTGCGGCCGCTGGAAATCGTGCTGCTCAGCCAATTCAATTCGCCGTCTTCGCTGGTTTGCGCTTGTACGCGCTTGCCCGCTTTCAGTTGCATCACGCTGCGCGCAATTGGATCAGACTTGATGAAGTTTGCCGCTTCATTGTCATCCACGCCCAAACGATCCAGCAAAGTTGCCAGCGTATCGCCGGAACGCACGCGCTCTTCGCTGATATAGTTTTGCGGACTGTTTTCGAGCGCGGCAATTTGGTCGGCCAGTTGTGGCAGAGCCAATTCCTGCGTGATGGATTTGATCGGTAAATTATCTGCATCGGGTGCCATCGGTGCAACGCCTGCTGCGCCGAAAGCACATATTGCCAGCAAGAGTGCGGAGCCAGAAACAACGCGTGTTTTGCGAGATGAGCCGAGTAGAAGTCTTTTACTGCTGGAGCTTGCGCTCAGTAATTTATTTAATGTGAACATGCAATAAGTTAAAATCTGCCGTTTGCTCAGTTTCTCTTTCTTAGTGCTGTGATGCGTTGATACACGGCAATGACAAAAGTAGCTGAAAATAAAATAAAAAAAGCATTGTACCGACTTCAGCTTTTCTTACTCCCGTTTCTTACAAATCTTACAAATTAAATTCGCGATATGGATGTTTCTTCTGGCAACAAACCCGTGCAACTGCCTCTCTCCGACGCAGTACAAGAGGCCTTGACGGTCGCCAAGCGCGGCGTTGAAGAATTGTTAATTGAA
>JAZKIX010000038.1:0-2894 GCA_040384645.1 Pseudomonadota bacterium | reverse complement strand
ACCCGGTGCTGGTATGGATGAGATGAAATACGATATGTGCGGCGCTGCGTCAGTACTGGGCACGATGCAAGCCATTGGCGAATTGAATCTGAAACTCAATGTCATCGGCGTCATAGCCACCTGCGAAAACATGCCATCCGGCAGCGCCACCAAACCCGGCGACATCGTGACCTCGATGTCCGGCTTGACCATCGAAGTCTTGAATACCGATGCCGAAGGCCGCCTGATCCTGTGCGACGCGCTGACCTATGTAGAACGCTTCAAGCCGGCCGCCGTGATCGATATCGCGACCCTGACTGGCGCCTGCATCATTGCGCTGGGCAACCACCATTCAGGCCTATTCACCCGTGATGACGAGGCGCACAACCAGCTCGCTACCGACTTGCTGCAAGCCGGCAAGTCCGCCGGCGACACTGCATGGCGTATGCCGGTCGACGATGCTTATCAAGAACACTTGAAATCGAGCTTTGCCGACATCCCCAATATCGGCACGCCGGGCGCCGGCAGCACCGTCGCCGCTTGCTTTCTGGAGCGGTTTACCAAGAAATACACCTGGGCCCATCTCGATATCGCCGGCACCGCATGGAAATCGGGGTCGGCCAAAGGCGCTACTGGTCGGCCGGTACCGATGCTGACCACTTTCCTGATCAATCGCGCCGGTAAATAACGCGCTGGGATGGCAGGTAATTTTTAAAAAAATTTTCCTGCCATCTGGCAATAATTCGACAATCAATCGATCTACTTCAACCTCAAATTTTCGCTATGCGTCTAGTTACCTGGAACGTCAATTCACTCAAAGTCCGGCTACCGCATTTATTGCAATGGCTGACCGACAACCCAGTCGATGTAGTGTGCCTGCAAGAAACCAAGTTGACCGACGATAAATTCCCGGAAGCGGAAATTATTGCCGCCGGGTACCACGTTGTGTACTCGGGACAAAAGACCTACAACGGGGTCGCCATCCTGTCGAAATTGCCGATCACCGACGTGATTAAAAACAACCCGCATTTCGAAGACGAACAGCAGCGCTTGCTGGCCGTCACCATCGACGGCATCCGTATCATTTGCGCCTACGTGCCCAACGGCCAGGCAGTTGATTCCGACAAGTATCAGTACAAGCTGCGCTGGCTTGCTGCACTTACGCAATGGATCGCTGCGGAACATCAGGCGTACCCCAATCTGGCAGTGCTAGGCGACTACAATATCGCGCCGGACGACCGCGACGTGCATGATCCAGTGGCGTGGGAAGGGCAGGTATTGGTGTCGCCGCCAGAGCGCAGCGCTTTTGAAGGCTTGCTTGGCCTCGGCTTGAAAGACGCGTTCCGCCTATTCGATCAGCCTGAAAAATCCTTTAGCTGGTGGGATTATCGCCAGCTCGGTTTCCGCCTGAACAAGGGCTTGCGGATCGATCACGTCTTGCTGTCGGATTCGCTGGCGTCCCGCTGCAGCGCTTGCGTGATCGACCGCGTGCCACGCAAATGGGAACAGCCCTCGGATCATGCGCCGGTGATTGCAACCCTGAATTAAGCAAATTTAGGGGGGTATAAGCCAACTTAACGCATCTCCCGCACGGATTCATTGGGCCTTTAAAAATACACCCCTCAGTATTTTTCAGGCCTAAATGCCTTTAAAAACGCCCGTCAATCGTCTTCGTCGGTTGCCAGCTCAGGGAACAACACGTCCACATAGCCGAATTGGGAAAAATCCTTGATCCGCATCGGGTACAAAATCCCGTTCAAATGGTCGCATTCATGCTGCACCACGCGGGCGTGAAAGCCGTCGACATCGCGGCTGATGGCGTGCCCAAACTGGTCTACCCCTTCGTAATGCAAGGCGGTCCAGCGTGGCACCACACCGCGTAAACCTGGCACGGACAGGCACCCTTCCCAGCCGTCTTCGGTTGCATCGGATCGCGGCGTCAATACCGGATTGATCAACACCGTTTCCGGCACTGGCGGCGCGTCGGGATAGCGGACGCTTTGCTTGAAGCCAAAGATCACCAATTGCAGGTTGACGCCGATTTGCGGTGCGGCCAGGCCTGCGCCATTGGCGGCGTGCATGGTGTCGAACATGTCCTGGATCAGGGCGTTCATTTCGAGGGTGCCGAATTGGCTGACCGGTGCGGCTTGTTGCAATAGCCTTGGGTCGCCCATTTTAAGAATTTCTCGTATCGCCATCTGATCCCACCTTTGAGGAAACTTTATTGTTCTACCTGAAATTGGCGCAGATATTCTGCAAAAGCGGCGCCGGTTTCAGGATGCTTCAAACCCATCGCCAGCGTTGCCTTGAGATAACCCAATTTAGAGCCGCAATCGTAGCGCTGGCCGGCATACCGGTAAGCCAAGACGCGTTCGGCTGCCATTAACGCCGCAATACCGTCGGTGAGTTGGATTTCACCGCCGGCGCCTTTACCCAAGTTAGCGAGGTAATCGAAAATCGTGCTGTTCAAAATATAGCGACCGACCACTGCAAGAGTCGATGGCGCAGTTTCGGGTGTCGGTTTTTCAACGATGCTATCGACCTCTTCCAGATCGGTCTGGTAGGGCGTGACGCTGACAATGCCGTATTGCTTGGTGTCGGCACGCGGTATGTCTTGCACCGCCAGGATATTGGCGCCCTGCCGTGCATAGATGTCGACCATCTGCGCCAGCACCGGGCGCTGGCCCTCGGCTACATCCATGAAGTCGTCAGCCAGCATGACGGCAAAAGGTTCGTCGCCGATCACTGGCCGTGCGCACAACACCGCATGTCCTAAACCCAAGGGGGCCGATTGCCTGATGTAGATGCAAGTAACGTGTTTGGGGATGACATTTTGCACAAAATCGAGCAACTGCTGCTTGCCGGCGGCCTGGATCATTTCTGCCGCGGCATCGCGGGTCAGGGTTGGTAAGGTG
>JAZKIX010000037.1:32894-37083 GCA_040384645.1 Pseudomonadota bacterium | reverse complement strand
GACATATTTGCTCCAATGAGAGTGTTACAGAAAGTGCGCGCATTTTATCAGGTTTGCGCGGCGAAAAACCTTTTTTGGCTACTGATTCTAATTACATCAAAACGATATGCAAAAAACCTTTAACTCATCAGATCATGTACATCCCGCCGTTGACATGTAACGTCGTTCCAGTGATATATGCTGCTTGTGGAGAAGCGAGGAACGCAACTGCACTTGCAATATCGGCTGGAGAACCAAAGCGCCCCAAAGGAATTTGCTGCATCAAAGACGCTGTTTGTTGCGCAGATAAGGCTTTTGTCATATCGGTATCAATAAAACCAGGCGCAACGCAATTTACAGTAATGTTCCTACTGCCGATTTCCTGCGCAAGCGCGCGACTCATTCCAGCCACACCAGCTTTTGCCGCAGCGTAATTCATTTGACCGGCATTTCCAGATGATCCGACTACAGATGTGATGTTAATTATTCGGCCGTGTTTAGCCTTCAACATGCCGCGCAAAACGGAGCGAGATAAGCGAGCTACGGCGCTTAAATTTGTTGAAATGACTGAATCCCAGTCTTCATCCTTCATTCGCATCGCTAATTGGTCGGCTGTGATGCCAGCATTGTTCACCAAGATCGATAAACCACCATATGTTTTTTGGACTTGTTCAACCACAGCATTACAGCGCTCGACGTCGTTGACATTTAACACCAAGCCAACGCCACATTCTGGTCTTATTTGTGCCAAATATTCGGAAATAGCGGCGGCTCCTGCGTCCGAAGTTGCTGTCCCAACAACCCATGCGCCCTGTTTCGCGAGTTCTTCGGCTATTGCCTTACCGATCCCGCGAGAAGCGCCCGATACCAACGCAATTTGTCCCGTCAAATCCATGTGCATCCTAACTTATACGATTTTCGAAAATACGTATGTGCGACCCGCATATCCATGCGAACAATCAAATACCGCACATTTAATCCATCAACTTAATGGCTTTATCCAAGGACGGCTGATCGTAAAAGGCCTCACCAAACAACGCAGGATTAATCCGTTTTACCAAACCCGCAAGCACTTTACCGGGGCCGCACTCTAGGACGCAATGTGCTTCAAGCCCGGCGATCTTATGAATCGTTTCAACCCATCTGACCGGATTTGCTGCTTGTCGTACTAAAGCATCTTTAATTGCGGAAGGCTCATTTACAATCGTTACGTCCACATTATTTATTACTGGGATTTGCGCAAAAGAGAACACCAGTCCTGCCATATACTCGCGCAATCGATCTGACGCAGGTCTTAACAGTGAAGAGTGAAACGGCGCCGACACAGGCAAGGTCAGAGCACGTTTGGCACCTTTCGCTTTTGCCAACTCGCAAGCACGCTCCACCGCACCCTTATGCCCTGCGATGACAACTTGGGATGGCGCGTTGAAATTAACAGCCTCGACAATTTCACTCAACGCTGCTTCAATACAAACCGCTCGAACATCATCGTCGGACAAGCCTAAAATTGCTGCCATCCCCCCCAAACCAACTGGAACAGCTTCCTGCATAGCCTGCGCACGAAACCGAACCAATGGCACGGCGTCCGAAAACGCGATTACACCCGCAGCGACTAATGCCGAATACTCGCCGAGACTGTGGCCAGCAACAACCGCCGGCACTTTACCCCCAGCCGAGATCCATGCGCGATAGCATGCAACTGCTGCCGTCAACATCACAGGCTGAGTATTGCTGGTTAAATCCAGCTCTTCTTTTGGCCCTTCAGAAATCAATTTTGCAAGGTCAAATTTTAAAGCTTCCGATGCTTCTGCAACAGTATTTTGCACGACTTGGTTTTCAGCAAAGCCATTTAGCATACCTACTGCTTGCGAACCTTGGCCTGGAAAGACCAATGCGAACTTCTTTGAATTAATCGTCATACCAAATATCGGAAAATTTTTACATTCGTGCGAGAACCGCACCCCAGGTAAAGCCGCCGCCCACACCTTCCATCATAATGTTTTGGCCGGGCTTAATCCGACCGTCCCGCATTGCTTTATCTAAAGCCAGGGGAATTGATGCCGCCGATGTATTGCCATGTTGATCTACGGTGACTACCATTTTTTTCATAGGCAATCCAAGTTTCTTTGCAGTACTTTGCATGATTCGAATATTGGCCTGATGCGGTATGAGCCAGTCGATTTCTGAAGCGTGCATTCCTGCAATTAGAAGTGCTTCCGATGCCACTTTCTCAAGGACAGACACGGCAAGTTTAAATACTGCCTGACCGTCCATATACAAAAATGCCGCGCCGTCGACGGCACCGCCGTTGAGAGTTCCGTTGAGATATAAAATGTCTGCAAAACTACCGTCAGCGTGCAATTTTGTCGCAAGAACACCCGGTTCGCTTGATGCCGTCATGACGACTGCGCCGGCTCCATCGCCAAACAAAACACAAGTTGTACGGTCTTCGAAGTTTAGTATTTTGGAAAATACTTCAGTGCCAATGACTAAAATATTCTTATGCGTACTAGACTTAATAAAGCTATCTGCAATTGATACCGCATACACAAATCCGCTGCATACCGCTTGTACATCAACCGCTGCACAGCCATTGGAAATCCCCAATTTACGCTGCACCACGCACGCTGTACTCGGAAACCCACCCAAAAAATCTGGCGTTGAAGTGGCTACAATGATCAAATCAATTTGATTTCCCGTCACGCCGGCCATTTCAAGCGCGCGTCTCGACGCCTCCACAGCAAGATCGCTTGACTGAACCTCCGGTGCTACATAATGGCGCGCTGAAATTCCGCTACGCGACACGATCCACTCATCAGAAGTTTCTATTCCTTTTGCGGCCAATAGTGCAGTAAGCTCAAGATTTGTTACCCGATTCGGCGGCAAAAAACTTCCGGTTCCAATGATTTTACTGTAGATAGTCATGCGCTTTTCTGCCCACTGAAATCTGTAGTTGTAACCGTATTGTCAGGCATAAAGTGAATGACAGATTTAGGCATCAATTCTGCAATGGTCGAAGAAATATGCGAAAGCACATCGTATTTAGCTGCATCAAACGCGCGCTTGATCGCCGCCTCATAACCATCGACATCTGCGCCGCCATGGCTCTTGAATACCAAACCCCGTAAGCCAAGCATACTAGCGCCGTTATAACGCGAAGGATTCAAGCGGCGAGCAACTGCTTTCAATGCGCCACGAGCGATCAATGCACCTAGCATATTGATAGGATTACGCTTAAATTCAGTGGCTAGCACGGTCTTGAATAATCGAGCCAATCCTTCGGATGCCTTTAACGTTACATTGCCGACAAACCCGTCACATACCACGATGTCCGTCGTGCCTTTGAAAATATCATTCCCTTCGACATTCCCATAAAAATTAAGCACCCCTTTTACGTGGTCTGCCCGCAAGAGTTCCGCTGTTTGCTTGACCACATCATTACCTTTGATATCTTCTTCACCGACATTGAGCAAGCCAACGGTAGGACGAGGATTGCCCTCCATTGCTGTAACCAGCACCGATGCCATAATCGCAAATTGATGTAGATGTTGCGGTTCGCAATCGACATTGGCACCCAGGTCTAACATATAAGTCGGCCGGTCTTTTTGATTAGGAAGAATGGAGCAAATGGCGGGGCGATCCACACCCGGAATAGTCTTTAATACATAGCGAGAAATTGCCATCAACGCTCCAGTATTGCCTGCCGAAACGCATGCCTGCGCTTCGCCTTGCTTTACCAGATTGATAGCGACACGCATTGATGAGTCCTTCTTGCGACGCAAGGCAACTTCAAGCGAGTCTTCCATCGTTACAACTTCCGAAGCATTAAGCACTGAAATACGCGGGTGCGAAGCAACGTTCTGTTTTTTTAGCTCTGCGTGAATCACGCTTTCAATACCGACCAGAATCAGCACGACTTCAGGCTCGTGATTGACGTATGAAATAGCGGCGGGAATTGTCACGGAAGGGCCATGATCGCCACCCATGCAGTCTATGGAAATTTTGATTGTCATTATTTCGATTCAGTGCCTGGCTCCAACCGCATTTACGGACCAGATTTGGCTTGATTCAAAATGACGCGACGGGCGGTTGCAGCGGACGAAAATACGGCGCGAAGTCATTAACCGAAGTCACAGACTGATCGCGCCGCATTTGCAATAAAACTAAATTACTCGTCGTTCTTTGTCTTCAATACTTTACGGCCACGATA
>JAZKIX010000037.1:31919-32884 GCA_040384645.1 Pseudomonadota bacterium | reverse complement strand
TCATGTTCAAAAGGTATACATTTATTGCGCGAATTCATTAAAATCGGCTAGAATTTGTGGCGTTAATTTATATACATTACTAATTGACGAAACATGTACAAAAATGTAAATAAAACTAAATTACTCGTCGTTCTTTGTCTTCAATACTTTACGGCCACGATAGTAGCCATTTGGGCTGATATGGTGACGCAAATGCGTTTCACCAGTGGTTGGCTCGATACCCAGTTGCGGGGCAACCAAGAAATCGTGCGAACGATGCATACCGCGTTTTGAAGGGGACTTCTTATTCTGTTGAACAGCCATGATAACTCCTAAACCATAAGTTCTAAAATTTTAGCACATCCGATTGCCAAAAAACACTTGGCAGCCGAGAATCCTTATCGCAAACAATTACTGATGCGCTTTGCTTGTTGACACTAACAACGACAAACTACGTTACTGCCCGACTATTGTTTCATGTCTTTAAGGGCCGAAAACGGCGATTCTTTCTTGCTCTGGAACGCATCCAGCACTGCCGGATCGGGACAAACTTCGTGCCTAGGAGAAAGCGGCAATGCCAACAGCGCTTCGTCCTCGATCAAATCGGTGATATTAAATTCTTTAGTGCCGACGATCACGTCAATCGTATCGTCGTCCATCAGAGCGTCGATCTCGTCGGCACTTTCATCGTTCTTGGCAAGAATCAAGAGTGATTTCGCTGCCACATTAAAAGCATAGCTAGTCAAGCAACGCTGGCACATCAACTGCACCACACCTGTGACAGACAAGGTCAACTGCGGATAACCGAGTTTGCTTGTGCCGCCTTCCAACAGCCAATGAAGAGTGCCTGAATTGTCGGCACAATCTTCAGAAAGCCTGCTAAATTCAGCCACAGCCACAGACCCTTCACGGCGCTCTTTGACCCGACTGAACTCAAATACGTCGATCACAAAAGCATTCATAGGCTTAGTTTGACCCGGAAAACC
>JAZKIX010000037.1:19747-31909 GCA_040384645.1 Pseudomonadota bacterium | reverse complement strand
CTGCGATAATAACAGGCTTTTTGCTTAGTCGTCAAAGACTTAGCGCTCTTTTCTCCAGCACACTCGAAATAAATTTCTGTCATGGTTATTAACGCTCCAATGCCCCGCTTAATTCTTGGCTCAAGCTCAAAATATCGCAAAGAATTACTCAGCCGCCTGTGCATTCCATTCGATGTCGCCGTCCCCAACATCAATGAAACGGCGCTTGCCGGTGAAGCGCCACAAACAACTGCCGTCCGTTTAGCGCAAAGCAAGGCTGCGGCAGTTGCCGCGATCACGTCAAATGCGCTGATCATCGGCTCGGATCAAGTGGCAACGCTCGATGGCGAACAAATCGGCAAACCGGGTACACATGCCAATGCACTGCGTCAATTGCTGCAGATGCGTGGGCGACGGGTGATATTTCATACAGCCTTATGCTTATGGGATAGCCGAGAAAGCCCACCGGGGCCGAGGATTCAGGTCGAAAATGTGCAAACTTTCGTCACTTTCCGCGACTTGCCGGAACATGAACTGGATGCTTATTTGCAAATAGAGCAGCCTTACGACTGTGCCGGCAGCGCTAAAAACGAAGGGCTCGGGATTGCCATTCTTGAGAAGATTGAAAGCGACGATCCCACCGCGCTAACTGGTTTGCCACTGATCGCCTTAAGCACCATGTTGCGCCGCGCCGGCCTGCCATTTTTCGGCACTCAAGTATCAAATAAAGGGGAGTATTAGGCATTTTACTGCCTATCCCGCACGTTTTTATTGCGTCTTCTAAATTACTCCACCCAGTATCAATACCTTACTTTAGAGCATCCACATGCCCGGCATTCTTTACCTGATACCCAATACCCTCGGCGTTACCGATGGCGAAGTCGACCCACTGGCGCATATCATCCCCGAAAGCGTGCGCAACATCACGGCGCAACTGGATTATTTCGTCGCAGAAAACGCCAAGACTACACGCGCCTTTCTCAAGCTGGTTGCAGTCAAGCATCGCTTGTGCAAACCGTTGCAAGAGATCACGATTGCCGAACTCAATGTCAACACTGCGGCGACCGCCCTGCCGGCGCTGTTGGCGCCCTTGCTTGGCGGCAGGAATGGGGGTTTGATTTCTGAAGCGGGCGTGCCTGCGGTGGCTGATCCGGGTGCCGATCTGGTAAGACTGGCCCATCAACATGGCATTACCGTCAAGCCGTTGGTGGGGCCATCCTCATTGCTGCTGGCGGTAATGGCGAGTGGTTTGAATGGGCAAAGTTTCGCTTTTAATGGCTATCTGCCGACAGATTCGGAGCAACGCGGCAAACGCATCAAGGCATTGGAAATACGCTCACGGCAAGAACATCAAACCCAGATTTTCATCGAAACGCCCTACCGTAACAGTGCCATGCTGGAGGCGCTCTGCGCCAATTGCCAGCCCAACACACTCATTTGCATAGCCACCGATCTAAGCCTTCACAGCGAAGCGGTCAGGACCCAAACCGCAGCCAAATGGAAAAGCCATTTAAGTGCTGGAAAGCATCCTGATTTCCAGAAAAAACCTACGGTATTTTTATTATTGGCGGAATAAAAAAAATAGTTCGGTTGCACTTCCACAGCGATTTTCTTCAAAATTGCACGCATAGGTACGTCCAACATCCGGCTGCCATGAAGAGACCACAATAAAACGCAATAGCGAAATAGCCATGTACCTCTAGAGACAATGTAAATCAGCGCTTTAAGCGCCAGTGCGTGGCATCTTATTGACCCAATCAAACGCTGTCATTTGCATCATGTACAAATCCTCCATTGACAGGCGCAACTGGCCCAGCAGTGGTAAGGGAAGCGAGCCAGAGGCATCCATTTTTTCAAACTGCTCCACCAGCGACAGCATATCGCCCAATAAGCCTTTTCGACGCAGCAAGGCGCTGCTCACCTCATCGGTGACTGCGATTTGCAATAGAATTTCTTCCATCGGCACCCCAAATAGCGCATCCATTAAAGACATGATGCCGACCGTAAAGCCAGTATCGGCCACACTGCGGTTACCGGGTTTGAGTTTATGCACCATCAGTTCGATCAACTTGCCGCGCGTGGTCGCCAATAACAGCAAGGGTGAAGGTTGCGGCTGATTTTTATCTGGCTTTGCGTAAAGCAAAATTTGCAGCCAGCGTTGCAAATGGCTGCGTCCCAAGATCAAGATCGCCTGCGTCAGCGAACTGATGCGTTGATGTCCGCCAGCTGCTGGCGTGTTGACCATGCGCAATAAGTTAAGGCCAATGGACGCATCGTGCTTAATGCAACGCTCCAGTTGCGGATGATCGGCATCGACCTCAATGAGCTTCATTAATTGCAGAATCGCCAGTTCCGTTGGCGATATTTTCTTGCCGCTCAAAAACACTGGCTCGGCAAAATAATATCCTTGAAAATAATCGACGCCCTGCCCTGCGCAAAACTGAAATTGTTCGATGCTCTGCACATGATTGGCGGCGATTTTTTTACCAACCGTTTTGATTTGACGGATCAAGTCCGACAAGGCATTGCCGGCGACCGCATTGATATCGACTTCGATAATTTCGATACACGGCAATAACGCTGCCATCTGTTCTGTGATCGCCTTCACATCGGCTAAAGCGAAGGTATAACCGGCCCTTACCAGGCCCTGCAAACGCAAGATCAAGGCTGGCGTTGCATCTATCGTTGCGGAGATTTGAAAGATGACTTGCGCCGCCGGCAATGACTCGACGCAGTGGTCGAACAATACCGATTGGTCGATTCTAATAAAACCAATGGCATCGCCAGTGAGCGACTGCAATACCGATTCAGTCAATTGCGGAAAAAATTGCGCAGCAGTGCCATTCTCTTCACCGGCTTGATCCGCTTCGATTGCACAATTTGATGCAACGCGGCGATATAACAAAGCGTAAGCAAAAACGGTTTGCGCCCGATTCATGATCGGCTGTCGCGCCACGACGATTTCTCGGCCTAAAGCGATTGACTCGTGCGAGGGCAAAGATTTTTCTGACATTGCAGCCCTCTTGGAAGGTGTGACTTGCATCAATCGAATGGGTTTTTTGCAAACCGTCCGTTGCGCCCGGCAATATTTACTCGCTTGCCAATATTGCCTTGGCAGAGTCAGGATCACAGTAGACTTCGCATGACTATACTGTGTAAATACTTACCCGTGCACAATAAATCGTCTGCGCGTCAGCATCGTTGCCACGACGTTTTTTTACTGATTTTTCCCATGACGAGATGGGTTTACAAGAACAGCACCGAACTTTAAGACTATATTTGCAACAGTTTCATCGGCGCAAATAATTGCTGCATGGTCGGGTTGATGATGAATGACAGGTTGTACGGATGTTCTGACACCGCTTTTGGAAATAACGCGGTCGCAGGAACACTGCCAAGTTGTTCGGCTATTTTGCCCCACAGCACCAGCAGTGGCGGTGGTTGGCTTGCAAGGTGAGCATGCTGCGCCAAGGAGCTGAGAACTGTTTGTAAAAACGGCTGCCACGCCTTGGCATCTTTGACCGGCGGCACATGGGGACGGAAAACCAGGGTTGCATTCAACAATAAAAATCCCTGTCGAATCAGGTTGTGCTGCAATTGCGCCAAGGTTTGAATCATGTGGGAATCCGGTTCACGTGCCGTCGAAGCAATCGACGCCAATGCAGTTCCGCTGGTATGGGTCGCGGCTATCTGGGCATCCGCCACCAATAGCATTTTTATGAAATTTCGCAGGGAAGTGGCGCGGTTCACCTGCTTTGACAAGCCACTCTCCGCCCACAAAGAACCAACCGCGCCATCCATAAAACAAACCCCGGTTGCACTGGCCTCGCGCGGATACGGCCCCTCGCCTACCAACACATAATGTACGGCATCCAGCTGTACTGAAAATGCCGCGAAGAGGCGGCCTTCGGTTGGCAAAAATCCGTCTGCTTCCAACGCTGGAAAATAGCTGGGATCAGCCGAGATCATGGCTTCGATCCCCGCCAGCAAAGTCGGATGCCATGAAACATCGGCCAGTTTGATGGCATCATAAACAAATGCAGGTATAGAAGAAATCATCGTAATTTGAATAAGGGATAAGTGCAAATTGAAAGCACTAAAAGAGAGGGCAGCAGATTGGATGCAGCTCAACATATCGAACAAATAGAGGGGTATATGCCAAGATACCCCATCACCCGCAGGCTTTCATTGCACCAATAAAAATACTATGCCCAGTATATACATCGTGTTTTGGCGGCTTCGGCGACGCCGAAAACAGTGCACATGGACCCTGCGACCTATTGCCCGAGCATGGAAATAACGTTTTCCGAGCCGTGTGCGCCAAAGATCTGGTCTTTCAATACGCCGAGCTGATCACGTACTTGTGCCGCTTTTTCAAACTCAAGATTTTTCGCATGCTCCAGCATCAGTTTTTCCAAGCGCTTGATTTCCTTGCTAACCTGTTTCTCCGACATGGATTCGTACTTGGCATGTTCTTGCGCCGCTTGCAGTTCTTCCCGCGCGACTTGTGGACTGTAGACGCCGTCGATCAAGTCCTTGATATTTTTCTTGATGCCGATCGGCGTGATGTTATTGGCCGCATTAAACAACAATTGCTTGTTGCGCCGCCGCTCGGTTTCATCCATCGCGCGCCGCATCGAATCGGTTACCTTATCGCCGTACAGGATCGCGGTACCGTTCAAATTACGCGCCGCCCGGCCAATAGTCTGGATCAAGCTTCGCTCGGAGCGCAAGAATCCTTCTTTGTCGGCATCGAGGATTGCCACCAGCGAGACCTCAGGGATGTCCAATCCTTCGCGCAGCAGGTTGATGCCGATCAAAACATCGAAAGTACCCAGCCGCAAGTCGCGCAGGATTTCAACCCGCTCCACGGTTTCGATATCGCTGTGCAAATAACGTACTTTGATGCCGTGATCGCTCAGGTAATCGGTCAATTGCTCTGACATCCGTTTGGTCAAGGTCGTGACCAATACCCGCTCATCCTTTGCAATGCGATCCTTGATCTCGGACATCAGATCGTCCACTTGCGTACTGGCGGGTCGCAAGATGATGATCGGATCGACCAAACCCGTCGGACGCACCACTTGCTCGACCACTTGATCGGCGTGCTGCTTTTCATAATCGGCGGGCGTGGCAGAGACAAACACCGTCTGGCGCAATTTCGATTCAAATTCATCGAAGCGCAGCGGCCGGTTATCCAATGCCGACGGCAAGCGAAAACCATAATCGACCAGATTGGTTTTGCGGGAACGGTCGCCGTTGTACATGGCATTAAGCTGGCCAATCAAGACATGCGATTCATCCAGGAACATCAAGGCATCCCGTGGCAAATAATCGACCAAAGTAGGTGGCGGTTCGCCGGCTTTGGCGCCGCTCAGGTGGCGCGAATAATTTTCAATTCCCTTGGTGAAACCGATCTCCTGCATCATTTCCAGGTCGAAACGGGTGCGCTGTTCCAGCCGTTGCTCCTCGATCAAGCGATTTTCTTTGCGGAAGAATTCCAACCGTTCGCGCAACTCATCCTTGATGGTTTCGATCGCGCGCAAGACAGTAGCACGCGGCGTCACGTAATGCGAGCCGGGATAGACGGTAAAGCGGGGGATTTTTTGCCGCACGCGGCCGGTCAAGGGATCGAATAATTGCAAGCCATCGATCTCGTCATCGAACATTTCAACCCGGATCGCCAATTCGGCATGTTCAGCAGGAAAGATATCAATTGTGTCGCCGCGCACACGGAACGTGCCGCGTCCAAAATCGATTTCATTACGGGTGTATTGCATCTGGATCAGCCGCGCAATCAAGTCGCGCTGACTGACTTTATCCTTGACCCGCAACACCAGGATCATCTGGTGATATTCGCTTGGATTGCCGATACCGTAAATCGCCGACACGGTTGCCACGATGACGACATCGCGCCGCTCCATCAATGACTTGGTACAGGACAGGCGCATTTGCTCGATATGCTCATTGATCGACGAATCCTTTTCGATGAACAGATCACGTTGCGGCACATACGCTTCCGGCTGGTAATAATCGTAATAACTCACGAAATATTCGACCGCATTTTCTGGAAAGAACTCGCGAAACTCACTATAAAGTTGCGCTGCCAATGTCTTGTTGGGTGCGAACACAATTGCCGGCCGCCCCATGCGCGCGATTACATTGGCCATGGTGTAGGTTTTACCGGAGCCGGTAACACCTAATAAAGTCTGGTAGGCCAGGCCGTCTTCAACCCCTTCGACCAGTTTGGCGATGGCTTCCGGCTGGTCGCCAGCCGGCGCAAAAGGTTGATGCAAGCGGAACGCCGAACCGGGGAAAGTGACGACCTTGATCGTGCTGGAATTACTGGAAATCTCTGATAAATCAGCCATCTGGATCAGACCTTTGCTAAAATAACCGGCTGTAATGCAGCCTTTTGCCCGCTGCCTGGGCGCTGCGCTGATGCTAAATGAGACACGCTTTTGCAACGGCTTTACAATATTTGGGTTCGCATTTCAGCCATTTCAAAGCCGCATCCCACCCTTTTTTCAGTCAACTTTTGATCTTATCACGATGAACGCACCTCTTCCAGCATCCCTGTTTACCACCGTTGAAATGGCGCCGCGCGACCCGATCCTGGGCATCAGCGAGGCTTTCAATGCCGATAAAAATCCAGCCAAAATCAATCTCGGCGTCGGCGTTTATTATGACGACAATGGCAAGGTACCGTTGCTGGCGTGTGTGCGTACTGCCGAAGCGCAATTGATGGAAAAACTGGCGCCGCGCACTTACCTGCCGATCGACGGCTTGGCCGCTTACGACAAGGCAGTGCAGGAACTGGTTTTTGGCGCCGACAGCCCCGTCGTGCAAGAAAAGCGTGCCGTAACCGTGCAAGCCATCGGCGGCACCGGCGCATTGAAAATCGGGGCCGATTTCCTCAAACGCTTCGCACCCGATGCGCAAGTCTGGATCAGCGATCCAAGCTGGGAAAATCATCGCGCCCTGTTTGAATCAGCTGGCTTTGTAGTCAATCAATATCCGTACTACGATGCCGCAAGCCACGGCGTTAATTTTGCCGGCATGATTGGCGCCCTCAATGCCATGCCCAAAGGCTCCATCGTGCTGCTGCACGCTTGCTGCCACAACCCGACCGGTGCCGACCTGTCCGAAGCGCAATGGACCGAAGTCATCGCAACAGTCACCCAACGCGGCCTGATTCCGTTCCTCGACATGGCTTACCAAGGCTTTGGCGATGGCATCGAAGCTGACGGCAAAGTGGTACGCCGCTTCGCTGAAGCCGGCGGCGCATTATTTGTGTCCAACTCATTTTCCAAATCATTTTCACTGTATGGCGAACGTGTCGGCGCGCTCAGCATCGCCGCGGCCAGCGCAGAAGAAGCGTCACGCGTTTTATCGCAACTGAAACGCGTGGTACGCACCAACTACTCCAACCCCCCAATTCACGGCGGCCAAGTCGTTGCTACTGCCTTGGCGACACCGGAACTACGTCAATTGTGGGAAGAAGAACTGGCCGGTATGCGCGTACGCATCCGCGAAATGCGTCAATTGCTGGTACAAAAACTCACTGAAAAAGCGCCGGCGCATGATTTTGAATTCATTAATAAGCAGTGCGGCATGTTTTCTTATTCCGGCCTGACAAAAGTACAGGTCGAGCGCCTGCGCGATGAATTTTCGATCTATGCAGTCGACACTGGACGCATCTGTGTAGCCGCTTTAAATTCAAAAAATATCCAGTACGTCGTTGACGCAATTGCGAAAGTCCTTTAAGATCTTGTTCTTCCGGATTTATCCAAAAGAAACATTCGGAAGACGACAAACAAGTCGCTAAAATTTTGACAGCATTGTGAAGTAAGTTTATAATGTTGCCTCTTTTCCCTGATAGCTCAGTTGGTAGAGCGACGGACTGTTAATCCGCAGGTCCCTGGTTCGAGTCCAGGTCGGGGAGCCAGAATTTAGTAAGATTAAAAGGGTTACACGCTTCGGCTTGTAACCCTTTTTTCTATTCCGCATTCCCTTTCGTATTTCACTCTTGCATTTCACAAAGGACGCCATGAAAATTGAGAAAAACACTGCTGTCACCCTCAGCTACAAGATTGCTGACGCGACTGGCCGTTTGCTTGAAAAAAACAATGAACCGATGGTGTATTTGCACGGCGGTTATGGCAATACGTTTCCCAAAGTCGAGCTGGCCTTAGAGGGACAGCAAAAGGGCTTCCAGACCGTGATACAACTGCAGGCCGAAGATGCCTTTGGCTTGCGTGATGAAAGCCTGGTGCAAACCATTTCCAAAAGCCAGTTTCCGCCTGGGGTCAAGGTCGGCGGCCATATTCAAGGCCAAAGCGAGAATGGGCAAGCGCAGAGTTTTACCGTGATAAAAATCAAGGGTGATCAAGTTCTGTTAGACGGAAACCATCCCCTGGCCGGCAAAGCATTGCGCCTAAGCCTGACGGTGACAGCGGTACGCGAGGCGAGCAGCGAAGAAATTGCGCACGGCCATGTCCACGGCGAACATGGTCATCACCATTAAATTTGGCATGAATAGCGGCACCTTGATTCTTGCAATTGTAAAATTTTGTGGTGTGGTTTGCAGTCTTTTTTGTTCTGCATTTTTCCTCAAAAAAGTCTTCTATTTCAAGATACTTAAACAGGAATCGTATGTTGCCCGCCTATATCTCCCATCCTGATTGCATCCAGCATGACATGGGTGCGCAACACCCCGAATGTCCCGAGCGGATTGCGGCGATTCACGATCTGTTATCGAACAAGGGACTGATCGAGCGTATGCAGACGTACGCTGCCCCGCTTGCGACCGAACAGCAATTGGCCCGTGCCCATGAGCTCGCTTATGTGCGTGAACTGGCAGCACTAGCGCCGGTATCCGGCCATGTCCAGATTGATCCCGATACCTCGATGAACCGGCATTCCTATCCAGCAGCCTTGCGTGCTGCCGGCGCGGTGGTACTGGCGACCGATTTAGTGTTAAACGGTCAGGCACCGGCCGCTTTTTGCAATATCCGCCCGCCCGGTCATCATGCGGCGAAGGCGGCTGCAAGCGGCTTCTGCTTTTTCAATAACGTTGTTGTAGGAATCCGGCACGCGCTTGAGGTGCATGGACTGCAGCGGGTGGCGCTGATCGATTTCGACGTGCATCACGGCAATGGCAGCGAAGACATACTGTGTGACGACGCGCGCGTGCTGATGTGCTCCATTTTTGGGAAAAATTTATACCCATTTTCCGGCAGCAATCCGCGCGGTGACAATATGCACAATGTCGGGCTGCCGGCGCGCGCCGAGGGTGATGCATTGCGTGCAGCGGTGGAAGATTATTGGCTGCCGGCACTGGACGCGTTCAAGCCGCAGATGATTTTCATGTCCGCCGGCTTCGATGGTCACCGCGACGACCGTATGGGCAATCTGGCGCTACTGGAGGCCGATTACGCCTGGGTCACACAACAAATAATGCACGTAGCCAAACGGTATGCGCAAGGTCGCGTCGTGTCCTGCCTGGAAGGTGGTTACGACCTGCCGTCGTTGGCCTCTAGCGCCGCTGCGCATGTCAAATCCCTGATAGGCATAGATTGACATCGGCCGAACTTGCCGGGCGATCGCGTCTTGTACGATGCCGGGCGAATCGAAGGCAGGTGTGGTGCCTGTCGCGCAAGATACTGAACGCATGGCGACGTCCTAAAAGCCATGCCAATATCTTTAGATGATTAAATCGAAATAAGGGGGGTATAAGGCAAAATAATGCTCTATCCGCTCGATTTCGTTGCGCCAAATTTAATACTGCCGGCAGTATATTTCATGCTTATTCCTCCTTCCGCAGATAACTGATCGCTTTGGGAACTCTCAATCAGCGAGTTGGTCTTTATCGTAAATGGCGATACAACGCTGTTATGCAGGGTTTCAAAAATAGATCAGGCATTCCCTCATTACCATGCCCGAATTGATGGGCGGGTTTTAAGGGCAATCAATTTGATGCACGTTGCTACACAATTTGGTATCAGTTTCCCGACCGAAGTCCCGGCAACGCCAGCCAAGGATTTTTACCTATGCCGCATCGATATCTGGGATCTGCGCTGCCGCAAAATGAAGAACTGGGACTGTTTCGCCTGATGGTGGAAGACATCAGGGAATGCGCTATTTTTTTGCTTGATCCCAACGGCATCATCACCGTGTGGAACAAGGGTGCGGAAGAGATGAAAGGCTACTCCGCAAAGGAAGCCATCGGGCAACCAATTTCCATGCTTTATACCGACGAAGATCAGGCGCGCGGCTGGCCAGAGCATAATTTAGCCAAGGCTGCCGAACACAATTTTTTCAGGGAAGAAAACTGGCGCAAGCGCAAGGACGGCCGCTTGTTCTGGGCGCATATTGCGCTTACCGCACTGCGCTCTGGCGATAAATTGCTCGGCTTTTCCAAAGTAACGCTAGATCTGACGTCGCACAAATTATTAGAAAGCTGCGTCAAGGAAAAGGAAGAAATCGACCGCATCTTGATGGCGGCCGATTCCGGCACCTGGCAGTGGAATATCGAATCCAATCAGGTCACGGTATTGCCGCATTTTTATAAGTTGCTGGGGTATGACAGAAACGAAGCAACGATCAGCTTCGATGAATGGCTTAGCCTGATTCATCCAGCGGATCAGCAGGCGACTCGCGAACAGTTAATTAAAGTGCGAGATCGCGTTCCACAATCGCAATTTGAATCTCAAATCCGGTTCAGCCATCGCAATGGCGATTGTCATTGGTTCTATGTCCGGGCCGACTGGCTTCGCCAGCCAGACCAAGCGGCCATCATCCTGATGGGAGTCGCGGTCAATATCCACTCCTTAAAAACTGCCGAGGAAGACCGTGAACAACTATTCCAGCAATTACAGCAGGAGCGCACCCGCTTTTCAAACATCCTTGAGCAAATGCCGTCCGGCGTCATTTTGGCGGAAGCGCCGACCGGCAAAATAACGTATCAAAATCGCCTGGCCGATGAAATGATGGGCCCGGTACAGGGGCCGGTCAATAGTGTGAGCGACTACGAACGATATCGCGTCACCAATGCGGCAGGACGGCGTATCAAGGTCGACGAGCTGCCGCTGGCACGCTCACTGGCCAATCTGGAAATCGCGCGCAGCGAAGAGTTGTTGTACCAGCGTCCCGATAGAGATGCGGTATTGCATTATTCTGTGACCTCGGCCCCCATATTCGATGCAGACGGCGTGGCACGCATCGCGGTGGCGGTGTTGCATGACATCAGCACATTAAAAGAGGCACAGTTGTCGATTGCACGCGAAAAAGAACGGGCGCAAGTGACACTGGCGGCGATCACCGACGGCGTCATCACCACCGATCTGAGCGGCATGGTCACATCGATCAATATGGCGGCTGAAAATTTGACCGGCTGGCGCAATGGGCAGGCGCTGGGACGCTCAATTGGCGACGTCGTACACTTCCAAGAAAATGGCCCAAAGCAAATGCCTATTTTGGATATGGTCAACCAATGCCTGCAACAGCAACGGGTGATCTATGCCCACCAGCAAGAAGTGCTGATCAACAAAATGGGCAACCGTCATTCGATCGAAAATGCAGCGGCCCCAATCCTATTGGACAAGGACGGCATCGTCGGCACGGTATTGGTGTTTCATGATGTCACCGATTCACAGCGCCTGATGCGCCGGCTCAGCTTTGAGGCCAGCCACGATGCCTTAACTGGCTTGGTCAACCGCCGCGAATTTGAAAGCAAGTTGCGCCGCACGCTTGAGCATTCCCATGCAGAAAACGGCAGTAACGCAGCCCTGCTTTACATGGATCTGGATCAATTTAAAATCGTCAACGATACATGCGGCCACAGCGCCGGTGACGACCTGTTAAAGCAACTGGCGCAAGTGTATCGGGTGCACGTGCGCGAGCGCGACACGCTGGCCAGAATCGGCGGCGATGAGTTTGCCCTGATCGTCGAGCACTGCTCCGTGACAGAGGCCATTATCGTGGCGCAAAAGATTCTCGATGCCACGCGCAATTTTCAATACGCCTGCAAGGGTCGCCTATTTCAACTCGGCGTGAGCATCGGCCTGATCCCTATCGACGAAGGCATCTCCAGCGTCGAACACGCGCTGCGCCAAGCCGACCACGCCTGTTATATCGCCAAGGAAAACGGGCGCAACCGGGTCTATATCCACAAGAACAACG
>JAZKIX010000037.1:17953-19737 GCA_040384645.1 Pseudomonadota bacterium | reverse complement strand
CGACTACGACCTGGCGCAGCGCCATAACGATATGCATTGGGTGACGCGTTTAAGCGAAGCGTTCCAGAACGAGCAACTACTACTGTATTGTCAACCGATCGTCCCTATCGGCGCGCAGGATTCAGGTACCCATTTGGAAATTTTGCTACGCCTGAAAAATGGCAGCGGCGCCCCAATCCGGCCAGGAAAATTTTTACCCTCGGCAGAACGTTACGACGTTATGCCCGCAATCGACCGCTGGGTCTTGAAAAAGAGCCTGGAATGGCTGGAACAAAATCCGGCCGATGTCTGCGACTTGCAAATGTGCAGTATCAACCTGTCGCGGCGCAGCTTGGCCGATAGTACATTTCATAAATATGCCGCCGACCTGATTGAAGAAACCAGTGTACCGGCAGAAAAACTTTGTTTTGAAATTACCGAGAGTGGCGCAATCGCAAACATGCAAAAAACCATCGCCTTCATCGATGCACTCGCCGAGCGCGGCTGCCGTTTTTCACTCGACGATTTTGGCACCGGTATGACTTCGTTTTCTTATTTAAAACAATTGCCGGTGGATTTCATCAAGATCGATGGCTCCTTCGTCCAGATGATGTCGTCGAGCAAAATCGATTACGAAATGGTGCGTTTCACCAACGACATCAGTCACATGATGGGGCGCAGGACTATCGCCGAATTCGTCACCGATAGCGCCATCTTGCAAAAGTTGGAAACCATCGGCGTCGACTTCGCGCAAGGGTATTGGCTAGGAAAACCGCGCCCGCTCGCGGCCTGAGGCGGCGATACAGACACCTTAAAAATAATGGTTTTTGCAGAAAAATGGCTGGAACTAAGCCATCATTCCTATAGTCGTATTTGAAAATCCGAATTTTTGTACGGAGTTTTGCGGCTACCTAAGCATGGTAGAAATCGACGCGTCCACTCTATGGCCGTCGCTCGTGCTGCAAATAACTCCCTGCCAATTCTCACCGCGGCCATTCGGAGGATGTTAATGAATGAGCATATCGTACAGTTCTATGAAAACGACGATTTCCTGATCCAGGGATTGTCCGATTACATTGGTTCCGCCCTCTCGGCCGGCAATAAAGGCATTGTTATCGCCACCAAAACCCACCGTCAGGCGTTGGAAGACATCTTGTGGCAACAAGGTTTGCTGACACACGAAGCGCCCGACCTCAACGGAAAATACATTGCGCTCGAAGCAAATGACATGCTGCCCCTGTTCATGTTTAATGGTGTGCCTGACGAAGACCTGTTTTCGCGTACGATCGGCGGTGTTATCAAACGCGCCGGCATCGGCCATAAAGGCGAGGTTCATGTATTTGGCGAAATGGTCGCCATCTTGTGTGGTGAAGAGTCTAATCGACTCAATTCTCACGGCAAGCACGACGCTGCCTTGCATGTAGAAAACTGCTTCAACATGCTGCAAAAACGTATGCCATTTTCATTGCTATGCGGCTATCCAATGAGCGCATTTGCATGGGCTGAAGATGCTAAGGCATTTCATTCTGTTTGCCTGCTGCATTCGAGTGTCATTCCAGCGGAAAGTTATAACGTTTCAGCCAGCATCGACGACCTGCAACGCACCATCGCCACGCTCCAGCAAAAGGCCTGTTCGCTCAATTCTGAAGTGAATGAACGGCGGCAGATCGAGCAGGTTTTGCGGGAACTCAATTTTGACCGCCTGACCGGATTGCCCAATCGTAGTGTGTTTCAAGACCGGCTTGACCTTGAAATTAAAAAGTCGCAGCGCGCCCGCTTGCCGTTGGCGTTGCTATTTATCGATC
>JAZKIX010000037.1:9601-17943 GCA_040384645.1 Pseudomonadota bacterium | reverse complement strand
AAAGAAATTAACGACACTCTGGGTCACGATGTCGGCGACCAGCTGTTACGGCAAGTAGGACAGCGACTGTTGCTCTGCGTGCGTCAGTCCGATACCGTGGCCAGGCTCGGCGGCGACGAATTCACCGTCATACTGGGTCAGCTTGAAGATGTCGGCAGCGTGACCAACGTGGCGCAAAATATCTTGATGAAATTGGCCGAGCCTTTCAAACTCGGTAACGATATTGCCTATATCTCCGCCAGCATCGGCATCACGGTCTATCCAAAGGACGCAACGACAGTCGGCGACTTGCTGAAAAATGCCGACCAAGCGATGTATAACTCGAAAGAAATGGGCCGCAACCGGCTTAGCTATTTCACCCGATCGATGCAAGAAGTAGCGCAGATGCGGATGGCCTTGACCAACGAGATGCGGGTCGCGCTGGCATCCAACCAGTTTTGCGCCGTCTACCAGCCTATTGTCGATCTCAATACCGGTGTGATCCATAAGGCGGAAGCACTATTACGCTGGCAACATCCGACCCGCGGCTTGATTTACCCTGCCGAATTTATTCCGATTGCCGAGCATACCGGCATGATTATCGGTCTTGGCGACTGGATCTTTTACGATGCGGTGCGGCAAGCGCTACGCTGGCGCAAGAGCGACCCAGACTTTCAAGTGAGCGTGAACGTTTCCCCCGTCCAGTTTCATAGAGACGGCAACAATTATGTGCGCTGGTTCGACTACTTAAAAAAATCGCGTCTGCCGGAAAAAAACATCTGCGCAGAAATCTCGGTTGAAATTACTGAAGGCGTATTGCTGGACGCCAGCACCTCGATCTTGAATCAATTGCTATCGTTTCGCGATGCCGGGATTCAGGTCTCGTTGGACGATTTCGGCACCGGTTATTCCTCGCTGGCGTATCTACGCAAGTTCGACATCGATTATCTGAAAATCGATCAATCCTTCGTCACCAACCTGGAAGAAAACGACGACAATCTGGCACTGTGCGAAGCCATTATCGTGATGGCACATAAACTCAATTTGAAAGTCATCGCCGAAGGCGTAGAAACTGCCACCCAACGCGACCTGTTGCGCCAGGCCGGTTGCGACTATGCGCAGGGCTATCTGTTCTCGGTGCCATTAAACGCCAAGGATTTCGACGACTTGCTGCGACAAGGCGCGATATCAGATGCGCAACATCGTTAACCAACAAATCTAGCCAATCAAATCCAGCACGACGCCTCGCAATTGCGCATGGTGTATTCCTACTCATGGCCTATGATTATTTGAATGACTTGCGCTTGAATTCACCCAATTCAGCCTAGGCAGCCTACCAATTTAGCTCCCGCATAACCATAAAATGAAAGGCGGCCTCATGTTCTGGATATGTTTCCCGCATTCGACTGGCATTGCCTTTCTGGCAAACCGAAAATAATACCGCGCCGCCCCCGTCATGGCCGAGCTCCCCTTCAAAATTCTTGTATACCGCTACTTCTTTTTTAGCTGGTTATTTAAGGACGTCAATAAAGGCGACCTCTACGAGCAGTCGGTCGCGTGGCGCCACAACCGCACACAAGCCAAATGGTTAGCCACTTATTTGCGCCGCTGGCTCTTTATGAGCGCGATGTTGTACGGCTTGGGCGTTTTGTCAGAACTGTTATTGCACGCACCGTTGCTATCGGCGATGTTTTATGTGCCGATGGCGGTCGGGGTTTCCATCAATACCGTGATCGGCGTGCTGATCATGGCTTTCAAAACGCTCACCGGGCCATTATAAATTCGCGCTTATTCGTTTATTCGCTGATTACGCCTTGCTGTTCAGCACAAAATATCCGATACGGTTAACATGGCAACGCAAGGCAAATCCCATAACGATTGCCTTTAAACCGGCCGATTGCACAGATCGCGTGCCGCATCACTTTTTCTTATTACCCTCAGCTTGCCGCCTGCGGCCGCATTAAAGCGAAAGAATGTTCCTGATGTCCGCTTCCCTCTCCAATGCCTTTGGCGTGTTACGCCATCGCAATCTCGCGCTGTACCTGGGCGCCCGGGTACTTGCCACAATCGCGGTACAAATGCAAAGCGTTGCAATCGGCTGGCAGGTGTACGCGATGACCGGCAATGTGTTCGATCTGGGCTTGGTGGGACTGGCTCAATTTGCACCGTTCCTGGTCTTGATTTTGCTGGCAGGGCATGCGGCGGACCGTTATAACCGGCGCCACATCATTGCCCTGTGCATCGGGGTGCAATTGCTGTGTGGCTTGCTGCTGCTGGCTTTCACCTTGGTCGGCCTGAGCGTGGTGTGGCCGATATTTGCGGTACTGGTGTTATTTGGCAGTGCGCGTGCCTTCATGATGCCGGCCACGCAAGCGATCCTGATCAATATGGTGCCACCGGAAAGTTTTAGCAAAGCGGTCGCGCTGGGGTCATCAACCTTCCATGTCGCCGTCATCATCGGGCCGACGCTGGGTGGTTTGCTCTATTTGGCCGGCGCCAAGGTGGTCTATCTGGTGGTCGCCCTACTCCTGATTCTGTCGGTCATCCTGATGCTGTGTACTCGCATCACGCCGCAAGTGACACACAAGGAACCTGCGACCTGGCACAGCGTGCTGGAAGGCTTGCGCTTTGTGTGGTCAAAACCGGTCATGTTGGGTGCGATTTCGCTCGACCTG
This sequence comes from Pseudomonadota bacterium, assembly GCA_040384645.1. GTDB lineage: Bacteria > Pseudomonadota > Gammaproteobacteria > Burkholderiales > Burkholderiaceae_D > JAZKIX01. The sequence goes on along the minus strand of JAZKIX010000037.1, from coordinate 15,289 downwards.
TTTGCCGTCCTGTTCGGCGGCGCTACCGCGCTCTTGCCAGCCATTGCCCACGATGTGTTACACGTCGGGCCGACCGGATTAGGCTTGCTGCGCACTGCGCCGGGCGTTGGCGCAGCACTGACCTCGGTGGCCTTGGCGATGTGGCCGATCACGCGTTACGTTGGACGCTGGATGTTTGGCGGCGTGGCCTTGTTCGGTGCTGCCACCATCGCATTGGGTTTGACCAATAGCCTGCTGCTGGCGCTGGCCGCCTTATTCCTGATGGGCGTGGGCGATATGGTCAGTGTGTACATCCGCCATTTGCTTGTGCAGTTAGAGACGCCCGACGCCATCCGTGGCCGCGTGAGCGCCGTCAATGCCGTGTTCATCGGGGCTTCGAATGAACTGGGCGAGTTTGAATCCGGCCTGACTGCCGGCTGGTTTGGGCTGGTACGGGCGGTCTTGTTCGGCGGTGCTGCCACGCTGGTGGTGACCGGTCTGTGGGCCGTGGGTTTCCCGGTACTGAGCCGGATGGACCGCTTTCCCCATGCGAAAAAAGATGCCGCCTTTATCGATAAAGTGCCACCCTCGCCCGACGCCACCGGCAAGACAACTGCGATTACATCCTGACCTATAGCTGCGTAAAAATAGGGGGTATATCGATAAATACCACCGAAGCCGCATGTATTTAGAGGTGCTTTAAATATACTATAGCCAGTATATTTTCAATTAAAAACCTGCTTTCAACACGTGACCACGATTGTGTTCACGCTTTGTCTGCCTGGTCCGGCGCTACCGTCACCGGCGTGCCGGCTGCTTGCAGCGGGATCACGAAATTGACCAGCGCCGGCGTCAATTTGCGGCCGTGATGATGTGCCGCGTCAATCGGATACGACATCACGCCACAATTTGGTACATCGCTGGCCAGGTCGATAGCCAAAATGCTTTGCTCGTCCAATTGTTCGAGCAAATAGCGAAAACAAATCAGGATCACCCGATGCGCAACGATCAAGACACGTTCGCCTGGATAATCACGTGCCAGTGCATCGATCACGCTACGCAAACGCAAGATCACATCGCACCAGCTTTCGCCACCGGGCGGGCGGAAATAAAATTTACCCATGTACTGCCGCTGCGCCGCCAGCTCGGGATATTTTTGGCGGATGCCGAGCCGGGTCAGGCAGTCAAAAATACCGAATTCTTTTTCCCTTAAGCGCTCATCGACAAACAAATGTATCCCGCGCTGACGCTCGATACCAGCCGCATTGAGCATGATGCTAGTGGTATCCATCGCGCGTAAATAGGGCGACGTCAACACAATCGTCGGCCGCATCGATTCAGGCATCTGCCCGAACCATTGCCCCAGTGCGCCCGCCTGTTGCACACCGAGCGCCGATAGCGGCGTATCACCATCGCGGGTCGCGAGATCGATCGACAATTCCATTTTGGATTCGGCCAGATCGCTGGCAACGTTACCGGCGCTTTGACCGTGCCGCACAATCCAGAGTTGGGTCGGCCATTTTCTCTCAGTCATGGTGGCGCACTTTTGTGAGCGCTGCAATGTGATTCATTCTTGCCATGACAATGCGCCAAGGAAAGGCCAAGCGCGCGCCAAAAGCGCCTAAAACGACAGAATTTTTCATTGCTATTGCCTACTTTTCATTGAGTTTGCCTTCCGGCATATTTAATATGAATCGAGTTTCTGCGGTTCAAGACCGGCCGGAACTATTGTGCAGCATTCAGCCTTTAGCGCCATTTTTTTCACCTGATTTTCGCCGGATCGACCGCAGTCAGACTTGTCGACTTGCGCCACCGGAATTATTTCTTGAAAGCCCATCGAATGGTTCATTTTTTCCGCCAAAAACAAGCTTCAAGACAAAAGCTGCCAAACCGTATTCTTGACCTTCTGCGCCGCATCCCACTCATATGTGTCGCTTGCCTGCTGCCATTAGTGGCCGGTGCAGGACCCGATACCGGCGAATCGCTCGATGCCAGTTTGCAGGAAAAAGTATGGATGATCGCCACTGGCAATGGCACCAATCGAATCAATCTGGAAACCACCATTTTTACACCGCCAACCAAGGGCCCTTATCCGCTCGTTATTTTGAACCACGGCAAGGACGCCGGCAACCCGCATTCACAACGGCGCGACCGCTTCCTCGTCATCAGCCGAGAATTCATCAAGCGTGGGTACGCCGTTATTATTCCAATGCGCAAGGGCTTTTCCAAATCCAGTGGCCACTATGTGGAAACCAAATGCGATATGACCAGCAATGGACAAATGCAGGCTGAAGACCTGGTAGGCACGCTCGAATATTTACGCGGTCAGGATTGGGCTGACATGAACCGCATCGTCATCGCTGGGCAATCCTATGGCGGCTTGACGGCGATGGCTTTCGGCACCCGTCGCTTTCCGGGCGTCAAAGGCTTGATTAATTTTTCCGGCGGCTTGCGCATGCGCGATGGCTGCAAATGGCAAGAATCACTGGTACACGCATTCTCAAACTATGGTGCAAAAACGCTGGTGCCCAGCCTCTGGTTTTATGGGCAGAACGATAGCCACTTCAACCCACAACTGGCGACCGAATTGCATAACGCCTATGTCGGTGCAGGCGGTCAGGCCAAGCTGATCAGTTACGGCAATTTTAAAAACGATGCCCATGCAATGGTCGGCAGCAGCGACGGTGTATCGATATGGTGGCCGGAGACGGAAATATTTTTAAACGGCATCGGCCTGCCGACGACGCAAATCGCCTTGTTCGATCAAGGCAATCAAGAAAATCACTCCAACAAAATTGTCGCGCCCACAATTGTCAACATTGACAAAGATATCGCCAGCCCGGTTCAAGTTGCAGTGCATTGATGCCTCGACATCGATGCATTGATGTCGAGGCCTTGCTATCGAACCGGGACGCGATTTTGAAGTCTGATAAATGTCGTGGCGATCACTTGGATCGCCACCGATTTTGTATTGGACGCGATCATGGATATCCCTGACAACATCAAGATTCCAGTAACAATCTTCTTTATTCAAGCGGTCATGCTGGCCGGTCTCTCATTGATTTTTTTGGTATTGCTTCCACGTTAATGGAGCCTCGAATATGGGCTAAGCAGCCAAGTTTCATCCAGTCGTCGTTGGTGACGCCTATTGCCTATATACCGGCATTTCATCGGTGTTTGTGTCTGGAATTAAAAAAGTGACCGGCTTACACCGGTCACTTTTTTTATCTGCTGCATAGTCGATCAACGCTTGCCAATCGAATGCTTAGTATCTTCTAAGAACCTGATGTCCCTGCACCTGAGGTACCGGACGAGCCAGAGCCGCTTGGTGAGGTAGAAGAATCAGTTCCAGAACTACCCGAGGAAGTGCCTGATGGCATATCAGTTGTACTTGGGCTTGTTCCCGAGCTACCGGATGAACCAGAAGATCCAGTGCCGGAAGAATCCGTCGAAGAGCCCGAGCTGCCAGAACTGCCACTTCCTGGCGAGTTTACCGAATCAGGCGGCGTATTGCTGGTACCCGCTCCGCTGCCGGAAGTGCCGGAACTACCGCTGCCTGAGGTACCCGAACTACCGCTGCCTGAAGTGCCGGAACTACCGCTGCCTGAAGTGCCGGAACTACCACTGCCTGAAGTGCCGGAACTACCACTGCCTGAAGTATCTGAACTACCGCTGCCTGAGGTGCCGGAAGTACCGCTACCTGAGGTGCCCGAACTGCCGCTGCCGGAAGAATTCGACGGGCTTGTCGTGCCGGAAGGCATGCCGGACGCGTCCGTACCCATACCACCACCAGTAGCGCCGGTGCCTGAACTGCTAGAGGACCCTGTACCGGAAGTGCTGGATGAATTTGTGCCGCTAGTGCCAGAGCCGGATCTATTGCTTGTCGTACCCGACGAGCCAGAACTGCGGGTCGAGCTGCCAGATTGCAAATCTTGCGCCATTTTCATATGTTGATCGATGGTCGGCATCAAGCTGGCTGCCAGACTTTTCAATTCACTATCCGAAGCCCGGGACTGAATTTTTTGCAGCAAACGATGCGCTTCACGATGGTCGGCGGTACCGCCCTGCGCCAGGTAACGCTTGTCAAAATTCGTGCCCGACAGTCCGTTCAATTTTTTGATCTTAGCGCGCTGGCTGGCAGTCGCCTGGGTCGGCAACGTTACGCCTTTTGCCTGCGCAATTCTTTCCAGCTCTTGCTGCGCTTTCGTATGATCGTCGATCATTTGCTGCGCAAAATCTTTAACTTCAGACGTTTCAGACTTGCTTTGCGCCAATTTAGCGGCCTCGATTTCCGCGATATTGGCAGCGGCCAGTTCGCGCATCATCTGGCGATCCGCATTGCTCACCGACTGGCTGCTGCCAGAAGAGGATGTGCCGCTCGATCCACTCGACTTTGACGTGTTTGCTTTATTCGACTTCATGCTATTGGCATCCATGCTACTGGTGCCGCTAGATGAACTTGACGTTGCATTGCCAGCCTGATTTTTGCCAGCTTCCGCTATCACCAACCCGACATCACAACACAAGGCCAATACCGTCATGCCAAGCAGTCGCTTCATAATTTTATCTTTAAACATAGGAGTACTCCTTTTGAAGAATGGACTTGCCAGTGCTAAAAGTACCGACAAAGGTACTTGGCCATATAAGCAACCCACGTGCCATAAAACTTGTACCGGCGTGCCCCTCTCAAATGCCGAATTTTTGCTCTAAACAGGGCAAAATCAGGTAAAAATTACATAAAATAGGAAATCAACCATGAAAGAATTACCGGTGCCGAAAGCGCATTAATCGCCTGCAAGAGGCGCGTAAATGTTATGCAATTGTGCTCAGGATTCTGTTGCCTGATTAGATAAGGCACACTCTGGATAGAGTTTCAGGGTAGCGTTTTTCCTTGACGCCTCTGTAGCGACTTTTCAGTTCCCTGCGATTATTCACGCAAGCCAACAATCCATGCCATCGACCACAAAACGCCTGAAAAACCCTGAACGCCCGCATGCAAAACCATTCATCGCCCATTGATTTTTCTGCGCCGTCACATGAAGTGGCACAGGCGCTGATCGGCGCCACTTTTCTAGTCGATGGCGTCGGCGGCATCATTGTCGAAACCGAAGCTTACGACCGCGAAGATCCGGCCTCACATAGTTTCTCCGGCCCCACCGCGCGCAACGCGGCCATGTTCGGGCCGCCGGGCCGGGCCTATGTGTATCGCTCCTACGGCATACATTGGTGCCTCAACTTCGTCTGTCGCGAACCACAGCACGGCGCCGGCGTCTTGATCCGGGCGATCGAACCGACCCATGGCCTGGATCTGATGCGGCAGCGGCGCAGTGTGGAGGCCGAGCGTCTGCTATGCGCTGGCCCCGGACGCGTGGGCCAAGCACTGGCGATCGACGCCAGCTACAACGGCTTAGCGCTCGACGCTGCACCATTTCAACTTTGGCTGCCGCAACAGGCGCCGGCGCTGATAACCGGCCCGCGTATCGGTATCTCGAAAGCAATTGAGCTACCGTGGCGCTTCGGCTTGGCCGGCTCGTCTTTCCTCAGCCGCCCCTTTCGCCCAGGCATATGACAGTTTCCGAATAAACCAAAACACATGGACCATCGCGCTTTCGCTCCAATAACGGCCCGGCGCTAAAAATGGCAGCGCTGCAAGACTTCGGTCTGATCATGCAATCGACCGCCCTGCTCGATACCGGCATTGCCGCAGGC
>JAZKIX010000037.1:6797-9591 GCA_040384645.1 Pseudomonadota bacterium | reverse complement strand
ACGGGTTGGCGGAGACGGGGTGGTTTTAGGCATGGTTTTAGGCTTGTTACATACTTAAAATGGCCGTTTGACAATCAAATATACTGGCAGGTGTATTTTTTAAGGCACAATGAAAACGTGCGGGATAGTAGGTATTTTGGCATATACCCCCTATATTTCATTGTCGTAGGGGCACGGCATGCCGTGCCGGTGATTTGTCTACGACCGAGAAATATTTGTGCTTTTCTCTGCCATGCATGACATGTCGTGCCCCTACGCCAGGTAATGTTTCAACTGGCTGATTTCCCCTATTCTGTTTGCGTCACCGCCGTCGGCGTCACACTGGCCATTGATAAAGGCTGCTCGGCCAAGGTCGTGCTCAGGCTCAGCGACATTCTGAGTGGGGCATTGGCCACGGTCGATTCCGCCGGCATCGCGGTTACGGCGAAACCACCCATCACCGGATGCGAAGCGGCCAGCGCGGGCGATAATTCCGCGCTGTTCCACATCAGGCTGGCGGTGAAAAAACCGCAAGCCATCACGCCGGCTACCAGTTTCAGGCTCTTGAAGCGGCGTTTAGTCGATGGGATCTCGATCTGCATCGGTGCATCGGCCAATAACGCTTCGGCTTGGATACACCACAACGCAGCCGTTTGATGTTTACTTTGCAGCCGGGCCAATAACTGGCTGGCGGTATCGTGGGCTTGTGCTTCTTGCTGTTCTAGCTGTTGGCGGGCGGTAGCGGCTTGGCTGGCGGCCAGGCTTGCCATGTCGGCGGCGTGTTGCTGGCTCGCGGCCAGTGCCAGTGCCGTTTCACCACGTTGCAAATAGGCGCTGGTCTTAGCTTGCGCTGCGGTAGTAGCGGCTTGGTCGGCCTTGGCCGCTGCTTCCAATTGCTGCTGCGCTGCCTGGTCGGCTTGTGCGCGTGCTTCGGCGGCGGCGGTCGCAATCTGTTCGGCTTCGGTTTTTTGCAACAGGGCTTGGACGGCGGCTTGTTCTGCGATCAGGCGGCTATCTTCGGCAGCGGCCAGTTCAATGGCTTGACGGGTTTTTTGGTTCGCCAGCGCTGCGCGTTGTGCTTGTTTTTGGGTGCTAGCGGCGATGGCCTCAATCGCGGCTTGTTCCGACGCTGCTTGCGCTTCGAGCGCGGCCTGGGCCTCCAATTCGACTTGCGCCCGTTGCTGCGCCAAGGCGCTCAGACGCTGGTCGGCTTGCGCCCGTTGCTGCGCGGCGATGGTGGCGACTTGTTCGGCTTGTAGTTTTTCTTGCAAGGCGACCGCGGCTGCTTGCTCTGCGCTGGAACGCTGCGCGGCGGCCTGCGCCAATAACGCGGCGGCCTGTTCCTGGAAAGTCTGCGCCCGTTGGCGGGCATCGGCAGTAGCGGCGCGCTCGGCCCGCAATTTGTCGTGGAATGCTTTGGTGGCTTGTTGTTCCGCTTCTTGCCGTTGCGCTTGCGCCAAGTTCAGCATCCGGGCGCTTTGCGCTTGAATCGCTTGCGCTTTTTCTTGCGCCTGGGCGGTGGCGCTCTGCTCGGTTTGCAATTTATCTTGCAAAGCTTGCGCCGCCGATTGTTCAGCCTTAGCGCGTGCGACTTGCGCCTGGCTTAGTTGCGCCAATTGCGCGGCGTTGGCTTGCGCTGCTGCGGCGCTTTGATCAGCGGCGATTTGTTGGGTGCGGCTCAGTTCTACGGCGCTTTCCAGCAAGCGCTTTTCGGCGCTGCTACGGGCTTCGGCGGCTTGCCGTTTTTCTTGCACGGCTTGGGCCCGTTGCTGCATGCAACTGAGCAATTTTTGCTCAAACTGGTTCGCTTCATCGGCAGCGCGGCAGGCGCTTTGTTCGGCTGCGAGTTTGTCTTGCTGGGCTTGCAAAGCGGCCTGGTTCAATTCGGCTTGCTGCTGCTCGCTAGCCAATTGCGCTTGCAGCGTCTTGGCGATCTCTGCTTCGAGCGCTTGGCGCGCTTGCTCCGCTGCGGCCAGTTGGTGGGCCAGCGCAGCTTTTTCCAAATCGACCGCTGCCGCTGCTTGCTGGGCTTGAGCCAGTTGCAGCGCGCTGGCACTGCGTTGTTGTTCGGCTTCTACCCGGGCTGCAGTGGCGCAGCGAGCCTCATCTTCGGCTTGGGCGGCGGCGTTTGATTCTTGTATCAATTGCTGGTCGGCTTGCTGGCGTGCCAGCGCTGCGGTGCTGGCGGCTTGGATGGCTTGTGATTTTTCTTGCAAGGCGCTCAACGCCACTTGCTCGGCAGCCAATTGGGCCCGGTCTTGCGCGGCCAATGCCAGCGCTTGGCGGGTCTTGGCGAGGGCGATGCTGGCGATCTTGCGTTGCAGCTCGGCGTGACCGGCAGCTTGTTCGAGTTGCAATTTTTCTGCCTTGGCCTGAGCTTCGATGGCTTGCCGTGCCTCGGCTTCGGCTTGCTGACGGGCTTGACTCAATTCAGTCAGGGCTTGCTCGGCTTGGACCCGTGCCAATGCTTCGGCGCAGGCATTTTGCTCGGCCGCCTGACGGACTTGCAGCGTTTGCAAGGCATGGTGCTCAGCCTGTGCTCGTTCGCTTTCGACCCGTGTCAATTCGACTGCTTGCCGCGCATTTTGCAGGGCTAGTTTGGCGGCGGTGCGTTGTTGCGTGGCAGCCAGCGTACTTTGCTCCAGCGCATGCTTTTGGGCGGCGCATTCGGCTTCGCGGGCTTGGCGCGCTTCGTGGTCAATTTGTTGTTGCGCTTCCAGCAGCGCGATATGTTCTTGTTCGGCCAGTTGGCGCGCTTGCGATTCTTGCTCGGCAGCTTGTTCGACTGCACATTTTTGCTGCGACAAGAGCATGA
>JAZKIX010000037.1:6287-6787 GCA_040384645.1 Pseudomonadota bacterium | reverse complement strand
TGTGCGCTTTGGACCCGTTGCCGTTCCAGTTGCGCCTTTTGTTGCAGGCTTTCAAATGCCAATTGTTCATGCTTGGCACGCCAGCGTTGCAGGCGTGCCAGCTTGACGGCTTCACGCGCTTTGAGCAATGCGCTCTGGGCTGTTTCGCGCTTGAGTTCGGCGTAAGCAATGGCTTGCGACAGCTCTTGCTGGACGGCGGCGCATTCGGTTTCTTGCGCCGTGCGGGCGCTATGGTCGGCACTGGCGCGCATTTGCAATAGTTCGGTGTGAACCCGCTCGGCAGCGGCGCGTGCATAGGCTTCTTCGGCGGCGGCTTGTTCGGCTTGCAGTTTTTCTTCTAGCGCGGCGATGGCGCGCTTATCGGCCTCGGTCCGTTCGCGTTCGGCGCGCGCCATTTCTAAAGCCTGCCGTGCCTTGAGCGAGGCGCTGTCGGCAGCGATGCGTTGCACCCGCACTTGTTCGGCGGCATTGGCCAAAGCCTGTTCCTCGTTCTGGGCGCG
>JAZKIX010000037.1:0-6277 GCA_040384645.1 Pseudomonadota bacterium | reverse complement strand
TTTCGATCTGGGCCGCGGCACGTTCTGCGGCGGCACGTTGCAGGGCCAGTTCAGTGGCGCGCAATTGTTCCTGGCCATGCAATTGGGCGGCTTCGGCCGCTTGCTGGTCGGCCTCGGCGCGTTGCCGGGCTTCTTGCGTGGCATGGCTTTCGGCATTCAGGCGCAAACGGGCTTGGGTCTGGGCTTGATATTCGGCCTCGACCCGCGCCAAGGCACCGGCTTGCAACTGGCGCTCGGCATGGATGCGCGCTTCGGTGGCGGCGCGAATCCGCTCGTCGGCTTCGCGCCGGGCTTGCGCGGTGACGGTGGCGACGGTTTCGGCACGGTCTAACTGGACGGCAGAATCGCGCAATTCCATTTCGGCGTGCAAGCGCATTTGCAGTGATTCCAAGGCGCGCCGCTCGGATTCGGCGCGCGCCTGGGCGGTAGCTTCTTGCATTTGTTCGATAGCCGTGCGGGCGCGGGCTTCTTCCCGTGCCTGGGTTTCGGCAGCGACCCGGTCAAAGGTGACGGCCAAGGCAGCGGTGTCGGCGCGTTCGCGCTGACGCGTCAGGTCGAGCGCTTCGTGTTGGGCGCCGACTAATTTTTCTGCTACCAGGCGGGCTTCTTTTTCGCTACGTTCGCGGTCACGTGCCAAAGTGATAATTTTGGCTTCGGCCTGCACCCGCTCTTTGGTTTCGTGTGCCGCAGCCTGGGTAATTTCGGTATGTTCGGCCGCTTGCTGGCGTACCCTCTCGGCCTTGTGCAAGAGATGCTCGGCCGAGGCGTTGGCTAGCGCGATCAACTCTGATTCGGCTATCAATTGCTGATTGGCCAGTTCACGCGATTCTTGCTCAGCTTTGGCACGGATTTGGGCCGCTTCTGCGACTTGGGTATCGGCTTCAACCCGGGCCCGCAATTCGGCAATTTCCTTATTCACAGCGACGATGCGGGCTTGGTTGGCGGCGCTGGCTTGCTGCTCGGCTTCCAGCCTGACTCGGCTGACGGCGATGGCTTCTTCATCGCTATTGGCGCTCTGATGCGCTGCTGCTGCGGCGGCGGCATCGATCTTGGCGCGCTCTTCGGCCAGCGAACGGGCGCGCGCTTCGGCATGGATTCGGTTCTCGGCAGCGACGGTGGCCTTGGCATCGGCTTCGACCCTGGCAATGGCTTCGTGGATCGCTTTTAATTCCACATTAGCGCGTGCCGGCGTCGGTTCGCGCGTGGTCGATACTGCTGAAGTTGCCGACATTGCATATCCGGGCAAAGAATCTGCTTGCGTCGCGTGCCTGTTTTCCATCATGACTCCTGTGTTATAGATGGCAACTCCGCCGTCGTATGGTCAATGACAATTGGAATTGCACCAAGGACATTATCCGGCGCCGACTGGCAATCGAGCCGGAGAAAAGGAGGGATTTTGCGGTCTATATCAGGGATATGAAGTGATGGACGGGCGTTGCTAGTGGCAAGGCATGCCGTGCCCCGACATTGCTTGCCTCAAAGATAAATAGATCTGGGATTTGGAAAAATAGGGGGTATAGGCAAATTTATGCCGTCATCCCCACATATTCATTGGCTCAAAAATAATACTGCCAGCAGTATTATTTAGCGCCTGAAGGCATTAAAACTGCTATTTCAATGACCCCGAATAAAAAAGCCTGCAAGCAATGCAGGCTTTTTCAACAACGCAGCCAACAACTACGCTGCCATTTTTGAACTGCCGAGACAGCCTTCCAGCAGGAAGGACAAGCCAACTACCAGCACCAGCTCGCCTTCAGCCGAACGGGCGGTGCCAGTGATGCCATCGACTGCAATCGCGGTCATCGGTTTGATAACCAAGTCAGCGGTACCGTCAACCGCTTCCACCGACAAGATATATGGCTGCGGCGATGCCACCACGATGCCAACACGTTCAATGCCCGGCGTATAACCGAGCGAGGCCGCCAGAGATCGCACCGGCAGCGGCCGTCCTTGGTCTTTTAAAACCGGCGCGCCGCCGACCATCATGAAGGACTCCGGTAATTCGACCACGCGTTGCACTACCGCCATCGGCAAAGCCAGCGAGGCGCCGGCGGTATTGACCAGCATGGTGGGCACAATCGATAGCTCGATCGGCAAGCGGATCGAAAATTTGGTGCCGGAGCCGAGGGTGGAATCGATGCGGATCGCACCGCGATTTTTTTCAACGGCAGTTTTCACCACGTCCATCCCGACGCCGCGCCCGGAGACGCTGGAAGCGACTTCCTTGGTCGAAAAGCCGGGCAGAAATACCAATTGAAAAGCTTCGTCCGCCGTCAGTGCGGCCGATTCGCCGATCAAGCCTTTTGACAAAGCCTTGGCGCGTAATTTTTGCGGATCCATGCCCTTGCCATCGTCTCCCAGCACGATCATGACGCTATTGGCCTCTTGCCAGGCGCGCAGGGAAATGAAGGATTTCAGCGGCTTGCCGGCGGCAATGCGTTCTTCCGGACTTTCGATGCCGTGATCGAGCGCGTTGCGCAGCATATGCACCAGCGGATCGTACAGACTGTCGACCACGACGCGGTCGACTTCGGTCTCGGCGCCTTCGATCATGAGCTCGACTTCTTTGCCCAGATCCTTGGCCAGCTCACGCACCAGGCGCGGAAATTTTTGGAACAAGCGCCCTACCGGCTGCATCCGTGTTGCCAGCGTGGCGCGTTGCAATTCGGCTGAATAACGGGAAGCGCGCTCCAGCGTTTCGGTCAGGGTTGCCATCAAGGCCGCAGGCGGGCCGTCAAATTTAAACTGGGATAATTTTTCTAGCAAAACGCTCGCTTGATTGGCCGCCTGCACCGACTCACCAGCCACTTCCAATAAGGCATCGAGCTTGACCGCGTCAACCCGGATGCTGTCTTCCTTAACCGGCGCGACGACCCGTGATTCCTGTGGACGCTCGGTATTGGCTGGCTGGCTGCTGACACGGAAAGCAGCATTATCTTTGGCTGTGGCCTGCGTTTCGACCTCGTCTACTTCGTCGGCCGCTTCCATTTCCACTGCGCTGGCTGCGAGCACGGTACCGGCTGGCATGACAGCCAGATACATGGCATTCCAGTCGAGCCCATCGGCCGAGAGCGCTGCCTTTACCGCCGGTTTCGGCGCATCGGGCGCGGCAACTGGTTTGGCCGCTTTGGCCGCGCTCTTGCCTTCAATCGCGTCGGTCAGGATATGTTCCAGCGCATCGGGCATGGCCGCCAGGCTCTCTGGCGCGGCGCCGTTGGCTAGCTCGGTCAACTGGTCGGCGACAAAACCGCTGGCTTGCAAGGCGGCTTCAATTGCTATCGGCGTGACCGGCGCAGCGCCGGTCCTGAGTGCGTCGAATAGATTTTCAGTCAAATGGCAGGCCGACACCATGGCCGGCAAGTTCATGAATCCGGCACCGCCCTTGATGGTATGGAAAGAGCGAAACACCGCGTTTAGCGTTTCTTTGTCGTTCGGATTGCGCTCCAGCCTTAGCAAATGCTCTTCCACGTTGACCGCGAGATCCATCGCTTCCACGACAAAATCCTTGAGCATATCGTCCATTTAGAATCCCAGGTCAGCGAGTAAATCATCGACATTATCTTGATCCATCGCCACGCTTGGCGCAGACGGACCCTGCATCAAATCAACCGGCTTATTCAATTTTTCGCGTATTTCTGGCGGGGCGTTGTCGCGCAAGAGCTGGGCTAATTCATTCTCGACAGTCTTGGTGATGGCCACCACTTTTTTAATCAACTGGCCAGTAATGTCCTGGAAATCCTGTGCCATCATGATTTCTAGCAAACGTGCTTTTTCGGCTTCGGTTGCCTCTGCCACGGTAGCTGCAAATTGCTTGGAATCGCCGGCCAGGGTCTTGAATTCGTCAATCGACAGTTTGCCGGCGAAAAGCGCGGCCCAGCGCGCGTCCATTTCTTTGGCTTTTTTTGATAAGACATCTTGCGCCGGCATGCCTTCGTCCAGCGTATTAAGAACCTTGTTGGCCGCTTGTTCAGTCAGGCTGGCGACATATTCCAAGCGGTCTTGCGCATCGTTGATCTGGGATGAGGCTTCGTTCAGCGCCTTGTCATAGCCCAGCTCACGCAGCGAATCATGGAGCAGGCGAACGATGCCGCCTAGACGTTCAAACATGGGCTTATCGTGCGGATCGACTTCGTCGGCAGTGCTACTTTGACTACGATGATCGGGAGTTAAAACGGAATCGCTTGCAGTGGCGGCCGTGATTGGCAGCGATGGTGGTGTTGGATCTGTGGCAATTGCGGCGACGGGAGCCGCGGCTGATTCTGCACGTTGGGCAGATACTTGGTCAAACAGGGCGTCGAAATCATCAGCGGCGTCAGTCATAGTCCTGGCTTCTCCAATTGTCGTGAAATGTACGTTTAAGTGTCGCTGCAAGATTTACTCGCAGCTAACTAACATATTCCGGTCGCTCAATGGCCGCAATGCGATCACCGTGCGACGACTTCAAATCCGCCTAAATCGCATGATCGTTGCACAATCAACATGCCATTTAAGTTGGTCTAACGCATCTTCTTTTTCAGCATACTAACATCGTAAGTAGAGAGATGGCACTGTGAAATCCGACAGTTTTTCGCGGCTTATGACATTTTTGTTGCGGCTTTCGAACGAACTTGCGCTTCTATCGACCAGGTGAATCACGTGCCACTTCAAAATCCCTGCCTTTGGCGCACTTTGGGCAGACACCATTATCAAAATATCGCATCGTTAAATTGATAAATTGCGTGACGCAAAGATAAAGAGCCCCTTAGAAAGGGGCTCTTTATTTACTCTTTATTTGAAACGATAGTGCCTGACATTCCGTTCACGATTTCAATGTAGCCCTCGATGTACCCATACCGCTATTGCATTTCAAGGAACCAATAACATTTCATGAATGAACATCACACCTCTTTTGGATTCCCCCATCAGAGGGAACTCAAAAGAATTTACCAGCCGATACCAAACACCATATGCTCAGGATTTGGCGCCATGATGGTAGCGCTTTGATCCCCGACGTCATCGTAAGCGAAGCCATACGCCAGACCGCCAATGCTGTGATCGTGCCAGAACTTGGCATACCAGTTCGCTGGCGATGCGGAATACCAGGCTGACGGTGTTTCCCACTTGCTCGGGTCGTGCATGATGTGACGGTTAAACGCCGCGCACAACTGCGCTTCGATCGCCGATTCAGTCGAATTGCCGGTTGCCAGAACGCCCTTGCCTTCAAGGATGTCTTGGGTAGTTGGCTTGCCGATGATGGTGAAAGTCCCTCCCACATATGCGCCATTACCCTTATTGATTTCGGTGAACACAAACTGGTTGCCTTGTGTTTTACCGGAGAAGCGACGGGCGCCGCCCCACATATCGATAGTCAGGGTATTGGTGCTGTAGTAGGTCCAGACTTCATTCACATAGGCATCAAAGTAATTGCCATTGACCTGACCGGCATCGAACGACGTCTTGGCTGGTGCCAGGATGCGGTACGGTGACGGCGGTGTTGCATTAAATGCTACTGGCAAATCAGTGATATATGAGCCGAATAGCGCAGCACGACTTTGCTTGATACCGGTTTGCATATGCCAGTTATTAGCGCCATACACGTCCTGCACTAGCGGGAAGCCAAACTGGTCGACCTGCGTGGTGTTGATCCACAGGCCGATATTGTTGTAGCTGAACTCGTACCAATCGAAATAGACATCAATATTCGGATCGGTGGGATTCAAGACATTCGGCCCGGCAAAACCGACCTGGCCATTGCCATCAGACACAATCTTGATAAACATCGGGCCACCCAGCGAGACAAAGACGCGACCGGAATCCATCTTCGGTATCTTCAACAGCTTGCTTTGGGCCAGCGTGAAGAAGTAATTGCTGTAGTTTTGGCCGCCCTTGCTCAGGTGTCCAACAGCATCGTTATCAGCCAATGCCGCCGCAACGATGGTGCCGTCCGGTTTGAGCCAGGAGAACTGGCCGTTGGTCGGGTTCCGTGCAATCACTGCCACGTAGACCTGGTCGTCGCGCCATTGGCCGTTGGTATTGTTTTGCAGATCAACCCCGATGAAGCCGGGATAGATCGTGTAGTTCGGGTTATTGACGACTGCATCGTAATAAACCTCGAATTCATACAGTGAGTAACCATACGGCGTGCCACGTGTAGTGCCGGTCATGCGGATAAAGCGGCCATTCACGGTGGGGAAGTTCAGGGTCTCGGTACCGCCTGCTCCCGCTGTTTGGGTATAAGCGGTAGTCCAGCCACTGGTGCCGTTGGCAGACACTTCGATCTTGTAGGCCTTGCCATAAG
>JAZKIX010000036.1:0-3345 GCA_040384645.1 Pseudomonadota bacterium | reverse complement strand
CACGCCCAAAAGGGATGGGGCAATTTTAAAGCGTGGCGATTGCATGCAAGCGTTACCACCACTATTGAAAGGATGATCGATGTCCGTCGTTTCCACCGATCGCAGCATCTTCAAACCATCCCGGCACGCAGCGTTCAAGGTGCGCCGACAACGGGCTTATGGCTTGCCATTATTTTTACAGACGCTGCTCCACAAGCTTTCGCATCTCGCTGCCGGCCTGCTCTTGCCCACGGCCTTGCTGCTGTTGTGGCAATACGCGGTCAACAAGCAATGGATGCCGGAGCAAATTTTGCCGGCGCCGGCGCTGGTGCTGCAATCGCTGCAAGAGTTATGGCAGAGCGGCGATTTGCAATCGCATTTATTGATTAGCGCAACACGGGTTGGCTGGAGCTTACTCATCGGCTCCGGGCTGGGATTGCTGCTAGGTCTGGGTATGGGGCTGTCGCGCCCAATAAAAGCTTACTTGTTCCCCAGCTTCGACGTGGTATCGCAATTCCCGGTGTTGGGCTGGATTCCGATCCTGATGATTTTTGCCGGCATTGATGAAGCGTTAAAAATCGCAGCAATCTCGATTGCCGCGGTGGTGCCGGTAACAGTCAATACCTATAAGGGAATCGCCAATATTCCGCGTGCCATGTTCGAGGTAGCACGGGTCTATCGCTTCAGCCTGCAGCAAGTTGTGTCGCGCGTGGTACTGCCAGCGGCAGCGCCCAGCCTGTTCAATGGCTTGCGTCAAGCCGTGATGCAAGCGTGGCTGACACTGGTGTTTGTCGAACTACTGGCCTCCAGCGAAGGCATTGGTTACCTGATGGTTTGGGGCCGGCAACTGGCACAACTGGATCTTGTCATCGTCGGCATGCTATTGATCGGCGCGGTCGGTGTCACGCTGGATCTGGTGCTGCGCCAAATCGAAGCGCGCTTGCAACGCTGGCGGGTCGCTGCCTTTTAACCTGATTCAATGCAAACACTTTTCATTTCCGTTCCCCTTAGATTCAGGTAACCATCATGTCCACACTCGCCCATCAATTAGAGCAAGACTTGCCAACCGCTGCAGTGCCGACCGAAAAAAAAGCCGCAATCGACTGGCGCGGCTGGGTTTTGCCGCTGGCGCTCATTGCCTTGTGGTGGTTGCTGACCAATCAGCATTGGGTCAATACCCGCTTGATCGTGCCACCGGGCAATGTACTCAAGGTTGCCTTCAAAACTCTGAGCGATCCCTTGTTTTACCAAGGCGTGCTTTTTAGCGTCGGCCGCGACCTGTCGGGATTTTTAATAGGCAGCATAGGCGGTGTATTGCTCGGCGGCTTACTTGGCACCTCGCGCCGAGCCGACTTATTCATCGGGCCCACCTTCCATACACTGCGGCAGATTTCACTGTTTGCATGGCTACCGCTGTTATCGTCATGGCTCGGTTATGGCGAGATGTCCAAGCTGGTTTTCATATCTCTGTCGACACTCTATCCAGTAGTGCTGGGTACCTTCGAAGGCGTGCGCAGCGTCAGCAAGGCGCATGGCGAAGTGGCCAAGGTCTATCGCTTCAGCCGCAGCCAAGTCTTGTTCCGCCTGATCCTGCCGGCGGCATCGCCGCAAATCGCCACTGGCTTGATTTTGGGTCTGGTGTATGCCTGGGTCGCCACCATCGGCTCAGAATTTTTACTCGCCAATTGGGGCAATGGACTGGGCAATATCGTCATCAAGGGTCGTTCCTCATTCAATGTCGAACTGATCGTTTTTGGCATGCTGGTCATCGGCGGCGTCGGTGTCTTTTTCAACCGGATCGCGGCGCGCGTCGAGGCCCACGTCTTACGCTGGCGCGATCACCGGCCTTGACAGCTTCGGCTAGCAACGACATCAATCAACTATTTGGCATCCGCCGTAACGTTTTACCTCTGGAGCATTTTTCATGGCACATGCAGCCACACTTGAGATCAACCATCTCAGCAAGCAATATCAGGTGAAAGGCAAAAACCTGCCGGTACTGGACAATATTTCACTGTCGATTAAACCGGGCGAATTCGTCAGCATCGTCGGCTCCAGCGGTTGCGGCAAATCGACCTTGCTGCGACTGGTGATCGGTTTGGAAAACGATTACCAAGGCGATATCTTGCTCGATGGCAACCGCATTCTCGGCACCAGCCTGCAACGCGGCATCGTATTCCAGGAACACCGCCTGTTTCCATGGCTGACAGTCGAACAAAACGTCGCCATGGGCTTACTCAACGCCACCGGCAGCGAGCAAGAAAAAAGCGCGGTAGTACAAGAACACATCGCGTTGGTCGGTCTGAAAGGTTTTGAATCGGCATACCCACATCAATTGTCCGGCGGCATGTCGCAACGTGTCGCCATCGCACGCGCCTTGGTCAACCGGCCTGAAGTACTGTTGCTAGACGAGCCTTTCGGCGCGCTCGATGCCCTGACCCGCAAGCACCTGCAACAAGAACTGCAACGTATCTGGGAGCAGGAAGGCATCACCATGATCCTGGTCACGCATGACGTCGAAGAAGCGGTCTACCTTGGCGACCGCGTGGTCGTGATGCTGCCGCGGCCCGGCCGCATCAAGCGCATCGTCGATGTCGGCCTGGCACATCCCCGCGAGCGCAGCAGTGCTGCATTTACCGCGATCAAGGACGATGTCCTGAGCGAGTTTACCGACAAGCCGCGCGATGAATTATTGCCCGATCTGGCACCAGTGGCGCTGGCGGCAGAATGGCGTTTTTCGTGGTGACCTGAGCGCGGCGATACCGCGCATGTGTTAACCGATGTCGTACACATCGGCAAGTGGATATTCGCTCGGCTGTAGGTCGGTTGGAGGTGGCTTGAAGTCCAGCTGTAGGTCGGACTTCAGTCCGACAATAGCCGCCACTACACGCCATCGCGCCTCGGGTAATGGCGCAACACCCATGGTTAAGACTGGTCAGCACGCCAGGCCGCACAATTGTCCGCTCCGGCCTCGCCATCACCCTTTTTCTGTACGCGGCAATCTCGCAACACCATATACTCCCCGCCAAAAGTAAAAAATACCCTCTACCCCGCTCGTATTCATTGCGCCTTGCAACATACACCGGCCAGTATATTTTTGATCTTTTGGCGTCTTTTGGGGCTTTTTGGCCTTTTCGAGCCTTTTGGCGTCTATCGAGACTACCACCGGTCGCCCGTCACAGCATTTTCAACTAAATCCAAAGCTACACTGTACGTCGGCCGTCCCGGCTGTTATTGTCCGCGCTCGCCTTTTCTATCAACCATTTTTTGGAAACCCAAGCGCGCCAATGGCACAAGAGAAATTCCTGCCCCCGAGCGAGCGCACCCGCGTCCGCCGCATCGCATATCAAGCCAATTACGACCCCA
>JAZKIX010000035.1:22234-24542 GCA_040384645.1 Pseudomonadota bacterium | reverse complement strand
TGATCTTGACCCGGTTCGACGGCGCTACCGTCACCGCCGCCTGCGCAGACATCCCACAGACATACAGCGACAACAGCACACTTAGAAGCACAAGCTTCCACATCCAATGTGCCTCCCCTGTTACTGCCAATCTTTTATGGCTCATGTCTCTTCCTTTTTTTTAATTTAATTGCATAGACAACAAAAATGGGCGGCGTTCCGCATTGGACGTTCAAGTGATTTTTACTTGAAATGAATTGCGGACAAACGATGGCCTTTAATGCGGCCAATGGAAGTAAAAATAATTCCGCCGATCCAATCCCCCTAAGCTCACCGGTACGCTTACTCTTTATTTGGAAACGTTACCAATAGAACTGGCACACATTATCACTCAAAAATTTTCGATGTCAATCAAATATTTTTTATAACAATCGAGACTGAATTTACGAAACATTTCGAGGATTAGCGAAACGAAGCACATATCGCATTTAGAACAGGGGAAATAGGTGGCTTGTACAGAATATCGCTGCTTGAACGCAAGCTAGGCACACATTTTTTGCGTGGAGTCAAACTGCCAATCAAGCAAAAGTGTTGAGAAATCGGACATCAACACCGATTCATCGACGCATATTTTTTTAGGAAAAATGCCCACTCGGCAGGAAAAACAGCGCGAAATGCGAAAATATCATGGACTTATGCACAAAGCGCAAGGCTCATCGGCAACTGATTTGGCGTACTGAATAGCACGCCGGTTCAAACAAAGCGATTGTCTAGCTAACGATTTAACCACGCCCAAAAAACCAGCAATACCAAATGGGATAACCTGCATTTCAATCAAAAAGGCAAGCTTTTTATGAAGAAGAAATAATGAATTTGTAAATTATCCCAGCTCGTCAATGCATAAAAATCCAGACAATTTACCCAACAATCAATGCCCGGAAATTTTCTGGATTAAGCCAAAAAATACTTGCGGAAATAAATTTCCTGGATTTTCAGGACTGATTTGAAAGACTTTTTGGAAACGATCCCAATCTAATTGAAACTTCCAAGCATAGCTTGCACACTTAATTAAATGCAAAGACTTCTTCACCAACACCCAGCGGCACTGGCTCTGGCCGTTCGCATGAGTTTTGAATCATGACATGGCGTCCTGCTGTGGAAGAAAGCTCGAATGCATCCAGCACCTCCAATACATGCAATGCCAGATCACCGTTGGCACGATGCCGCCGCCCCTGA
This sequence comes from Pseudomonadota bacterium, assembly GCA_040384645.1. GTDB lineage: Bacteria > Pseudomonadota > Gammaproteobacteria > Burkholderiales > Burkholderiaceae_D > JAZKIX01. Next base: position 23,327 of record JAZKIX010000035.1, on the reverse strand, counting down.
CGTATGGCCATCGCCATATCCAGCACGCCTACGATCCGGTAATCGGCAACTTGTGTACCGTTTCCAGTAGTTCGATTGGCAACGCCAAACGGATGCGCCGAAATATCGATGGGCTCCCACTCCACCCCGCGCCTACTCAGCATCGGTGCATCGCCGAAGAAGTTGGGATTGGGGACAAGCAAGCTTCCCTCGGTACCGTAAATTTCAATGGGCGAACGCTTGTGATTCCAGACATCCCATGAAGCACTCAATGACACGTTGGCGCCATTGACAAAGGCCAAAACCCCATTCACGGTAGTCGGCACTTCAACCTCGATAATTTGACCGTTGAGCGGCGCACTGGTAATGGTGCGGGTGGGATTACCTATCGTTGTCAGGGCAGAAACAGCCGCCACCGGCCCCAGCAAATTGACCAGTTGGGTCACGTAATACGGCCCCAAATCATGGATCGGGCCGCCGCCGCGTTTGAAGAAAAATTCCGGATTGGGATGCCAGCTTTCCATGCCGTGACCTAATACCGCCACCGATCCACCGATCGGCCTTCCGATCAACTGCGCATCAATAGCACGGCGGGCCGCTTGGTGCGCAGCGCCGAAAAAAGTATCCGGTGCACAACCGATACGCACACCTTTAGACGCCGCCTGCTGCCGCATGTCACGCGCCTCAGACAATTGTGTCGCTAACGGCTTTTCCAAATAAACATGCTTGCCAGCGCTGATAATCTGAAGGCTTACCGGTGCATGTGCGGTGGGAATCGTCAGATTGATGATCATCTCGATTTCCGGATCGGCCAGCAGAGCCTCCACCGAAACCGCATCGACTCCATGCTGCACCGCTTTGGCTTGTGCTGACTCATGTCGTAAATCAGCGCAGGCCTTGATCTTGATCAATTTGGAGCGGGCTGCCCCATTGAAATAAGCATCGCTAATAACGCCACAACCGATAATGCCAATCATCATTGCTGTCATCCGTCTTATCCTTTCAACTTGCTAAGAAATGCATAACTGGCGCGTAAAAAGCGCGCCGGATCATTTGGTTTATCGTGTTCGGCAACCAGCCATTTCGCACCGGCGTCACGGCAAGCTAGCACTAT
>JAZKIX010000035.1:0-22224 GCA_040384645.1 Pseudomonadota bacterium | reverse complement strand
GCTTCCGACATCGGCCCAACCATCTTCGTCCAGCTTTTCACCGGCGACTGCCAGATCCTTGACATGAACCGACACCACACGCTCACGATACCGCTGCAATAAAGCGAAGGGATCAGCACCACCGCGCACCAGCCAGGCAACGTCACTTTGCCAAGTCAAAGGACTATCAGCCGCGCCATCGAATAGCAATTCCAGGGCGGTGTTGCCGCCCTCCTTCTGCCTCAATTCCCAATTGTGATTGTGATACCCGAGCGCAATACCGTATTGCCTGGCCTGATGGGAAAACTGCCCCAATTCCCGGCCCATCGCCAACCAATAGGCACCGTCACTGTCCCGTTCTTCCGGCGGCACCGATGGCATGAACAGTTGCGTAAATCCGAGTGCCTGGCATGCTTCCATCACGGCCTCAAAACAATTTCGCAACGCGTCCAAGCTAACGTGGCTTGAGGATGCACTTCAACCGCGTGCATTAAGTTTGGCTACAGTCTCAGAAGGATTATCAAGATGGGCGCCGGTCAATTCAACATGCTGAAAGCCGGCAGCTGCGACCGCATCCAGTTGCTGATCAAGACTATCGATAGCGCGCAGGCTATATATCTGAACTGAAAAAGGCAATGAAACCGGCAATATATCGATATCCATTTTTATCCATTCCTTATGAATCACCGTTTGTGAATATATCGAACCATCTTCGATATGCAAAACAGTTTGGCATGGTTCAAGCTGATTGGGTACGTATTAAAACTAACGAAAGTAAAATCAAATTTGGTATTTGCGAGACTAAAAATACAGTCCCAACTTTAGAAATTGTGGCTTGCGCTTTCGCTATATTGGTGCATCAAAAATGGGGTTTTCGGTGTCCGCTACAGAATTATCGACTCAGCGTCGACAAGACGAATCCGACTTTTCAGAAGTCGATACCGGTTCTCAAATGCCATCAGCGACTGGCGCTTTGACGACAACTATTAGACACGCTGTTGTACTCTCAGCTGACGCGCAAAAATTTACTCAACAACATAGTAGACCCACGGAATTTGATTCTTGTTTTTAAAAACAGCAGTTCCGCCAAAGATATAAAGCGCCAATGCACAAAGTTCATCAATGTCGTCGGCCTTCGCGCGAAAATGCGCAACTTCAAAAATCTTGTAGCCAGTTTTTACAGTGAGATCCTTAATTTTAGAGGACTTGACTCTCGATGATTCGGGAAAGGCGTCATTCGCCCATGCCCACGCAAGGTTTTCCGAAGCTGGCAAATAAGTTGCAATGGGAATGAGTCGAAAAGTTCGGGTCTGACCTTCGCCCCCTGTGAGGCGCAAGGTGGCAGATGCCTCGTCAATATTCCATTGCTCGAAAGCGGAAATAGTCTCTTTAAAAGTATCCTGTTTTATTTGAAATTCGTTTTGCGCTGTTTGAAGCAGTTCGGCAAATTGACAGTCCGCCGCGTCGCGATTTTTGGTGTGTAGGTGCATGTCGTCACTTTATATCAGGTCGCGCTGTTTTTAGACAATGGAGCGTGAAGTTATCAAGCGTTCTGCCAATTGGCGACGGATACTTTGGCGACTGCTTTAGGTATAAAGGGCAGAAAATCCCGCGCAGAGAAATAAAAAAAGCCAGTGAGCGGTTAGGCTGACTGGCTTTAATGTGCTACAAGTGCTTGATTTTATTGCGTTCTGGCGGAAAGGGTGAGATTCGAACTCACGGTACACCAAAGATGTACACTGGATTTCGAGTCCAGCGCATTCGACCACTCTGCCACCTTTCCTGATTCGGTCTTTCTTGCAGAACGTTAATTCTGCAAAAGCGAAATTATAGCAGCGTCTTACCGAAAACAAAACCTCATTGGGCAGCAAAAAATAGCGGTTCAAAAAATATTGCTTGTTTTTCCACCCGCATCTTCTTCGCTCCTATCGTTATTGCCCGGACTTCTTATGCTGCCAGACGCGTGAGGCCGCCCATATACGGCTGCAATACCGCTGGAATCTCTACGCTGCCATCGGCTTGCTGATAATTTTCCAGAATTGCGACCAGCGTGCGGCCCACGGCCAGGCCAGAGCCGTTCAAGGTATGAAGCAATTCTGGCTTGCCTTGCGCATTGCGGAAACGCGCCTGCATGCGGCGCGCCTGAAATGCTTCGCAATTGGAGAGCGAAGAAATCTCACGGTAGGTGTTTTGCGCCGGCAGCCAGACTTCAAGATCATAGGTTTTGGTGGCGCCAAAACCGATATCGCCGGTACACAGCGCCATTACGCGATAGGGTAAACCGAGTTTTTTGAGGATGGTTTCGGCGTGGCCGACCATTTCTTCCAATGTTTCGTACGACTTGTCAGGGTGGACGATTTGCACCATTTCGACTTTATCGAATTGATGTTGGCGAATCATGCCGCGTGTGTCGCGGCCATAACTGCCTGCTTCAGAGCGAAAACAAGGCGTGTGGGCAGTCAATTTGATGGGGAGCGATTCTAGCGCCACGATTTCATCGCGCACGGTATTGGTCAGCGGGACTTCGGCGGTCGGGATCAGGTATAGGACTTCGCCCTCGCCTTCTTGCCCGCCTTTTTTGGCAGCGAACAAATCGGCTTCGAATTTAGGAAGTTGGCCGGTTCCACGCAAGCTGTCGGCATTGACCATATATGGCGTGTAGCACTCGGTGTAACCATGCTCGTCGGTGTGCGTATTCAACATGAATTGCGCCAGCGCCCGGTGCAAGCGAGCGATACCGCCCTTCAGCACCGAAAAACGCGAGCCGGTCAATTTAGTTGCCAACTCAAAATCCAGTCCCAAGGCCGCGCCGACATCGACGTGATCCTTGATCTCGAAATCGAAGCTGCGCGGCGTACCGACCTTACGCACTTCGACATTACCAGCCTCATCTGCACCTGCAGGCACCGAATCGTGTGGGATATTCGGAATCGACAGCATGAATTCACTCATGCGCGCTTGCACCAGCGTCAGCGCCGTTTCATTGGCTTTCAACTCATCGCCCAAGCCAGCCACTTCGCTCATGACTGCCGTCGTATCTTCGCCCTTGCCTTTCATCATGCCGATCTGCTTGGAAAGCGAATTGCGCTTGCCTTGCAGTTCTTCGGTGCGGGTTTGGATCTGTTTGCGCTCGGCTTCCAGCGTATTGAAACCGGCTACATCGAGTTGAAATTTACGTGCTGCCAGACGGGCGGCGGCCGCGTCAATGTCTTTGCGGAGAAGTTGAATGTCGATCATGGGGCAGGCAGAGAGTTAGACGAAAACGCGATTGTACCAAGCAGCTTGCGCCGTACAAGCATCAATCCTGCTGATCTTTGCGGGCGGCTTGATCGAGCGACTGCAGATAGGCCAATTTCTCTGCAATCTTGCCTTCCAGGCCGCGTCCAGTCGGTTGATACCAGCGCGGCTCGCCTATACCATCGGGTAAATAGGTTTCGCCCGCGGCATAAGCATCGGGTTCATCGTGGGCGTAGCGATATAACTTGCCGTAACCCAATTCTTTCATCAGCTTGGTGGGCGCATTGCGCAAATGTTCGGGTACCGGGCGCGATTTATCCTTGGCGATGAAGGCGCGCACGGTGTTGTAGGCGTTGTAGACGGCGTTGGATTTGGCGGCGCAAGCAAGGTAGACCACGGCTTCAGCCAAGGCCAGTTCGCCTTCGGGCGAGCCGAGCCGTTCGTAGACTTCAGCCGCATCCAACGCCAATCGCAGCGCGCGCGGATCGGCTAGGCCGATGTCTTCGCTTGCCATACGCACGATGCGGCGCGCCATATAGCGCGGGTCAGCACCACCATCGAACATGCGCACCAGCCAGTACAGGGCGGCGTCGGGATTGGAGCCGCGCACTGATTTATGCAAGGCAGAAATCTGGTCGTAAAAGTTATCGCCGCCCTTATCGAAGCGCCGCAGCGCATCGCCCAGGCATTCCAGCAGCAAGGCTGGATCGACTAAGGTTTGCGACTTGGCAGCGGCAGCGCGGGCGACGATTTCCAGGTTATTCAATAGTTTGCGGCCGTCGCCGTCGGCGCTGGCGATCACGGTGTTTTGTGCTTCGGGCGTGAAGCTGATGCCATCAAGCGCTTCGGCGCACGCGCGTTGCAGCAACTCGGCCAGGTCTGCTTCGGTCAGGGATTTCAAGACGTACACGGCAGCACGCGAGAGCAAGGCGCTATTGACTTCGAAGGAAGGATTTTCGGTGGTGGCGCCGATGAAGGTGAACAAGCCACTCTCTACATGCGGCAAAAAAGCGTCTTGCTGGCTCTTGTTGAAGCGATGCACCTCATCAACAAACAAGATAGTGCGCCGGCCCGAATTGGCGCGAATCACTTGCGCCCGCTCAACTGCTTCGCGTATATCTTTGACGCCCGACAATACTGCCGACAAGGCGATAAATTCCGCATCGAAACTGTCCGCCATCAAGCGCGCCAGCGTTGTTTTCCCCACGCCCGGCGGCCCCCATAGGATCATCGAATGTGGCTGGCCGGATTCAAACGCCACGCGCAACGGTTTGCCAGGGCCGAGCAAGTGTTGCTGGCCGATGACCTCGGTGAGGGATTTAGGGCGGAGCCGTTCAGCTAAGGGGGTGGAAGTCATGGAAGAATAGGAAAGGAGCGGCTGAATCAGACGTTGGATTGCACATTTAATCGCACATCAGAGCTGTTAATTGTTTAGTAGGGCGTGCGGGGCCGCCAAGGCCGTGCGCACCAAACCCGATCATGGCCAACTGCGGTGCGCACGGCGCACCCTACGCACACTTTTTATATGTGCTGGCGTTTTATCGAAACAATTATGAGCTCTGAATCACACACAATAATGGAGGGTATATGCCAAAACACCTATCTTTCCGCACATTTTTATTAGGCCTCTAAAAATACATACCCCAGTATATAAAGGTCTTTTTAGGCCGACAAAGCACCGAAAGCCTGCTCGATATCGCAGATTAAGTCGTCTGGATCTTCCAAGCCGATATTAAACCGCAGCAATTGCCCCGGTTCATTCCAGTTTTTTCGCATGGATTGCATGCGATATGGCATGCACAAACTATTCGCACCGCCCCAGCTATAACCGATCTTGAATAAAGTCAGGCTATCGATAAATCGGTCGGTCTGCGCTTCGGTATAACGGGCGTCGAACACAACCGAGAACAGGCCGCCGGCGCCGGTAAAATCGCGCTGCCAGATTTCGTGCCCGGGGCAATCGGCAAAGGCTGGATGCAACACTTTGGCAATTTCCGGCCTTTGCTTGAGCCATGCTGCCACCAAGCGCGCCGAGGCATCGTGCGCCTCAAAGCGCAATTTCATGCTTGGCAAACCACGCGACACCAGATACGCATCGTCGGCACCGACGCCAAAGCCCAGCCGCATATGCGCCGCGCCGATCCGCTGCGACAGCGCTTTGTCGCGGCAAATGACCGCGCCCATCAACACATCCGAGCCGCCGGACTGGTATTTGGTCAGCGCTTGCATCACGATATCGACACCGTGATCGAATGCGCGGAAAGCGAGTCCTGCAGACCAGGTATTGTCGATCGCGACTAGCACGCCCTTTTCATGCGCAGCCTTGCAAATCGCAGGAATATCGGGCACTTCCATCGTCACTGAGCCAGGTGTTTCGGTCCAGATCAGCTTGGTGTTGGGTTGGATCAAATCGGCAATCGCGGCCCCGACCAGCGGATCGTAATAACGTGCGGCAATCCCAAAATCTCGCGCCAGCCAATTGCCCAGGTCACGATTCGGGTTGTAGACATTCTCGGGAATCAAGACATCGTCGCCGCTTTTGAGCAAAGCGAAATCGACCATCGCGATCGCGGCCAAGCCGCTCGGCGCTAACAGGCAATAACTGCCGCCTTCAATTTCAGCCAGCCGCGCTTCGAGCGTAAAGGTGGTTGGCGTGCCGTGCAGGCCGTAGGTGTAAGCAGACTTTTCTTGCCAATCGCGCGCGCGCATGGCAGCAACGTTTTTGAATAGCACGGTTGACGCGTGATGGATCGCAGTCGGGAAAGCGGCGAAACCGTCAGGGGCTTTGTAATCGCTGTGGATCAGCGCGGTTTGGGGGGATTTCTTCATGGAGGGCACCGTTTCATCAGATGTACAAACCGAGTCTGATTTTAGGTTGAATGCGCGGAACCGCCAAGGGGACCGCGCATCCGGCAGGCTGCTACGCTTCAGCCCACAAATCATGGGCGTCGGCGGCGGTCACTTTGACCTCGAAAAACTCGCCCACGATCAGCTTCTTATGCGGCTCATACGGCGCTTTGACATAGACCACGCCATCGATTTCCGGCGCGTCAGCCGATGAACGCCCGACGCCGCCATTGACCGTGACTTCATCGATCAAAACCTGCATGGTTTTGCCGACTTTAGCTTGCAGGCGCTTTTTGGAAATGCCTTCCTGCAATTGCATCAGGCGGCCGCGACGTTCTTCCCGTACTTCTTCCGGTACCGGATTGTCGAGCAGGTTGGCGGTGGCGCCTTCGACCGGTGAATAGGCAAAGCAGCCGAGTCGGTCAATTTGCGCTTCTTCGATAAAGTCGAGCAGGTATTGAAATTCCGCTTCGGTTTCACCGGGGAAACCGGCAATAAAGGTGGAACGGATCGTAATGTCCGGGCACATGGCGCGCCAGGCTTGGATACGCTCGATATTTTTCTCGCCGCTGGCCGGGCGTTTCATGCGCTTGAGGACATCCGGGTGCGCATGTTGCAGCGGCACGTCCAGGTACGGCAAGATGCTGCCGGCCGCCATCAAAGGGATGATTTGATCGACATGCGGATACGGGTAGACGTAGTGCAAACGCACCCAGGCACCGTATTGCGCAGCCAATTGGCCCAGCGCGGTCACCAGTTGCGTCATATGGGTTTTGACCGGCGCACCGTTCCAGAATCCTGTGCGGAATTTGACATCAACGCCATAGGCGCTGGTGTCTTGCGAAATTACCAGTAGTTCCTTGACGCCGGCTTTGAACAGGTTTTCCGCTTCCAGCATGACCTCGGCAATCGGGCGCGATACCAGGTCGCCACGCATGGAAGGGATGATGCAAAAGCTGCAGCGATGGTTGCAGCCTTCGGAAATTTTCAGATAAGCAAAATGTTTTGGCGTCAATTTGACGCCTTGCGGCGGCAGCAAATCAAGGAAAGGCGCGTGCGGCTTGGGCAAATGAATATGCACCGCGTCCATCACCTCACCCAATGCGTGCGGGCCGGTAACGGCTAATACTTTAGGATGGACTTTCATGATGATGTCGTCGCCGGCTGCATCTTTTTTTGCACCCAGACAGCCAGTCACGATGACCTTGCCATTTTCGTGCAATGCCTCGCCGATCGCGTCCAGCGACTCTTGAACAGCGGCATCGATAAAGCCGCAGGTATTGACGATCACGAGGTCGGCGCCGTCGTAGGACTTGGCGGTTTCGTAGCCTTCAGCGCGCAATTGGGTCAGGATTTGCTCGGAATCGACTAAGGCCTTGGGGCAGCCGAGGGAGACGAAGCCAACTTTTGGCGCGGTGTTCTGGATGGTGGTCATGGGGCAGGAAGGGTAAAAACGAATCCGCTATTGTACCCGTTTGACACACCCGCCCTGCCGCTGGAATGACAATGCCTGCGTTGACTTGACGTCAAAACAGGCATTGCATGGGAATTATTACGAACTTATTTCTAATCTTACTTGCAAACTTACTTTGGCTTGTCACCGGGAACAAAAGGAAATACGCCAAATATATTCTTAGTCTGGCTTTGCATTTGCTCTTGCATTTGCACAAACAGGCTCTTGCTCTGGTCGATGTAGTTGCTCATCATGCCCTGCATCATCGGGCCCTGCACGTTCATGAACTGGGCCCACATTTCGGGACTGAACGGTTTGCCTTCGTACATGCCTTTGGAATTTTCGGTCAGCTTGTTTTGAATATCGATAAAGGCCTGGATATTCTTTTCAAGGTACGAACCCATCATGCCTTGCATGGCGTGGCCGTAATAACGAATGATCTGCGACAAGGCGACGCTGGAGAACATCGGTTCGCCGTTGGCTTCTTCTTCCAAGATGATTTGCATCAGGATACTGCGGGTCAAGTCGTCGTTGCTTTTGGCATCGACCACCATGAATTCTTCATTCGCCAAGACCAACTGTTTTACGTCAGTTAATGTGATGTAGGAGCTGGTTTGGGTATCGTACAAACGACGGTTTGGATACTTTTTGATCAAGCGCTCGGAAACTTTTTTTGCACTATTCATCGACATTCCAGTGGTATTGCGCCGCAACGCATATGGCTTATTCATCAAGAAAACGCAGACTTCATCGCTTTCAGCTGTTGCCATTATAGTGTGGAAAAACAAGAATTTACGCAATCGCCTGCATTAAAGCCTTGTATTTCCACGTTCTTATTGCAGTGCAATGTGCAAGCGTCAGACACTTATCGTGACTGAGTCTGGCAACTAATTACCCCATATGCAATCCGCCGTTCAGCGAAAAGTCAGAACCGGTTGCATAACCGCCATCTTCTGACGCGATCCAGGCCACGATCGAAGCGATTTCTTCCGGCTCGCCAAGGCGTTTTACAGGAATGCCGGCAACGATTTTCTCCAATACTTCAGGACGGATCGCCTTGACCATGTCGGTGCCGATATAACCTGGCGAGACCGTATTGACAGTCACGCCCTTGGTTGCAACTTCTTGCGCCAATGCCATTGTGAAGCCATGCAAGCCGGCTTTAGCGGTCGAATAATTGGTTTGGCCGAACTGGCCTTTTTGACCATTTACCGACGAGATATTGATGATGCGACCCCAGCCGCGATCAGCCATGCCGTCAATCACTTGCTTGGTGACGTTGAACAAGGAATTGAGGTTGGTATCGATGACCTCGGTCCATTGCTGATGCGTCATTTTGCGGAATTGACTGTCACGTGTGATACCGGCATTGTTGACCAAAATATCGATCTCGCCAATCTCGGCCTTGACCTTGTCGAACGCTGCCTTGGTTGAATCCCAGTCGGACACATTGCCTTCCGATGCATGTACGTCATAACCTTCGGCGCGCATTTCTGCCAGCCACTTGTCTTTGCGCGGGGAATTCGGGCCGCAACCCGCAACCACGGTATAACCTTCTTTACACAAACGTTTGCAAATCGGGCTACCAATGCCGCCCATGCCGCCTGTTACGTACGCAATACGTTTTGTCATGATGATGTCTCCACTTTGGATGTAAAAGTCGGGCAAATTTTAAGCAGCAACCGGATTCTGACGCTGCTTAAATTCACCTCAACCCGCCCGCACCTTGACGTAACGTCCCGGTGCCGGCTCGATTGGCTTATAGACTGCGTTGCCTTGCTTGCTTGGTGCTTTTAACTGCTTTCCAGCATGTTCCGCCAAAAAAGCTGCCCATTCCGGCCACCAGCTACCCGGATGCTCTTGCGCGCCCTCGAACCACGCTTCGGCGTAGTCGGCCACCTGTTCATTAGTCCAATAACTGCGCTTTTTCTTGCTAGCAGGATTAATGACACCTGCAATATGACCGGACGCGCCCAATACAAAACGATTACGCGCGACATTTTTTGGATTGAGCAATTTGGTCGAGGCAAATGCGGCAGGCCAAGGCACGATGTGGTCTTCGCGCGAACCGTAGATGAAGGTCGGCGCATCGATGCTGCCGAGATTGATTTTTTCGCCGGCAACGGTCAGTTTGCCGGGTACCTTCAAGCTGTCTTCCAAATACGTATTGCGCAGGTACCAGCAAAACATGGGGCCTGGCAAATTGGTGCTATCGGCATTCCAATACAGCAAATCGAACGGCGGCGGCTCCTGCCCTTTCAGATAATTCGATTGCACGTAATTCCAGATCAAATCATTAGGACGCAAGCTGGAAAAAGTACTTGCCAAATCGCGTCCCGGCATCAGTCCACCTTCTGCCAGCGCCTTTTCACGCGAAGCCACTTGCGCTTCATCGATGAATACATCGAGCACGCCGGTGTCAGAAAAATCGAGCAAGGTGGTTAGTAAAGTCAGGCTGGCGGCGGGTTTTTCGCCGCGCGCAGCCAATGCCGCTAATGCAGTCGAAACAATGGTGCCGCCGACGCAAAAACCAAAGACATTGAGCTGATCTTGTTTGCTGATTTCTTGTACCAAATGAATTGCCTTGATCGCGCCATCTTCGACGTATTGGTCCCAGGTCACCTTATCGATGGATTCATCGGGATTGCACCATGACACCAGAAATACTGTGTTGCCCTGTTCCACGGCGAAACGCACAACAGAATTTTCCGGCTGCAAATCGAGGATGTAAAATTTATTGATACAAGGCGGCACGATCAATAGAGGCCGTTGATGCACCATGCTGGTCAGTGGCTTGTATTGAATCAGCTGGAATAATTCGTTTTCAAAAATTACCGAGCCTTCGGTATTGGCGACATTTCTACCGACTTCGAAGGCAGATTCATCGGTCACTGAAATGCGCCCTTTACTGCTGTCGGCCAGCATATTGGCGATGCCCTTGGCCAGACTCTCGCCTTTGCTCTCGATGATTTTTTGCTGGGCTTCGGGATTGGTCGCCAGGAAATTAGCCGGCGACATGGCATCGACCATTTGCTGCACCGCAAACGCAATCTTCTTTTTTACTTTGACGGGCGCTTCCACCGCCTCGACCAGTTCGCCCAGATAGCGCGCGTTGAGCAGGTAAGATGCGGCATTGAAGGAAGCAAGGGAATTGGATTGCCAGGCGGGCGCTGAAAATCGACGATCTGAAATGGCTGGGATTTTTGCCCCGAGAAAATCGGCCCAAAGTGTGCTGAGCTGTTCCGAATAGGCTTTTTGCAGTGCATCTAATTTAGTCGAATCGACTGCCAGACCGGCCTCACCAAACACATCGGCCAAGGGATTTGGCATCGCAGTCGGGGGCGCATTTAACCAAGCTTGCCAAGAGTCAGGCTGATTTATTTGCGTCATCCAGTTCGACATTATTTCTTGCGGATCACTTGTGTTCATGCACACTTCCCGTGGTTAGGGTTTTTGACGTATTTTTGAAGGTTTAATTCTGTATGCATATTATTGCAATCGCATGGATCTATGTAGTGGCGTTGATGTCCCTCACAGAGCACAGCGTCGTGGCCGGAATTATGACGTTTTTAATCTATTGTGTGTTGCCTTTGACAATCATTTTATATATCGGAGGTTCGTCAAAACGCAAACAAAGGCGCAAAAAAGCAGCGCAGGAAGTGATTGGGGTAAGCAAAGAGTCAAGCCGAGAGCAAAGTGAGGGCGAATCTGCTGGAGGCACGAAAGCGCAATTGGATGAATCGGGCCAGCAATGAGACGCTATTCCAGCAGGACTCGCCATCTTCTTTGCAAGCCGTTAAAAACGCCGTGGAAGCACAATATATACTCCACCGTGTATTAAATTATGCCCAACAGATACGTGCGGCATAGGCATAGTTTGTCGATATACCCCCATAAAACGGGAATTTAAACAGAAAATTTTCGATGCCGGATTATTATGCGATCCAGATCATCGATGCCATCCTGCCCGTGATCTGGTCACGGCGATAAGAGTAAAAACGCTGGCGCTCCGTTACCGTACACTGCGTGCCGCCCGCCACGCGAACCACGCCGACTTCACGCAGCAAAGCACGGGCCAAGGTATAAATGTCGGCCAGATATTTATTCGGACGATGCGCCAAAGGCAAAAACGCACGGCTTAAACTAGAATCACGCGCCACGAAAGCGGCGAAAACGTCTTCGCCCACTTCAAAGCAAGACGGGCCGATCGCCGCGCCCAGCCATGCCGAAATCTCGCCAACGCCCTTATCAATCTGAGACTCGCGCATACGCAGTACCGTATTTTCCAACACACCGTTGGCCAAGCCACGCCAACCGGCATGCGCCGCGCCCACCACGCTGCCGGCCGTATCGCAAAATAAAACCGGTAAACAATCTGCAGTCTGCACCAGGCAAACCACTCCGCTTTGCGTGCTGATGCTGGCGTCCGCATCGGGGGGCGCCCCGGCGGTAGCAATCACTGCAGAGGCGTCGATCACAGTGGTGCTATGGATCTGGTTTAACCAGGCAGGCTCGGACGGCAATTGCGCCCCTAGGCTGGCTCGATTGCGTTCAACATCGGCGCGCTGGTCGCCGACGTGCAGTCCGAGGTTAAAGCCGCCGCTGCCATTTCCGCTGCCATCGTCATACGGCGCCGTGCTGAAACCGCCCTGCCGCGTGGTGAAAGCGGCACGGACATTGGACGGCAAATCAGGCCAGTCGGCAACCGGCAGCAACATTACTGCGCCACGGCTTCGTCAATTCCGGCGCGGGCGATCAAGCCAGAAAAATCGTCCGGCAAGGACACCGACCACTCGCAGTCTTCGCCAGTCTCAGGATGGATCAAACCGAGGCGGCAAGCCTGCAATGCTTGACGCGGGAAAAACGGCATCAAATGCTGTTTGCCATACAGCGCATCGCCCACCAGCGCGAAGCCAATTGACAGCATGTGAACCCGAATCTGGTGGGTACGGCCGGTTTCCAATTGACAGCGGATCAAACTGACAGGCCGGCTTTCAAGCGATCCTGTTGCCAATCTTTGGAAATGGGTAATTGCCGGTTTGGCCGTCATATTTTCCAGCACGGCCATCTTGATGCGATCACGTGGATGGCGTCCCATCGATGCATCGACCGTGCCGTTCAAGTGTGGCGTGCCCCAGACCAAGGCCAGGTATTCGCGCTTGACGCTGCGCGCTTGCAATTGGCGCACCAGATCGGTATGCGCTTCCAAGGTTTTGGCAACCACCATCAGACCGCTGGTGTCTTTATCAAGCCGATGTACGATGCCGGCACGCGGCACGCCGCCGATCGGCGGGAAGTGATGCAGCAGGCCATTGAGCAGGGTGCCCGACCAATTGCCGGCTGCCGGATGCACAACCAAGCCGGCCGGCTTATTGAGCACGATGAGTGTGTCGTCTTCGTAGACGACAGATAAATCCATTGCTTCCGGTGTGAAGGCAGCGTCTTCCGGCGCCGCTTGCGGCAGCACGACCACCGTTTCATCGCCGAAGACTGTCATCTTGCCGCGTCCGGCGACGCCGTCGACAGTGACAAAACCGGCCTCGATCCATTGCTGCATGCGACAGCGGGAGAATTGCGGCACCATTTGCGAAACCACCTTATCAAGCCGTTCGCCGCACACAATGGGCGTCAGCTTCAATATAATTGGCTCCATAACGGCAAACGGGCTTGGGGTGGCAATAGCCTCATCAGCATCGTCAAAATCGGCATCCAGCAATGGCTCGGCCGAATCCGGTACAGGTGATTGGGAAGGTGACGTGATCACAACAAATCCCATCGGCTATAATCAGCGCCGTGTTGGGTCCAAGCGTGGGTCCAAGCTTCGTTCCATTGTTCAAAAGCATTCTTGCGAAACGTCATGCAAAAAAAATTATCAATAATCATTACTCTCGTATTTCTGTTTGCAATTTCGGCCTGCGGTGTGCTGTCCGAAAAGATTGATGAAACCAAAAACTGGTCAGATGAGAAATTATACTCGGAGGCGCGTAGCGAATTAGCCAGTGGCAATTACGATCAAGCTATCAAGCTGTTTGAAAAAGTCGAGGGCCGCTACCCCTTCGGCACCTACGCTCAACAATCGCAGATGGAAATCGCCTACGCTTATTACCGTCAGGGCGAACGGCCACAAGCCTTGGCTGCAGCCGAGCGCTTCATCAAACTGCATCCCGATCATGCCCACGTTGACTATATGTATTATTTACGCGGCTTGATCAACTTTAACGGCGATCTCAGCATTTTCAATTTCCTGTATCCGCAAGATCCGACTGAACGCGATCCACGCGCCACGCGTGAGGCGTTTGAAGCGTTTAAACAATTGGTCGACCGTTTTCCGTCCAGCAAATATGTGCCCGATTCCGTGGCGCGCATGAATTACCTGATCAATGCGATGGCGCAATACGATGTCCACGTGGCGCGTTACTACTTCCGCCGCGGCGCTTATCTAGCGGCGGTGAACCGGGCGCAATCGGCAGTCAATGAATACCGCGCTGCGCCCGCCATCGAAGAAGCGCTGTTCATCATGGTCAATGGATATGACAAGCTCGGTTTGGTTGATTTGCGCGATGACGCCAGCAGAGTGTTTAAAACCAATTTCCCGAACAGTAAATTCTTGAAAAATGGCGGCAAGAGCGACGAGCCTTGGTGGAAAATATTTTAAAAGTAGATCCACAAAAAAGCCTCGTAGATCGAGGCTTTTTTACTACCGTGCTTCAGAGTTCCTGACTTATGCCGTGCGTTTTAATTGCCCCTGCCCCGTATTGAAAAAGTAAGCAACGCTCGAGTAGAAAACGATATGAGAACGATATTTGGCTTTCAATCTTGTGCGCGTCAAAACGATACCTTTGCCTGACAAATCGCCTTGTGCCTCATTACTGGCATCACGCCCGATTGCACTCACACCCCAATTGCCGTTCGGCAACCCACAAGGTCTCAAAACAGCATCGAGCAACTTTCTACAGGGCACGTGCCCGAATGATCGGTCTCGGCGCTACGAACCGCGGCTCTGAGCGCGTCAAAGCAACCAGAACACACCTTTAATCGCGATGCGGTCGTCTTCGGCATCCGAGCGGTAGGGTGGCGCGTAGTGCTTGATTCACGCAGGTGTCGCGTTGAAGCTGAGGAGCACTAAATCGCCATTTTTGTGCCTTTTTCTTTATTGCAAAAATGATATTTTCGGCCATTTATGCAGTAAATGTTCGATAACGAACTTTTACCCATATGGTGTGGTTTGACCCAATCCAGTAAGAGGCGAAGAATGCGGCATCACTCCACAACGACAAGGCAATTTCATGACACCAGCACACATTTTTTTCATCCCGTCTGTTTTCTTCCTTGGACTTTTCATCGGCGCAACAGTCGCATCGCGCCGCAAGGCCACAACTGAGGCGCTGTCAGGTGACAGCGGGGTGACAAGTGGCTCGGGGCGCACGCTGGTGATGGCATTTATCGTCTTTGCCGTGATTTTTTCCGTGACACATTTGATGCCGCAATTTGGCGGCGCAAAAGCGGTCTCGTTGGCGGCGCATGGAATGCCGTTACTGGATCAGCGTCCTGTATTTTCGAGTTTCGATGTACTTCAGCGACTCGATGCTTTCGGTGTGCCTGGACGAACCATGTATCAGCGCTTTACGTATACCGTCGACGTTATATTTCCGCTTAGTCTATTAATTTTCCTGACCTTGCTTGTTCGCTTTGTTGATCACCGCATTGCGCTCAACAAACGCTGGCGCAATGCGCTGGCGATCTTGCCTTTCATCTGGTTCGGGGCAGATATGGTGGAGAACGCAATTGTGTTCACTTTAATCTCACAATTTCCATCGGAAAACAACCTACTTGGCGCCATTGTCGGCTTCGTCACTGTCGTCAAATTCAGTTTATTGTTACTGTCGATAGCCAGCCCAGCCATTCTGCTAGTCTTTTTAAAAAAGGAGCCGCAGATCGCACGAAAATGAATTAAACATGGGTCAACTTTAAGAGTGCGGGGTCAATTCCCTGATATTTGGTAAGTTTTAACCGTCCGTCGTGTCGACTCTAATGCGCAATAGACCTCAACTGTTGCGCCGCTTGCAGGGGCGAGAAAGCGGAAAAACATACTGCACAACGTGCGGACTATTTTATTTTAATAAAATACGGGGGTATAAGTATTAATGCCCCCTCACCCGCAGGTATTCATTGGGCCTCTTTAAATACATACACCAGTATATTGTTCGGGCGCAACGCTAGTGTTTGCATCTGGCGCTGCACTAGTATGAGCGATTGAGCAAATATCCCACCGTTTTTGATGCCAATTCTGCCTTGTTGCATGTAGCGGGAGGCGATCGAAGCTGGTGGCAATAATCGGATTTGCCAACGATTTTTACGCCACGCGCCGCTGAAACCGCCATGATTGCGCATCCGACTCATCCGGTACAAAAACATAGCCATCGAGATTGAAAGCCTTCAATTTTTGCACATTCTTAATTTTGTTCAAGACCGCATAACGCGCCATCAAACCGCGTGCGCGCTTGGCATAGAACGAGATAATTTTGTATTCCCCGTTTTTCCAATCTTCGAAAATGGGCGTCACCACTTTGCCGTTAAATGATGTCGGTTTGACCGCCTTGAAATATTCTTCCGAGGCCAGATTCACCAGCACGTTTGATTTTTGCTCTGCTGCCAGTGCATTCAAGGCGTCGGTTTGTGTATTTCCCCAGAAAGAATACAAGTCCTTGCCACGCGCATTGCTCAATCTCGTCCCCATTTCCAGACGGTACGGTTGCATCAAATCGAGCGGACGTAGCAAGCCATACAGTCCCGACAGGATGCGGATATGGTTTTGCGCATAATCGAGTTGCCTTGCATTGAACGATGTCGCATCCAGGCCGCCATACACGTCGCCATTGAAACTCAAGACGGCCTGTTTGGCATTGGTCCAAGAGTATTGGGACGACCATGTTGCGTAGCGCGCTACGTTCAACTGGGCCAGCGGATCGGAAATATGCATCAAACTGCCGACCTGTGCCGGCGAAAATTGGCGCAATAGATCAATCAACTCGGCTGAATCGGTCGTAAAATCCGGTAGCGTAAATTTTTTTGTGGTCGGCCGCGATTCAAAATCCAGCGATTTGGCTGGCGATAAAACAATCAACATAAAAGTTCCAAAGAAAAAAAGCTCCCGCATGATACCCAATCGCGTCGTGATCGACACCAATGTATGCCTCGACTTATTCGTGTTCCGCGATCCGCGCTGGGACTTATTGCACAGTGCCTTAAAAAGTGGCGAGATCGAAGCCGTGACCCGCGCCGATTGCAAGATGGAGTGGCAAATCGTGCTCGGTTATAAGCATTTGCCGCTTGACCTCGAGAGCCGGGCCGACAGCGCAGCGCAATTTGACGCACTTATAGCTTTTATCGAGCCTGAACCGCGCAGCCACCTATTGCTGCCCAAATGCAGCGACAGCGACGACCAGAAATTCCTCGAGCTGGCACGTGACGCCGAGGCCAGCATCCTTATTACCAAGGACAAAGCCCTGCTCAAGCTGGCACGCAGAATCGGCAAATTGGGCCTGTTTAGCATCATCGTGCCAGAGAAATGGGCGCACCCTGCTGCCCTATAAAATGGGCATCGGCACACGCTAGAATCGCCAATCATCCCTTCGTATTTTCCCTCCAATCCTATGAATAGCGCAAAACCATATACTTCTGGAAAATTGAACATGAAGTCGCGGCTGCCTGCGGTTGGCACGACGATTTTTACCGTCATGTCCAACCTCGCTGCCGAAAAAGGCGCAGTTAATTTGGGCCAAGGCTTTCCCGATTTCGACTGTGATCCAGCCTTGACCGAGGCCGTCAATCGCGCAATGCAGAGCGGCTTTAACCAATACCCGCCGATGCCGGGTATACCGGCACTGCGCGAGGCAATTTCGGCCAAAATTGCCGTCAATTATGGTCAGCACTACGATCCGAATATCGAAATCACCGTCACTGCCGGCGCCACCCAGGCGATATTGACCGCGATCCTGTGCTGCGTGCATCCGGGCGATGAAGTGATCGTGATCGAACCGGCCTACGATAGCTATTTACCTTCCATTACATTGGCGGGGGGCGTGCCGGTTTGCGTGCAGATGGAAGTGGGCGAAAATGGCTATACCGTGCCGTGGCATCAGGTAGCGGCGGCGGTCACGTCCAAAACTCGGCTGATTCTGATCAATACGCCGCACAATCCGACCGGCTCCGTGCTGCGCGCAGCGGACTTGCAAGCGCTGAGCCAGATCGTCAAGGACAGCGACATCCTGATCTTGTCGGACGAGGTATATGAACACATGGTCTATGACGGCGCCCGCCACGAATCGGTTTGCCGCCACCCCGATCTGGCTGCGCGCGCCTTTGTGGTATCGAGTTTCGGCAAGACCTTCCATGTCACCGGCTGGAAGGTGGGCTATATCGCTGCGCCGGCAATATTAATGGCAGAATTTCGCAAGGTGCATCAATACAATGTGTTTACCGTCAATACGCCGATGCAGCACGGCTTGACACAATACTTGGCCAACCCCGCGCCCTACTTAGGCTTGCCGGATTTTTACCAGCGTAAGCGCGACCTATTCCGCGATGGCTTGAAAAACACCCGTTTTATCCTATTACCCGCCGACGGCACTTACTTTCAATGCGTTAAATACGATGCGATCTCACCTATACTGGAAATGGATTTTGCCAAATGGCTGACCAGTGAAATCGGCGTGGCGGCGATCCCGGTATCGGCGTTTTATTCGCAGCCGAAAGAATCGGGCATCGTGCGTTTTTGCTTTGCCAAGAAGGACGAAACCCTGCGGCTTGCCTTGGATCGGCTGGCCAAAATCTAAGACGCGGCAGATTGCCTGAACGATCAACGGAGACCAGACTATGACGCAACGCAAAATCTCCCTTTCCGACGTCCAATTCGGTCAGCCCTTGCCTTGGGATATCCATGTCGACGGCGGACGTCTGTTACTGCGCAAAGGCCATATCCTGGTCAAGAGCGACCAGTTCAAGCAGTTGCTGGACTGCGGCCTGTATGCCGATATCGACGCCACCACAACAAACGATGCTGCCGTTGTATCGCCAGAAAATCCATCGGTACTACGCCAGATCAATCAAGCCAATCAGCAGTTGGAAAAAATCCTGTTCGCCATCAGCAGCAAAGTCACGGCCGAGGCCGATATCTGGGCCATCGCGCAATCGCTGGCGCACGCCACCGAACGTAATCCCGACATCGCGCTGGCCGCGATCTTGCTCAACCAAATCGCCGGCGGTTACGCGGTGCGCCATTGCACCGAGACGGCCATCGTCTCACTGCTGGTGGCGCGCGCCATGACAATGGCACCCGATGATGTCTTGCGCATCATCGCCGCCGCGCTCACCATGAATGTCGGTATGCTGCGCCACCACGAGCAATTGCAAGGTCAGCGCAACGCCCTGTCGCATGAAGAAATGGCCGTCATCCGCAGCCACCCGGAAGAAGGCGCCAACTTGCTTAAACAAGCCGGCGTCAATGACAGCGAATGGATTTCCTACGTCTTGCTGCATCACGAAAATGACGATGGCAGCGGCTACCCGATGGGCAAAAGCCATGACGACATCCCGCGCAATGCCAAACTAATTTCACTGGCCGACCGTTATTGCGCCCGTATTTCCGCCCGAAATTACCGCAAGTCGATCCGGCCCGATGTCGCCCTGCGCGAGATTTTCCTGACGCCGGACCATGGTAACGACCCGGTGCTGTGCCCGTTCTTTATCAACGTCCTTGGCAGCTATCCGCCCGGTACCTTCGTGCGCTTGAACAATGGCGAAATCGGTGTGGTAGCGCGCCGTGCCGATCAGTCGCATCCAGCTACCGTACGCACCCTGCTTGACGAAAACCATGCGCCGAGCCAGGAGGCAATCGAGCGCAATACCGACGATGCACTGTTTGCGATCCGGGAAGCGCTGCATGAAGATGAAATGGGGATCCGCGTCAGCATGAAGCAGGTATGGGGGATTGAGGCGGCGTTGTAACGATGGTCATGCGGTCAAAATATTGGATTTAATAGACCACTTAAAAAAGTGGCTCGTAAGTCACACAGCCAGATTGCAGTTGGTTCCCAATCATTTCGAGAATCTTAAAAGCACTTTATGCAATCCAATAGAAGCAAACGTAAGACGGCGGCACCTATAGATAAGCGGAACACTGAGGCCTCTGTCGAGGCTCAAGCTGGTAATTTTCCCTACGAAACAATTAGTGGATGGTCAATTGCCACAGCGTTGCTCGGTGCCGCGTGGCTGATCGACCCATTTGCCGAAGGTGGGTTTGACGCGCCCAAGCGACTCGTCGCTTTAAGCGCAGCAGTCCTCGCGGGTGTGACTCTTGCATGGCAAGTGCAATGGCCGGATTGGCGACGCTGGTCACGCCCAGCCCTGTGGATTCTTGTACTTCTTGCACTAGGCTGTATTAGTTTGATTGTGTCCACATTTATTTCCCCCCGTCAGCAACAAGCTTGGCCGGGACTGCGCACGCTTATGCTGTTTGGCATATTTTTACCACTCGGCGCCGCTGCTTTTCTGGGTGGTCCGTGGGGCCAACGCCTGTTGCGTATCGCGATACTTGCGACGGCAGTCAACTCGGTGTTGTCGCTAGCGCAAGCCGTCGGTGTCAAGCTACCAATAGGCATTGCAAAACTGGGAGGGCGTTTGCCAACGGGGGCTTTGCTGGGTAATGAGGGTTATGTTGCGCTTGCCTGTGCATTGATGGCAGCGGCATGTCTCGCGGTCTCGCTGGATACCGCTAACTCGCGACAGCGCCTGTTCGCGCTGGGTTGCGGCGCGCTTGGTCTGATTGCCATCGCAGTGAACCAGCAACTCACTAGTGCGATAGCCTTTTCTGCCGCGGCCATCACAGTCGCCGCCGTGCGCTGGCGCGTACGGTGGGTTGTCGGACTGGGCACGGGAATAGTTTTGCTGGCGGTCGTGACGGCAATTGTGCCGCCGCTGCGGGTGTTTTCTTGGGGTGCCCTCCCAGTGAGTAGTGTAGAAGATTACCAGCGCCTCACTACTTATCGCCTGGGTCCTTGGGTCGCCGCAGTCGAAATGGCAGCCACGCGACCGTTTACCGGATATGGGCCAGGAACGTTTGCAGCGGAAGTGCAAACCCAACGCTTTGCAGCAGAAATAAACTTGCGCACGCGTCTGGTTCCACCAGTCAATGCCAACGCCTATATCTTCGCGCATCAGGATTATTTGCAACTTTCAGCTGAAGCGGGCATTCCAACACTGATTGCATTTCTAGCGGCACTCGGATTATTGATCGCTGGCTTGCTCAAGCTGACACACGGGCACAGAGCGCAGGAGCCACTGATCTTGCTGGCGGTATTGATTGCGGGTGCAGTGGCAGCCTTGGCATGGTTTCCGATGCAGATTCCTTTTACAGCGATCGTTTTGCTGCTGGCTTGTGGCCGCGCCTGGCGGCTGATCGCAGAGCACGACTGGAGAGCTGCATGAATCGGATCGTCCGTATGCTAGTCACAACCGTTTTAGCGCTCTTGCTCTGGCCCGAATTTGGGCGCTATCGTGCGGAATGGATGATGGCCGAAGCCAATAACCAGCTCGACCGCGTCTTGCGAGGCGTCGACCGCGGCACGGAAGCCCAACACGGAATCGAGCAAGCACGCAATCTGGCGCATCTGGCTCGGCTACAGTTACCGACCGATTCCCGCGCGCCTTTACTCGAAGCAGTCGCCTTAATTCTAGGACGCCAAGGAGCCGCTGCAATCCAGGTTCTGGACGCCGCCATCGCACAGGGTGAGCGGCCAGAGTTGACAATCAACTTGGGACGCGCACGCGGTATCTCGGGAGATGAAAAAGGCGCTACGGCGGCCTTTCTTCGCACCGCCTGGGCCAATCCTGGCGCGATTTCCACGCTACCAGCAGCGATGCGAGCCCCTTTGCTGGATCAGGTGACTTCGCTGGAAGCCGAATTACGTGCAGGCCGCATGATGGAACCACCACCACTCAATTGAGTCTGCGTGGCGATGCCGTTGGTACAGGCCGCTGCAATCCACAGACTTTCCATGTCTAGGGCCGAACGTTCCCACGAATAGTTTGTTTCCACCAATACGCGCGCATTATGGGCTAGCCGCCCACCCAGTTCACGATCAGCAAGCAGACGTGTAATTGCGGCTACCATCGACTTAGCGTCGTCAGCAACCAAGAGATGTTCATTATCAATTGCATCGAGTCCAGCCGCGGCAAGCGAAGTTGCAACGACAGGGGTGCCGGCGGCCATAGCTTCTAGAATTTTTAATTGCTGGCCAGAGCCCGCACGCAGCGGCGCGACGGCGACAGCAGCTTCAATCAGGAACGGGTGTACCGCCGGCACCGGGCCAACCAAATCCACGCAAGACATATGTGCTGCGATGCGGCGCAACTTCCGGGCTGGCCGCGCACCAACTAATTTGATTCTTGCTGCAGGAACGTCGGCAATCAGCAAAGGCATTACTTCCAGGGCGAACCAAGACGCGGCATCGATGTTGGGGAAATAACCCAAATTACCGACGAAGACGATGTTACAGCCGGAGTTCCCTTCCCCATTTGGCACAAATGGGAATCGCGCCAAATCGACGCCATTGCCGACAATCTTCAGATTCGGGAAATCACCAATGGCTGTGCGATCCGGTGCAGAGCAAATTCCCGCAATCGTCGCTTGCCGGCACAGCACATGTTCA
>JAZKIX010000034.1:0-7589 GCA_040384645.1 Pseudomonadota bacterium | reverse complement strand
GCTGACACGTGCCAGAAACGCGGTGGCATTTTCCCATTTGGCTTGCATCAGGTTTTCTGCCCCGTGCGCCTTGATGGTTTCGAGCGCGGTCAGGCTTTCGACTAACGTGGCGTTGCGCAAGGCTGCGGCGCGGAAGGTGGTTTCCGACAATTCGCGCATTTTGCTTTGCACCAGAAACGCGTAAATAATCACGACGACAATCCCAACCACCGGCAAAAATATCAACGGCCATGCGACCCAAGCCAAGGCGATTAAAAAGATCAGCGCAAACGGCAAATCCACCAGCGCCGTGACAGTGGCCGAGGCAATAAAGTCGCGCACGGTTTCGAATGAGCGCAAATTGGACGCGAAAGCGCCGACCGAGGCTGGCCGCTCTGCCATTTTCATACCCAAGACACGCTGCATGATCAGGGCAGACAATTTCAAATCGACGCGCGAACTGGCCAGGTCGATGAAATGTCCGCGCAATAATCGGATTACATAATCGAGAATGAGGACAATCAGGACGCCGCCAGAAAAAACCCACAGTGTTTCCAAGGCGTTATTGGGTACCACGCGGTCGTAGACATTCATGGTAAACAGCGGCATGGCGAGACCAAATAGATTGATCAATACCGCTGCTGCCAGGATGTCCTTGAAAATCGGCCATTGCTCTAGTAACGCACCCCAGAACCAATGCCGCTGCGGTACATCAACCAAGGGCGGGGTACGCTGATCGAAACGGAAATGCGGGCGTGCAAAAATTGCGGTGCCGGTGTAGCGCGCCAGTATTTCAGCCCGGCTCAGACTGACCGCGCCTTGCGCCGTATCAGGGAATAATAATTGCGCGCTATCGTTGCCATCCCAGGCCAGCAACAGGCATGCTTCATTGCCTTCCAATAGCAAAACCACCGGCAGCAAAGCATTGTCGATTTTATGCAACTGGCGCCGCACTACTTTTGCAGAAAATCCAGCGCGGGAAGCGGCGCGCGCAAACAGCGACGGCGTTAAGCCTTCTTTCGGCATCGGCAAGCCGGCAGATAGCGCGGCGTGGGTGCTGGGGCGGCCATGAATCCGGGTCAATTCGACCAGGCAATCGAGCAAGGCGTCGTGATGCAACAAGTCTTCACGCAGACCTTGGCCAAGGCCAGCATTGGCGCGGCGCACTCCTGCCGTTTCCCCGCCGTGCGCGGGTATCTGCAATACTGGGCCAGTATCAGGTCCGCCTGAATGATCTTGTGGTGTCATGCGATGTGTACCCTATCTCTCTGAAAGTCCCCTACGACACGGTAAATATCGAATACGGCAACAATCTGGCAAGGCCAAATTTAACTTAAACCAGAGAATTAGTGTAACAAACAGAACTCAGAGCAGGAAGATAAAAGCATCGCTTTTTCGGGCACACCACAATCGGTGTTTGGCTTTAGTCCTTGGACCCAGCCTTAAATCGCAATCCAAATCCAAAGCGATCATTCATCAATTTATGGGTGCTCTCGTTGCCGATCTGTTCAAAATACTCGACCAATTTGGTAATTTGCAAATTGCCGCCATTGTTTTCAATCATCGCAATCGCACACATTGAGGCATTGGTGCCGTTGTCGAGCCGCACTTCGACCGGCGCTTGGCCGGGCGCTTCAATGGTGACGACACCATTGGTGACGGCCCAGTTGGGCGCGCCGTCATAAATAAAAGTAAAGATCAAGAGCCGTTTGATCTGGCCAAGTTGATCGCCGTTGATGAATATATTTTCGCCCTCAGTATTGGTACCAGAGCGGTCATCGCCTTCCAGGTGGACGAAAGGCGCCTGGTTAAAATTACCCCAGCCATTACCCAGCGCTTGTACGCAGCCGGCGCCGCCATCGGCCATCTGGAACATGCATCCCAGATCGAGATCGATGCCGCCACTTGATTTCGCTTGGGCACCACCCATCAATTTATTCAAGAAACCCGGTTTTTTGGGTTCGGCGTTGGGTAGCGCTGCCTGGTTCCAGTTCAGGTTGACGCGGATACGGCCAAAGCCGCGACCGCCGGCTTTTTCTAGCGACACTTTATCGCCACGCTTTTCCAGTGTGATCTTGGACAGCAATATTTTCTTTGGCGCCGGCGCAGGTGCGGCTGGGGGTGGAGCAGATGCGGGTGCAGGCGACGCAGTATTGTCGGCCTCGGTACCGCCAAAATGCTTCAGCAAGGCTGACAAGCCACCGTTGAAGCCCTGTCCCACCGCGCCAAAACGCCACTGGCCATCACGCTTGTAGAGTTCACCGACGATGACGGCTTTTTCATCCTGGAAATCACTGCCGGAAAAAACAAAAGCGGCATTGCCCAGTCGCATTGAGCTTGAGCCTAGTTTGCGCATGGTGCCTTCGCCACCAATCGAGGCAGCAAACACCAGCTTGTGGATTGAATCCGGCAAGCGAGCGACGTCGGTATTGAAGGTGGCTTTGCCATCGCCCAGAGCAAGCGTAACGGCATCGCCCGGGCAGGATTTTTGGTTAAAAAACACCATGTAGCGGTCGTCTGACAGCTTGTCATTGGCATCAAGACCAAAACAGGCAATATCGATATCCATGCCTTGTGCTGCCATGTTTAATACGATAGGGAACGCGCCAACGCATCCCAGTTCGGCCAGCTTGCCTTTTTGTCCACGTGCAAAGTCGGTCATGATGTTGGTCCTTTCACTTAATCTCAGTTGGGTTGTGTCTGCTGCGCTTGCAGCGGGCTGATGCCAACGCTTTCATCGCCGGCATGATGGATACCAAACACCCGCGCCTGCTCGACCACGCCGTGGGCCCAGGCCCGGTGGGTGGCAACTTCGCACATCGAATCGTGCATCTTGAATACCGCTGGACTAGCCTCATCCATGATGCGCAGAGCCACTTCGACATCATTACGCTGGACCCGGTAGTGCTGCTCAATCAGTCCGACTTGGTTCGGATGGATGGCTGTCTTTCCAACCATGCCATGGGCCAGATCTTCTTCCACTTCCTGCGCCAGCAATGCCGCGTTATCTAAGTGCTCGAACACCGGTGCCGTCAGCACAAAGCCATAGGGCCTGAAAATAGTCACCAGTTTTGAAATCACCGGCCCCAAAGGCGTGCGGTATATCGTCATATTGCGTGGCCGCCGCATCCCGAGTAAGGCCAGCAAATCATTGCCGCCGATGCGTAATGCCAAAATGTGATCGCGCACGCCCGGCTGCTCCAGGCACTGGCGAAATAGCTTCATCTCGGCATCGTCAAATACTTCTGCCGTTTCCAAGGTCGGCATCAGCATGAATTGACTCTTGCGCACTTGCCGGAAGTAGGCGTCAAAATTATGCCGAGTCGATTTCGGCAACACAAAACCGGTCAGCTTTTCTACACCCTGCATCGCCAGTACGCGTTCCATCACATCAGGATTGCGCACCCGCACAAAACGTTCGGTGCCGGGACGTTCAACCATCTGTTGCAGCACGAGCGACAAATTGAACAGGCCGTAGCTGAGTTCACTGTCGGCCACCGCATCTTCAGTACAAAAGATAACGGAGCGTAAATCGCCCAGCAAGTCGCCATTGGCAATCTGCTGCAAATCCTTGTGGGTAGTTGGCACGTAGAGCGAGGCGCCCAGCGTTCTAGTGATCCTGTTAGCGATTGTGCTAGCCATCTAAAGCACTCCTGATGAGCGATACGGCTTGGTAAGGCAAATTTGCATTGGTGATTATAGGCACCGATTTTTCGGCAGCCAGTAGCCGCAAATGCGCCACGTCCGCTGCATCGGGGTCGCGCAGGATCAACAATCGCGGCACCCGTCTCAGTAATACGCGGGTCGCCTCACCGATACCGGGTTTCACCATGTTCACATCGGCGATGCCATGCTGGGCCATGGCGGTAAGTAAAAAGTCCGACGAAATGCCAGCCACTGCAACTCTGTCGACCGGAACGGCTGCCGGGATACCATCACGTTCGGCCAGCGCGACGCCATCGGCAATCACAGCGTCTGCGAATTGGCGCGATTGGTCGTGCGCTTCGAACGCATCATAATAAACGCAACCATGAAAGTCTTGCGGGCCGATTGCGTCATTGAGTACCGAGCGGCTAACCAAGCCTGAGACGGTGGCATTGAGTATGCTCGATGGAATTAGGTAATCGTGCGAAGACGCGGCGCATACCGCTGCGCCGGCCAAATCCGACAATACGTACAAGCCACCATCAATGGCCAACTTGTGCCGCTGATTGAACTCGCAAACAGCCTGTTTCAGTACGCGCGCGATCACGCCCTTGCCGGTCCAGCCATCAACGAAAACGATCGATTCAGGTGCGTGGCCTTGCGCCAGAATGTGCTCCAAAGCGACCTGATCAATGCCCCGGTCGCGAATGATCGAGACTGAATAATGGTTGACCTGCCGTCCCAACACACGTTGCAATAGATGCTTGAGAATGACGCCGACCGGCGTACCAGCCCGCACCAGTGACACCAAAGTGATCGGGCCGGTGCGGCGTAAGGCAATTAGCGCAGCCAAGGAAAGGCAATCGCGTGCCATCTGCTGACGGTTGCTGCGGGTAGCATCCTTGAATATTTGCAAATATCTGGCTGACGGCAACACCTCGGGCGACAACATTTCGCTGTAATGGCATGTGCCGGACTGGATCAATTGTTCCTTTTGCGCGATCTCCACAAAGGGCTGCTGCGGCAAGCGCTTAAGTAAAAAACGCACATCGTCAGGTCGATAACTGCCACAAAAGCCCCCACCATTCATAGAGCTGCCACCGTCAAAGCCGCCAGTTGGGTACCACTTGGAATAATCGCGTAATCGCAAGCCGCCATAAAACGCGCATCGGATTTGCTGTCGCCCATGCCGAAGGTCATGAGCGGGCCATGTTCTGCTTCGAGCTTTTGGCGCACATATTGCACTGCACGCGCCTTGTTGAGCGTCTTGGGCAATACCGCCAAATTGTTACCGTTGCGATGGATGAAAAAATCCTTGCCAGCGCCTGCAATCCAGGGCGCTACCGCCTCTCGCTCGATATGTTCCAGTCGCTCGGCTTGTTTATCAGCGTCTTTGACCACGACGTAGAAGGGCGTGTCACAATCTTCAATCAAACGAGCCCGACCTGTCAGCCCAACCCTCGCCGAATACTCGTCGATGATCTCAATCACCTCTTTTAAACCATCCAACGCATGCGCCATATCTATCTGCATCTCTGCAAGCCAATCGTAATCAACCGCGCCACCGGGAACCAGCACGACGCCACCGTAATCGATGATGCTATAGCTAGAAAATGGCAAGTCGACCCGGCCTAAGGCATCGTGGTTACGCGCGGTTGCCGGGATCATGGTCATTTCACGCTGCATCAACTCAAACAAAGCGCGCTGCCGTGCAGTGGTAAATGAACAGGCAACGCCGTCCTTAAGATAGGCAGCAGGACGCAAGTCTTCTTGTCCAACACATTTTCCCGGCGTTTGAAACAGGGTATCGTCAAGGTCAACAAACAGGAATTTCTTCAATATTATTCTCAGATAAAAAATGAAACAGCCGTCCGTTCACAGCATGCGCCAACTGCTGTAGCGCAGCATTGGGAGGTGTTTCGTGGCAAATGAAAACGTGATCGTATTGGCCAGGCACAACGTTATATAGGTAATTGGCGATGCCTTCGCCGTAATTATCGGCAAAGCGCAGGGTCTGACTAACCGCCCCCCAATTCAATATAGGTGAACGGGTACTCGCTTGAACCACCACATCGCAACCACGCTGTTCCAACTGCTGTGCCAATACAAAAGCCATGTGCATGAATTCGCCCGTCCCTAAGACCAGCGTGCGTTCGTTCGGCCCAATATTGGCACGTAAACGCTCTGCCAGATTAGTGGGCAAGGACAGTGCGCGATCCAGACCTAGCCTACCGAATACAGTGCTGGCCCCGCGCTCCGCTTGCGCTTCAAATAGTTGGGCTGGCGCACTAGCATGCTCTAATTGACCAGCGCTGAAGACATATTCGCCACGTAGCGCAGTGCCCATTGTGAATGGGATTCCGAAACGCTGAGACAGGGATACCTTGGCAGAAGGCCCCATGAAATCGGTGATGGTCGCCAAATGCACATGTGCAATCCCCGGATTGAGGGCACGGCAGGCTGCCGTCAAATTGAGGAAAGTGCTACCTGTAGAGGCTTCGTCATCCACTAGCACCAAAGAGCGTGCGCTTAACAACAGCGCACGCAAAGCCGGATCAGCAGGCACATGTAAGAACTGACGCGGCGCGTGGCTATGCGCCTCCTCGAATTCGATCAGGTCAGTGGTGCCCGTCTGATAACGCGTGGTATGCAAAAACAATACCGGTGTTTGCGGATGGGTCTCTACGTAAGCCTCAAATACGCCATGACCCAACCCAATTGCCGTTTCGGCCATGGCAATAAAGACGACTGGCCCCTGCAAATCCGGTGGCACTTGGGCCGCTAGCGCGAGATGAATTTCACGCATCTTACTTGGCGTCACTGGCCAATGTTTACCCAACACCTTGCTCAAGAACAGAAAACCACGCTTGGCATTGGCACGCGCCGCGAAGCCAATCAACTCATCCAGGCTAAATACGCTCGTCTCGACCTTCACTTGCATCAAGCCCGTAGGTAAGACAACAGTGCGCGCTTCCGCTGGAAAAAGAAAATTTTTCTTGTCCAGCGCCACTGCGCTCAAGATAGCTCCGTCGCACGCGCCAGTTCTGCCACCCGCATTCCGGCACGAATCGGCGGTATCGGCAATCCCTCGAAACCGCGATCAAATCCAACCAATGCCAGATACGGTAAATTGGGGCCGGCCAGACACGCCATGGCGATGCCACCTGACATACGTGGATTAATTTCGAGTAAACCAAGTCCGTTTTGGCCTTCGCGGAATTGCACATTGAACACACCATTTAAGCCATAGGTGGCGGTCAGTTGGCGTGTGCTTTCCAGGATATCGTCACGCATGTCGATGATTTGTCCCTGCCCAACCACCATGGATTTTTTACGAGGAATGGCACACACCAGCCGGCCGTTATCGCCCACGCAATCGACACTGTATTCGGGGCCATCGAGATATTCCATCAGCAGCATGGTTCTGAAACCATCCATGGCAGCGAAACCGCGCCGCAAGTCGTCCAAACCGACATGGTATTGCACGCCTTCGAGCAATAACTGTGCACAGGAGCGGATTTCATCGAGCACGCTAAAACCGAGGCCATAAACCGAGACAGAAGGCTTGACGCATAGTTTGGCATGGCTCTGTCTGAGTTCGCGATAGGCGTGATCAAATTGCTCGACATTTTCGACTACTCGAAAGGCAGCCGGCGGCGCCAGCGGCAAAT
The DNA here is from genome assembly GCA_040384645.1 of Pseudomonadota bacterium. Lineage (GTDB taxonomy): Bacteria > Pseudomonadota > Gammaproteobacteria > Burkholderiales > Burkholderiaceae_D > JAZKIX01. The sequence continues at coordinate 294 of JAZKIX010000034.1, read as the reverse complement.
CTACGGCTTGATAAAAGCGGGCCTTGTCGTGCAGCAAATGCAGTACTTCTTGCGACGCGGCACACAGGACGCGGGTTCCCTGTTCAGCGAACTGCTCACGCGCGGCGCTAACCAGACTAGCTTCCTTTCCAGGCACAAAAATGGCAATGCGGTGTTCCCTGCAGAATTGCAAGCACCAATCCAAATACGCCTCGCCTTTCAAACCACTTGGCTCAATCGCCGATTCATGCGCGACCAAAAAAGCGGGGGCATATGCATTGGTACTGCTGCATACGATGTGATAATCGCCAACAA
>JAZKIX010000033.1:0-1882 GCA_040384645.1 Pseudomonadota bacterium | reverse complement strand
CGGTTGCAGCAAGCAAGAAGGCAGGTAAGTTCACGGCGTCGTTTTCTATGAATGGCGGGAGCGCTGCCATTGTCGCCTGCCGGTGCAAGCGATGGCAAACGCGATGGATGGGATTGTGATGTTACGCGTGGTCATTTCTTTGTCATATGAAAAATATATTCTCTGTGCCACGCGAATTTGTCGCCGCCGGATGACTCTCATCGTCAATGACTTGGGATGAGAGCGGAGCGTTGCAGGCAATATTTTCCATCCATGTTTCACACAAATTTCCTCGGAGTCTTGCATGAATCATTCTGATCCTGCCTTGTTTGGCCCATTACGCCGTCCCGTATCGAGGCCAGCTTTGAATGCAAGACGTACCGTCTTTAATATGGCATTGCTTGCCGCCTTGCTTACCTCGATTGCTGTCAATGCCAACGCAGCATCCGATGTCGTCATCAGCCAAGTCTACGGCGCCGGCGGCAATAGCGGCGCGACCTATAAAAACGACTTTATCGAACTCTTTAATCGCGGCGCCACGTCAGTCAGCCTCAACGGCTGGAGCGTGCAGTATGGCTCTGCCACCGGCAGCACCTGGGCGGCAACACCGTTGCCAGATGTGACTCTGCAAGCAGGTCAATACCTGCTGGTGCAAGAAGCGGCCGGCGCTGGCAGCGCTGCCAATTTGCCAACGCCGGATGTGAGCGGCACGCTGGCGATGGCGGGCTCAGCCGGCAAGGTTGCGCTAGCCAATATCAGCACCGCGCTGTCCAGTGCAACATCAAGCGCGATCCAAGATTTGGTCGGTTACGGCGCCACCGCAAATGCATTTGAAGGCGCTAGCCCGACTTCTGCCCCCAGTAGCACCGTCGCAGTACTGCGCGCTAATGATGGCTGCACCGATAGCGATAATAATGGTGCCGATTTTGTGACCGCAGCACCAGTACCGCGGAATACTTCATCAACCCTTAAAAGCTGCGGCGTGGTCAGCAATGCGCCGATTGTGGCGCAATGTCCGGTGTTATTTGCCGTTCCCGTCGGCACCGCCGGCAACACCAGTGTCAGAGCCAGCGACGCCGACGGCATCGTCAACGACGCCAGCATCGCGGCCGGCGCGGTTGCTGGCATCACGCTCACCACGAGCAATATTGCGTCCGGCGTGGGCGAGCTTGCTACTTTCAGTTTGCACCTGGCAAATATGCTGGCGGCAGGTAGTTATCCGATCACAATTCAATTTGGCAACGACCAGAGCCAATCCGGGCAATGTGCTGTCACGGTCGAGGTCAAGGCGCCGATGGCCAATACCAATAGCATTTCGCAGATTCAGGGTGCGGGTGCCACTAGTCCTTTCGTCAATACCACGCAAACCACCGATGGCGTGGTGACGCTGAAAATGAGCAACGGCTTTTATATGCAAGACGTGCTGGGCGACGGCAACCCGGCGACCTCCGACGCCATCTTTGTGTATACCGCGAGCGCACCGGTAGTCGCGGTTGGCGACCGGGTGCGTTTGACCGCCACCGTGGCGGAATTTAATGCCGGCGATGCACTGCGCACCGTCACGCAACTAAGCGGCGTGAGCGAGCTGGTGGTCCTTAATTCTGGCAATACGGTGGCTGCGACCAATATCGCCTTGCCGCTGGCAAATGCCAATGACTTAGAAAAATACGAAGGTATGTTGGTATATTTCACCTCGCCGTTGACGGTGAGCCAGAATTACTTCCTGGGTCGCTACGGGCAATTGACTTTATCGGCCGGCCGGCTCGAAAAACCGACCAACCGTTTCGCCGCTGGCTCACCGCAGGCGATTGCCGCCGCCGCTGCCAATGCGGCCAATATGATCGTGCTGGACGATGGCCTGTCGAGCCAATACACAAACGCTCGCCCTATTCTTAATGCAGCG
>JAZKIX010000032.1:0-4922 GCA_040384645.1 Pseudomonadota bacterium | reverse complement strand
CGGTATGGAAATCTACATAGTTATGGATTGTCTAGCCGCCATTAAATAAGTGCTTCTCGAGGGTACCGTGAATCGTATTTTTTCTATGAGTTTGGCACTGATTGTAGGGGCATTGGCAATCAGTGCGCCTATTGTGGCGTCGCTGTACATTTCCCATCAACAAAGTCTCGAGATCGAAATGGACAGTGCCTTGACACTTGCCGATGAGTTGCAGCGTCGAACTGATAAAACTAATGGGCAAATCAAAGCGGCATTCCAGGAACTTAGAAAAAACAAATCAGCAGACCCTTGTTCCGATGAGCAAATCAAGGTTATGCAAGATATCGACATAAGTTCCAGTTATCTCCAGACCGTTGGTTATATTGCCGATGGACGCATGATGTGTTCTTCGCTTGGGCATCATGGGAAAGGGGTGGAACTAGGTCCCGTCGACTATATAAGTTCGACAGGCGCTTCGGTTCGCATGCAAGTGCGGCTATCGATTGCACCGGAAATGCAATTCATCGTGGTCGAAAAATATGGTTATGTCGCTATTGTCCATCGCGAACTTCCTCTTGATGTTTTCGAGGATAACCGTGATGTATCTCTGGCTTCGGTAAATACCAGTTCGGGACGGCCGGTATTGATACGGGGGACTTTTAAAAATGAATGGCTGCGCCCTCTGCCCAAAGGAGGAACCATCAGTTTCTTTGACGGTGACTACGTCGTCGCACTACGACGTTCCAAAGAATTTGACTTGACCTCATTGGCTGCGGTACCCGTCAAATACGTTGACATCAGATCACATAAATTATCCTGGGTGCTTGTTCCTATTGGAATAGTGGCGGGGATCTTACTGGCGACAGCATTTTATTTTCTGGCGAAACAACAAATCTCTTTACCCTCTATTTTGAGACTGGCATTAAAACGAAATGAATTCTTTCTCGAATATCAACCAGTAATTAATCTGCAAACTGGCCGCTGTGTGGGTGCCGAAGCCCTCATTCGCTGGCGCCGTGCTAACGGTAAACTCATTTCACCCGACCTCTTCATTCCGATTGCGGAAGAAAGCAATTTGATTCTGCGCATTACCGGCCGTGTTCTTGAGTTGATTGAACGCGATGTGCCTAAACTGATTCAGGATCATCCTGATTTTCACTTCGCAATCAATCTCTCGGCTGCTGACCTCCAGTCTGCGAATATCGTTTCCAGCTTGCGAGAACTTATGCGACGCACATGGATCAAGCCGAAGCACCTCATGGTGGAGGCAACCGAGCGCGGTTTTATCAACACGGCGCTTGCGCATGACGTGGCCCGGGACCTGCGCAGCATGGGTATCCACGTTGCAATCGATGACTTCGGTACGGGCTACTCCAGCCTCTCGTATCTGACTACGTTCAAGGTTGATTATCTGAAAATCGATAAATCCTTTGTCGACACGATAGGAACCGAAGCGGCGACCAGCACCGTCGTGCTTCACATCATAGAAATGGCAAAATCGTTAAATATTAAAATGATTGCGGAAGGTGTCGAGACTGAAATGCAAGCCAACTTTTTACGTGAACGAGGTGTTCAGTATGCGCAAGGATGGCTCTTCGCCAAGGCAATGCCGATTCATGAATTGGCGCAGTTCATCAAAAACGATAGAGCCTCAATGTGATCCGAGTAGCACTGATGCCCTAAATTTGCGCATGTTGCGGCTTGCTCTATGCACCATCGAGCGGCATTCCATTGGATCAGTCGCGACCTTATTCTCTGTTTTGCCTTCTTATTAGTCATTTTAGACATTCCAAAATTGGCATATTTGTTGCTTATCTCTGACATGTCAGATTTATCGCATCACACTTATGACTCAATTGGAGGTCAAAATGCATCATAAAGCAGTAAAGACGTTGATAGCTGGATTGCTGTCTTCAACACGTTCTTCTACCAATCATTTATTTCACCGGATGGATGTGCCCGTTAGCGCGGCTCATCAAACGACGCAGACAAACAAGGCGAATGCCATGGTTGTCGTCTTCACCGGACTTGTTTTATTACTGATCGCAGCGTTACCGAACACAGCCCGCGCCGCCAAATGCGATAGTGCTGAAAATAGCGTTGTGTGCACAGATCTGGGCGCTGTACGTGGTGCGGTAGAAGGTGAGACGCTTACCTTCAAAGGAATTCCTTATGCGAAACCTCCTGTAGGGGATTTGCGTTGGCGTGCACCGCAGCCGGCCGATCCCTGGGTCGGCACGCGTGACGGTTCGCGTTTTGGCGCGATATGTCCGCAGATTATCGGTAAAAACATCGAGGGTAATGAAGACTGTCTGTTTGTGAACGTTTCGCGCCCATTGCAAAAGCCGGCGCGTCCTCTGCCGGTCATGGTGTGGCTGCATGGTGGCGGCAATCATGCTTATTCCGGGGCCGGTTCGTATGGCTTTGGCGGCGTGGTCTACAACGGTGAAAAAATGGTGCCGCAAGGCGTCGTGTTCGTGAGCTATAACCTGCGTGTCGGCGTGTTGGGCTTTCTGGCTCATCCGGCATTGGATGCCGAGCGTCCAGAAAAAATTTCCGGCAATTACGGTAGCCAGGATCAGATCGCGATGCTGAAATGGATACATAGAAACATCGCGGCTTTTGGCGGCGATCCTTCCCGTGTATTTCTGGCCGGCACCTCGGCAGGCGGCGGCAACATTTGTGCATTGATGACCTCGCCTATGACCAAGGGATTGATTCATGGCGTGGCTATGCAAAGTAGCGTTCCCATTGGCTGTGAAATTCCGACACTGGCGGATGTCGAACGCGGCACCGGTAGTGCGGTGGCAGCCAAAATGGGTTGCGACGGCAGTAGCGACACGGCTGCCTGCCTGCGTGCGAAAAGTGTGACCGAGCTGGTGAGTGCCATACCGGGAACTTTCACCGTATTCCCGCGTGTCTACGGCCCTAACATGGATGGTCATGTTTTCCCCGACCAGCCGTTGGCGCTCATCAAGCAGCGCAAGTATCCCGCAATGCCGGTGATCATCGGTAATACGGCAAGCGAGACCATGCAGTTCATCAATGCCGCCGGTCCTGTGACGGATGCAACCAGCCTTGCCTCAGCCGTTACAAAAGTGTTTGGAGTAGATCAGACCGAACGTATCGTCGCGCAATATCCGCTCACTGCATATCCGACACCGCGCGCAGCCTTTGTTCAGCTCACCACGGATGCGGAATTTACCTGCCAGTCCAGGCGCGTGGCCCGAACATTCGCTGGCGTCCAGAAGGCGCCGGTATTCCGCTATCTGTTCACGCATACGCTTGAGAACGACCCCGATCAAAAGGCGCTCGGTGCCATTCATACCGTAGAACATCCGTTCCTGTTCAACTGGCAGGGGTCTTACCGGCCTACCGCGACCGACCTGGAAGTGCAGAAACACATGGTGGGGTACTGGAGCCGCATGGCGAAGAAGGGCAATCCGAATGGCGGAGGTGATCCGGTCTGGCCTGCTGCTTCGTCGTTGAATGAGGCCTATCTGGAGATCGGCGCGAACACGGTTGCGGGCAATGGCCCGGCAGATGCACACTGCGATTTCTGGGATACGATTCGCTTTCCGTGGCCTCACCTTTGACATGGGCTCTATAAGCTAAACAACATAGTGGTGCCGTGTTCGACTTATGGAAGGTTGACCACAATACAGAAGGGGTTACGTTAATTCGTAATCCCTTTTTTTGTTGTCTGAATGTTTATTCAGAGCATCTTTTGGATGAATCGGGTTACTATAATTCAGGCTGCAATACGTAGCACCACTAGATAAAAATACAACACGAGACATCTATTGTATGGGCCATGCAACACTAACGCGAGCACGCATATGCTGAAGCAAATCAATGTGGAACAGCTCCGTGTCGGAATGTTTGTTCAATAGTTTTGCAGCACCTGGGATGAGTCGCCGTTTTGGCGGACCTCGCTGTTGATAGACAGCCTCAAAGACGTACAAAAAATCCAGGGCAGTGATGTAGCAGAAGTGTGGATAGACACTTCCAAAGGGGTGGATGTCGAGAACATGCCCAGCGCTAAAGTAGAAGTAGAGTTCTCTGAAAAGAAGCTCATCCCGCCGGCAGAAGTTGTTTCGCGCCGCGCGTCTTTCGACGACGAGATGGCACGCGCTAAAAAAATATGTGCAGATGGCAAGACTGCAGTGACCACGATGTTTCACGAAGCCAGAATGGGTAATGCGCTGAATACTGCGCGGGCCCACTCTTTGGTGGAAGAAATTTCATCATCTGTCATGCGCAATCCTGATGCCCTGATCAGTCTGGCCCGTCTGAAAAACAAGGACGACTATACCTATATGCACTCCGTTGCCGTGTGCGCGCTGATGATTGCACTCGCCAGAAAAATGAAACTGGATGCAAACCAAACCAGAGATGCCGGTTTGGCGGGATTGCTGCATGATGTGGGAAAAATGATGGTTTCGCAGTCCATACTGGACAAACCCGGCAAGCTTACCGACGACGAGTTTGTGGCGATCAAGGAACATCCGGTCGAAGGCCACAAAATTTTATCGGGGGCGCCAGGCGTTAGCGACGCTGCTCTTGATGTGTGCTTGCATCATCACGAACGCTTCGATGGAACAGGTTATCCGCATCAACTGCAAGGTGAGGCAATCAGCCTGTTCGCGCGGATGGGGGCTGTGTGTGATGTGTATGACGCCATCACATCCAATCGCGCCTACAAAGCCGGTTGGGAACCGTCCGAATCCTTGCGACGCATGGCGGAATGGGACGGTCATTTTGATCCTGCAGTTTTTCAGGCATTCGTTAAATGTATAGGTATTTATCCGACCGGCGCATTGGTAAAGCTAAAGACGGGGCGCGTTGGTGTGGTGATTGAACAATCGGAAAATTCGCTTCTTACTCCTAAAGTAAAAGTCTTCTTTTCGGTTAAATCAAACGCCTACATTCCACCTGAAGTA
>JAZKIX010000031.1:0-11291 GCA_040384645.1 Pseudomonadota bacterium | reverse complement strand
GATGATGCGATGATCGCTCAGACCGACGGCATGCGCGCCGGAAGTCGATGGAGCAACCGCGAGAGGCGCGATGTTGCCGATTTCTGTCGACGATTTGGCTGAAATTTCTTGCGTAGAGAGCATTACAACTCCTTAAAAAAACTATTGCAGGGCGGGTTTTGCCGAGCTGGTTGTAAGAGATAAACCTGTTACTACTGGTTTTGCGAAAGGTATTTTTATGAAAGGTATCTGCCCAACGCAGATATCTACGTTAGCTGCCTGTACCAACTCTATTTTTTATATTGAAAGACATCTGCTCAGGGCTCCCTATTAATATGTATATACGGACAAATTATGGTGAAGCAACAACTGAACAGATTTAAGGGGTGGATCGACAAAACCCACTACATCTAGTGCGGAAGTTATGATCTGCACTAATTCTAGTGCGGGAAAGTCGGCGACGCAATCACTTTCGTGAGAGTTTGTTATATATTTTTTTATATGAATATATGGGATTGCAATGGTGCATTTTTTAACCTAAATAGAACTGCAAATCACCATCAGCGTCCACTGTTTGCACTGATTCCGAGCGTACTTTATGGTAACGCTGCTGGTAATCGTCCCAGTTAAAAAATGGTCCGGGATCGGTTTTCCTACCCGGCGCAATCTGCTCATGACCGACTACATGTTGCAAGGGATACGCCTGCTTTAAGGCATTTGTCAGCAATGCCAGAGCTGCATATTGTGCAGGTTCAAACGGTTCAAAGTCAGTGCCCTCCAACTCAATCCCGACCGAAAAATCATTGCAACGCTCTTGTCCGCAAAACGAAGACGCTCCCGCATGCCATGCTCTATCGTTGGTGGACACGAACTGCATCACGCTACCATCGCGCCGGATCAGAAAATGCGCCGACACCCGCAAAGACCTCAATTGGTCGAAATACGGGTCGGCAGCGTAATCAAGCTGATTCAAAAACAGGTCTGAGATAAACGGACCGCCGAACTGTCCAGGCGGCAGACTGATGTTATGTATTACCAGCAACGCAATTTCCGTTCCTTCGACACGTTGGTCGAAATTGGGCGAAGGCATGCGCATGACATCAGCCGCCCAACCGTTTGCAGCTATTTGAAACGGCAAGGATGCGCTGCCGGAAGTCTTGTTATTCCGGTGCATTGATATCCAACCGCTGCATGCGGTAGCGTAATTGACGGAAACTGATGCCAAGTAATTCTGCGGCTTGCGTCCGGTTGAATTTTGTTTTTGCCAAGGCGCGCCGAATGATGTCGCGCTCCACCTCGTCGAGGTGATCGGGCAAGGACTGCGGTAATTCATCTGCCAGTGGCGGCAAAATCATTTCTTCAGTTTCTATCAGCGCCGGCACCATCAAGGTCTCTTCCGCAGGAGGTGATGGTGCGAAAATCTTGATCGATGGCGAGGCTTTAAGTGCCAGATCCATCACCTCAATCACACCATCATTGGCAAATGCCAATGCACGCTCCAGAATATTTTCCAGTTCACGCACATTCCCCGGGAATGAATAACTGCGCAACGCATCCAGCGCAGCGGGACTCAATGCCGTTTTTTGCCCGCCGCCGAGTCGCGTCAGAATCACTTGCGCCAGCAAACCGATATCATCAAGTCGCTCACGCAAAGGCGGCAAACTCAATTCAATGACATTCAATCGGTAATACAAATCCTGACGGAATGTCCCCTTGCCTACGCATTCATGCAAATTCTGATGCGTCGCGCTAATAATACGAACATCGACCGGCTCTTCAACCGTCGCACCCACTTTGCGTACGCGCCGTTCCTGGATCGCCCGCAGCAATTTGACTTGCATCGCGAAAGGTAAATCGGCTACCTCATCCAGTAACAAGGTCCCGCCATTGGCAGCCTGGAAAAATCCATCTCTATCATCCACAGCGCCAGTAAATGCACCTTTGCGGTAACCAAAAAACTCCGCTTCCATCAAGGCTTCCGGAATGGCGCCGCAATTGACGGCAACAAAAGGCTTATCGTTACGCGCGCTCTGCGCGTGAATATCGCGCGCGGCCAATTCCTTGCCGCTACCTGATTCACCACTGATCGCGACTGGCGCCATGCTGCGGGCCAGCCGGGTAATTTGCGCACGCAAAGCCTGCATGGCTTCCGACTGCCCCATCAGACGCAATGCCGTCGGGGTTATCGTTTTTTGACTGGATTTGTCGCTGCTGTTGCTTTGGCTAATACGCAAGGCCGAACGTACCATGACACGCAATTGTTCCAGCCCGACCGGCTTGGATAGATAATCAAAAGCACCAGCTTTCAATGCCACTACCGCATTGTCGGCGCTGCCAAAAGCAGTAATCACGGCAATCGGGGTGTTCTTGTACTGTGCCGTCACTTCATGCACCAACTCGATCCCCAACCCATCCGGCAAGCGCATGTCGGTCAATACCAATGCATATTCCGTACTTGCCAGATAATCGCGTGCTACTGCCAGCGTCGGTGCGCTATCAATATCCAGCCCCATCTTGACGAGCGTAATCTCCAGCAATTCCCGCAGGTCTGCTTCATCGTCAACAATTAAAATACGAGGGGAACTCATGGCACGCAGATTTTAGGATTCATGGACGGTCAAATAGACTCAAATGTTTTCATTATTAGCGAAGGTGATGACGAAGCGTCCGGTTGGTGCGCCCTTCTCATCATCACTTCGATATTCATAATTCAGCAAAGCACCATTATTCAAGCACAATTCGCGCGCCAGATAGAGCCCCAGTCCGGTACCTTTGCTGGATGTTGTATAGAACGGTTCAAACAAATGAGCACGCACTGTAGCCGTAATTTGCGGGCCGTCGTCCTGTACGTGCAACTCAAGTCTATGCCCGATTCCAGACACAATATAAACACGAATACTACCCGGCATGCTACTCGCATAGCGTAACGCATTTGTCAGCAAGTTCAAGACGATTTCACGCAAATGCAAGGGATCGAAACGTACTTTGTACGAGCGCATGTCGCCGATCGCGATCATGTCTTGCTGCACGGCGTGCATCTCCTGCAGTTCGCTCAAAACGTCGTCAAACAATATACCCAAACAGAGTGGCTCGTGATACTGATGCGCCTTGCGCGACAACTTCAGAATATCCTCAATCATGCGATTCAGGCGTGCGACGTTATCGCTGATGATGGCGAGCAAACGCTGCTGACTTGCATCCGGCGCGTCTTCACTCAACAGCGAGGCAGCGTGTCCGATTGCAGACAAGGGATTACGCACTTCATGCGCAATGCTGGCGGTCAACCGTCCCATGGATGCCAGCTTGAGCTGTTGCGCACGATTTTCGATTTCGGTTACATCCTGCAGGAAGATCACAACCCGTTCTTCCTGCACGCCTTCCGCATCGACTTTTGCGAAGCGCAGTTTTAAATGGGTAACCAATTCGCGACGACTACCTAAAACCGTCGTGCCGCCTTGCAAGGTCAACTCTTCACCCTGCTTGATTAAAACAAAGGTCGGCGTATTCGCTTGTGTCGGCGTGCGCAAATCGTCATGTCTGCCCCACGCCTGGTAAGCGTCCGCTATCGGTCTCAGCCACGCCATGTCGGATAATTTTCCATAGGCTTTTTCATGAGGGAAAGTCAGCCCGAGCATGTGCGCCGCGGCAGGATTGCTGATCAACACGCGGCCTTTGCGATCAACCACGAGGACGCCGTCTTCCATATCCGCAATGATGAGACGATTGATTGCCTGCTGAACGTGCAAGGCTTTGCCTCGTCCCAGCGCCAGCGATTCCTGCTTGATCAAACGCGCGGCAAGGCGGTTGATCGCAAAAATAATGATGAAAAATGCTGCCCCGTATAAGCCAACTTGCGAAGACGACACATCCGAATTTTCATTCAGTAACTGGTAGCCGCTGTCTGCCAGCAAAATCAAGGTTACTGCAGAAACAAAAAAAAGGGACAGGATCAGCGGTGCAATAATTGCTCCGCCCGCCAATGGGAATAAATACAGAATCGCCAAACCACTCTTGATCCCGCCCGCGGATAAATACAGAAACGAGATCGCACTTATATCAACCGATATCTGCACCACCAACTGCATCATGAAACGGCGTCGCCAGTACAACGATAGCAGTACAAATATCAGCGCCACGAGCAGATAGGCAATACAGATTTGCCAGAATTGCTGTTTCTGCGGCCACAGCTTTTCGGCGGTCAAGCCAAAGTAAACCAGCAAAACCGCCACGATCAAGGTCCGCGTAAACGCGAACGTCTGCAACGTGCGCCAGAATGTTGCTTGCGCGTCGTCAAAAACCGGCTTGGCTTGTTTCATGAATTAACGAACCACATGCTGGGCACGATGCTCGGCACTGCAAAATGCAGTATTTGAAGAATCAAATACCGCTTCAGAGGCAGGGAAATAAGTCTTGCAATGCGCGCAACTCAACATTGCTTCCGCATGTGCATTGCCCTCTGGGGGTGGTTTCGAAGAATCGACTTTGGAGGAAGATTTTTTACTGCGGAGTATCCATATGACCGCAAAGATAATGCCGGCCCATAACAACAATTTCATGCAAGTCCCCGATGCAATACCACTTCCAGCACGAAACGGCTGCCTACGTACGCAAGCAACAAGGTCGTAAAACCGGTCAGCGTAAAACTGAGTGCCGTCTTGCCACGCCAGCCGCGCCATTTACGCCCGGCCAGCAAGATGCCGAACAGGAGCCAGGACAACATCGTGAAAATGGTTTTATGCTCCCACTTGAACGCCTGCCCAAACAATTCTTCGGAAAAAATAACTCCGGACAAAACGGTTAAGGTCAGCAAAAAGAAGCCAAAACCGATCAAGCGGAATAGCAATTTTTCCATCGTCAGCAAGGCCGGCAAGCGATCAATCGCCATCGCAAACAAACCGGTTTTTTGTGCATTCAGACGAGTATGCAGTTTGGATTCCTGCAGTGCCATCAAAATCGCATGAAAGGCGGCAATGGTCAGTGTGCTGTATGCCAACATCGCAATGGCAATGTGCCACGGGAAAAGCATGGAGCGACCATTCAACTCAATCACGCTACCGGGGAAAACCATAGGCAAGAGAACGCCAACCGCAGCACATGGCAGCACCAGGATACGTAAACCATCCAGTGTGAAGTTACGATTCTCCAGCCAGTAGGCCGCGACAGAAATCCACAAAGTCCCCGACAGCATGATCGCAAAACCCATGCGCAAAGAATTGGACGTAATCGTATCCGCCCACAAGGCGCCACCATGCAACAGCCATCCAATCAAGGTGCCGATTGAAATTACCAGGCGTTTTTTCGACGGCAGACATGCGCACACCGCATAGAACAAGGCCGCCAGGATAAAAAGATATATATACATCGTTTAAGTTTACACCATGTAATTCGGGCTTCCCGTCGGGGAAATCAACATCACCGTACTCTATTTACCTAAAAGTCCAAGTTAGCTTTGCGTCATGGATTTTGCCAAATTTCAATCAAATCGCAATTTGATATCAATCGATATCTTGATCCGCGTATTGCCATTCGGCAGGAAATTATTATCGCGACATTACCATTAGCCGGAGAAAAACGCTTATAGAAGATGCGCCCACACATATATATCCTAAAACCCATTTTCCAGAACAAGCTCTATGAGAGCACGGCCATCTGGCACAGCATCGGTTAAAATGAGACCTGCCTGCGCCATCCGTTGCAGGCGCGTCATTTTCGCTGCAACTAGTTTTCACCATACATTCAAAATACCCATGCTCGACAATCTCACACAACGCCTAGCCAAAGCCGTCAAAACCATGCGCGGAGAAGCGCGCCTGACGGAAGCGAATACGGCAGAAATGCTGCGCGAAGTTCGTCTGGCCCTGCTCGAAGCCGACGTTGCACTTCCTGCCGTGCGCGAATTCATCAGCCGCGTCAAAGAAAAAGCGATGGGCGAAGATGTCATCGGTTCGCTCTCGCCCGGCCAGGCACTGGTCGGTGTAGTACAGCGCGAACTCGCAGCCATCATGGGCGCGGATCTCGGCCCTGAGGCTTCGCAACTCAGTTTCGCGACGCAACCACCGGCGATCATCTTGATGGCAGGCTTGCAGGGTGCGGGTAAAACCACCACCGTCGGTAAGCTGGCGAAGTATCTGCGTGAGCAAAAGAAGAAAAAAGTCCTGACCGTTTCCGCCGACGTTTATCGCCCGGCCGCAATTGGTCAACTGAAAACCGTGACCGAACAAGTCGGCGCAGACTTCTTCCCGTCCGAGCCTAGCGACACACCGGTCGACATCGCACTGGCTGCGCTGGATTACGCCAAACGGCATTATCACGACGTCCTGATCATCGATACCGCCGGTCGTCTCGGCATAGATGAAGCGATGATGCAGGAAATCTCGGCCATTCACGCTGCAGTCAAGCCTATCGAAACCCTGTTCGTCGTCGATGCGATGCTCGGCCAGGATGCAATCAACACTGCCAAAGCGTTTAGCGATGCGCTGCCTCTGACCGGTATCGTGCTGACAAAACTGGACGGCGATTCACGCGGTGGTGCGGCGCTATCGGTACGTCACATTACCGGCAAGCCGATCAAGTTCGCCGGCGTCGCAGAGAAGCTGGATGGCCTCGAAGCCTTCGATCCAGTCCGTATGGCAGACCGTATTCTCGGCATGGGCGACATCATGGCCCTGGTCGAAGAAGCCCGCAAAGGCGTCGACATGGAAGCGGCCGAAGGGCTGGCCAAAAAAATCAAGGTCGGCGGAAAATTTGACCTGAACGACTTCAAATCGCAGCTCGCGCAAATGAAAAAAATGGGCGGCATGTCCAATCTGATGGACAAACTGCCGGCGCAACTGCAGCAGGCGGCTAGCGGTGCCAACATGGGCATGGCGGACAAACAGGTGATCCGCATGGAAGGCATCATCAATTCGATGACGCCCCAGGAGCGCGCCAAACCAGAGTTGATCAAGGCCTCGCGCAAGCGTCGCATCGCTACCGGCGCCGGCGTTCAGGTGCAGGAAGTCAACCGCATGCTGGCGCAATTCGACCAGATGCAAACCATGATGAAGAAGCTTAAAGGCGGCAACATGATGAAAATGATGCGCGGCATGAAAGGCATGATGCCGGGCATGCGCTGATTTTCAGTTTCGACAAAGTACCCGAGCCCGGTTATGCCGGGCTTTTTTCATTGTGCGGCACTTCAATGGTGCATCCGCCTATGGCATCACAAGCTTAATCGCAAAATGCCTTTTTAAACTTTAACTTCGATCGCAAAAATTCAAATGCATCCGCCTGTCGGAGACAAGCAAATTTGAATTGTGCGTACCGGATAAAGCATTTGCCGTTTTCCCTCTGTGATACCTGCGTGGCGCGCAACCTACAAATACCACGTGAAACACTCAAAAAACACTTGCACAGCAAGAAAAACCACACCACTATTAGCGGTGCGTGAAGTGGCGCAATTTCCCAACACAATGTGAAGGAGGTTTGAAGATGGCAACAGCCAAAAAACCAGCAGCCAAAAAACCGGCCGCTAAGAAACCAGTAGCAAAAAAAGTAGTCGCTAAAAAAGCAGCGCCAGCTAAAAAAGCAGCGCCAGCCAAAAAAGTAGCCGCTAAAAAACCAGCAGCGAAAAAAGTCGCAGTAAAAAAACCGGCAGCAAAAAAAGTAGCCGCTAAAAAACCAGCGACTGCACGCAAGCCTAACGCTGCGTTCATGAAACCAGTAACACCGTCCGCACTGTTGGCCGCTGTTATCGGTGCAGCACCAGCACCTCGCACTGAAGTAACTAAAAAAGTGTGGGAATACATCAAGAAGTTCAAACTGCAAAACCCAGAAAACAAACGCATGATCGATGCCGATGAAAAACTGAAAGCAGTCTTTGGTGGCAAGAAACAAGTATCGATGTTCGAGATGACCAAACTCATCTCCGGTCACTTGAAATAATTTTTTCAGGTACCAAACAAAAACGCCCGCATCGCGCGGGCGTTTTTGTTTCTGCTGCAAATATTCATCCGATGTGCTGTCTTGATTTTTTAATTATTGCGCTCTCATTTCATCCTGATACAACGTTTGCCAATCAAGGCTGATGCTCCCAATTTCTCCAGGATGCCAATACCGAATTCGGGTATTCGGCGCGGCCGCGACTACCGTTGTAGCGACCTAACGCAAGAAATAAATCGCCTTTTTCCATATCCAGATACATGCGCAAGATAGAGCAGCCAAAACGCAAATTGGTTTGCATGTGAAATAGCTTGCTGCGATCGCCATCGCCGATCACGCGCGTCCAGAATGGCATGACTTGCATGTAACCGTGCGCACCTACCGGCGACACTGCATATTTGCGGAATGCCGATTCCACTTGTATCAGTCCGAGCACCAGCGCTGGATCAAGACCGGCACGTCGGGCCTCATACCAAACCGTACGCAAGAACTCAATGCGTACCTGCCTATCGGGAATACGCTTGGCGAGCCGGTCCGACATATCGCCCAGCCATTGCAGGTAGGCCAAGCGTTCCTTGATATCGATGAATTTCGGGATAGGCGGACGAGGATCGGAAATCGCGCGCGACAAAGCCATGCGCACCGAATCTGCCATGGCTTCTTCTTTTTGATTGCCCGCGAAAACCGCAGAAGCATTCGTCAGTAAAAACAAAAATGTACTGACGATCAATATGCAACTGAACAATCGTGATGCAAGCAGCGAAAGCTGTCGATTACCGCCCTCAACGCTACGTCGTCGAACGACAATATTTGCCATCGCCAGCTGCATCAAAACAATCACGCCGCCAATTTGGCTTTAACAAACGCGAGCATTTCATCGAGCGCGACCGCAGTTGCTTCGGTGTCGCGACGACCTTGATATTCCAGCTTGCCTTCTTTCAAGCCACGCTCACCGATCACGATACGATGCGGTGCGCCGATCAATTCCCAATCGGCAAACATCGCGCCTGGACGCTCACCCCTATCATCCAGGATTACGTCGACGCCAGCGACCTGCAAGGTTTCATACAATTTTTCTGTCTCTGCCTTGACGCTTTCGCTACGATCGTAACCCATAGGGCACAACACCACTTCAAACGGCGCCAACGCAGCCGGCCAGATGATGCCCTTGTCGTCGAAGTTCTGCTCAATCGCAGCACCCAAGATGCGCGTTACACCGATACCGTAACAGCCCATTTGTATCAATTGCGGTTTGCCGTTTTCATCGAGGTAAGTCGCTTTCATCTTCTCGGAATAAGCCGTACCCAGCTGGAACACGTGGCCAACTTCAATCCCGCGCTGAATTGCCAGCACACCTTTGCCGTCCGGTGATGCATCGCCTTCGACCACGTTGCGAATATCAAGCACGGTTGCTTCTGGCAGATCGCGGCCCCAGTTAACACCGGTGAAATGGAAGTCGACTTCATTGGCACCGCAGACAAAATCGCTCATCGCTGCAACTGTGCGATCTACTACCAGCTTGACCGGCTTCTTGGTATTGATCGGACCCAGATAACCTGGTGGTGTGCCAAACCATTCAACAATCTCTGCCTCGCTGGCAAAGCGATAGTCGGTCATACCTGGGATTTTCCCGGCTTTTACTTCATTCAATTCATGATCGCCGCGCAATAGCAATAACCAGACTTCTTTATTGACGACGCCCTTCTCTTCTTTTTCCACCGTCAAAACAATCGACTTGACGGTTTGTGCCAATGGCAATTTCAGCAGGTCGGCGACGTCTTCGCATTTGGATTTTCCCGGCGTTGACGTCTTGGTCAATGCTTGTGTCGCCACACCGCGTGGAGTCGCTGGAACGACGGCTTCTGCCGCTTCCATATTGGCCGCATAGTCAGACGTTGGACAGTAGACAATCGCGTCTTCACCGGTATCTGCAATCACGTGGAACTCGTGCGAACCGGAACCGCCGATGGCGCCGTTATCCGCCGCCACCGCGCGGAACTGCAAACCGAAGCGATTGAAAATCTTTACGTAGGCATCGAACATGATTTGGTAAGAACGCTTCAAACCTTCGACATCGCGATCGAAAGAGTAGGCATCTTTCATCGTGAATTCGCGTCCACGCATCAAACCAAAACGTGGGCGACGTTCATCACGGAATTTGGTTTGAATATGGTAAAAATTCAGCGGCAACTGACGGTAAGATTTGATCTCGGTACGCACCACGTCGGTCACAACTTCTTCCGACGTCGGTTGAATCGCATATTCGCGACCGTGACGGTCTTTGACGCGCATCAGTTCAGCGCCCATCTTGTCCCAGCGCCCAGTCTCTTGCCACAGCTCGGCAGGTTGAACCAAAGGCATCAATAACTCAATCCCGTTGGCACGGTTCATTTCTTCCCGCACGATCGCTTCCACCTTGCGAATCACGCGCAAACCGATAGGCATGTAAGTGTAGATGCCGGAACCGAGGCGCTTGATCATGCCGGCGCGCATCATCAGTTTATGGCTGACGATTTCTGCGTCGGAAGGGGCTTCTTTAAGAGTGGAAATGAAAAAACGGGATGCACGCATGACGATGAATTCTTTTTAAAAAGAGAGAAGGTTATAATCAACTCAATTTTAAAGGATTAGCTGGCTGATGCACCCACTCTTCGCACAATTGATTACTGTCTCCGTTGTTCGCACGTCATCGTGCGCGCGACGGTATGAGGCCGTATAGAAGCCGATTTACGATTGAGGGTACCGTTAGCCGCAGAAAGTTTGAGGTGCAATATGCTGGATCGTGAAGGCTTTCGCCCAAACGTCGGCATTATTTTGATCAACGCCCAGAATGAAGTTTGGTGGGGCAAGCGGGTGCGCGAGCACTCGTGGCAGTTCCCGCAGGGCGGTATCAAATTCGGCGAAACACCCGAACAGGCAATGTATCGCGAGCTGGAAGAAGAAGTCGGCTTGCGGGCGGAGCATGTCAAAATCATCGGCCGTACACGCGACTGGCTGCGCTATGAAGTCCCCGATCATTTCATCAAGCGGGAAATTCGCGGCCATTACAAAGGCCAAAAGCAAATCTGGTTTTTGCTGCGCATGGTAGGTCGCGATTGCGACGTCAATTTACGTATGACTGAACACCCAGAGTTCGACGCGTGGCGCTGGCACGAATACTGGGTGCCGCTCGATGTCGTCATCGAATTCAAACGTGATGTCTATCAACGTGCGCTGCAAGAACTTTCTCGCTTCTTGTCGCGCCCGGCACATCCTGGACCAACCCATAATACGGCTCGCTACCTGCGCCAAACGCATGCACCGCGCAAAGCAGATGAACCATCTACTGAAAAGACCGAGTCTGATAATGAATAAATCTTCTCTGCTCTCCCGCAAACTAACGCCAATGCTGC
>JAZKIX010000030.1:875-10820 GCA_040384645.1 Pseudomonadota bacterium | reverse complement strand
GTTCGGTATTCGCGGTATTCCTACCCTAATCCTGTTCAAGAATGGCGTTGCGGCAGCGCAAAAAGTCGGCGCCATGGCCAAAGGCCAGTTGACTTCATTTATTGACAGCAATATCTAATGCCAGCTGTGGCGATGCGCTCGCATCGCCACTTCGGCATTTGAATTCATTCTATTAATTCACGCCACGCAAGTCCCTCCCCCACCTTTTTACTTCCCGTCCCGGGACATTCAACACCTATGCATTTATCTGAATTAAAGGCCTTACACGTTTCCGCACTGTTGGAAATGGCAATCGGTCTCGATATCGACAACGCCGCGCGTTTGCGCAAACAGGAATTAATGTTTGCGATCCTGAAAAAACGCGCTAAACAAGGCGAACAAATTTTTGGCGATGGCGCCCTCGAAGTATTGCCCGACGGCTTTGGCTTCCTGCGCTCGCCCGATGCCAGCTATATGGCATCCACCGACGACATATATATTTCCCCTTCGCAAATTCGGCGATTCAATCTGCATACCGGCGATTCAATCGAAGGCGAAGTCCGCACCCCAAAAGATGGCGAACGTTATTTTGCACTGGTCAAAGTTGACAAGGTCAATGGCGAGTCGCCCGAAGCATCGAAACACCGCATCATGTTTGAAAACCTGACGCCATTGCACCCGAACCAGCCATTGCGGCTTGAGCGCGAGATGAATGGCCAGGAAAACATCACCGGCCGCATCATCGACTTGATCGCCCCCATCGGCAAAGGTCAGCGCGGCTTGCTGGTGGCTTCACCGAAATCCGGCAAATCGGTAATCCTGCAACACATTGCGCATGCAATCACGGCCAACCATCCGGATTGCACCCTGATCGTGCTGCTGATCGACGAGCGGCCTGAAGAAGTAACCGAAATGCAGCGTTCGGTGCGCGGCGAAGTTGTCGCCTCGACCTTCGACGAGCCGCCACAGCGCCACGTCCAAGTGGCTGAAATGGTACTGGAAAAAGCCAAGCGCCTAGTCGAAATGAAGAAAGACGTGGTGATCTTGCTTGACTCGATTACCCGTCTGGCACGTGCTTACAATACCGTCATCCCAGCCTCGGGCAAGGTATTGACCGGTGGTGTCGATGCCAATGCACTGCAACGTCCGAAGCGTTTCTTTGGCGCGGCACGCAATATCGAGGAAGGCGGATCGCTGACCATCATCTCAACCGCATTGATCGAAACTGGCAGCCGCATGGACGACGTGATCTTTGAAGAATTCAAGGGTACCGGCAATATGGAAGTCCATCTTGAACGCCGTCTGGCCGAAAAACGCGTTTATCCTGCAATTAACTTGAACAAATCTGGCACCCGCCGCGAAGAATTGCTAATCAAGCCGGATCAATTGCAAAAAATATGGATTTTGCGCAAATTGCTTTACAGCATGGACGAAATCGAAGCGATGGAATTCATCCTCGACAAGATGAAGGCGACCAAGAACAATGCAGAATTTTTCGACATGATGCGCCGTGGCAGTTAGACGTTGTTGATTTAGAACTGTTATACAACCGATTGCATTGTATAATTTCGCGCTTCACCCAATACAGTAACATTTTCAACTCGGCAAGTGATCGACAATCGGGTCAAGAAGTGCGACGACCGACGAAGTGACGATTGGCTACCCAAACTTAGAGGCAACAAATGAAAGACGGCATTCACCCAAATTATCGCGAAGTTTTGGTTCACGACTTATCATGCGATTTCAAATTCATCACGCGTTCCACGATCCAAACTCGTGAAATGGCGACTCACGAAGGTAAAGAATACCCACTCGTGAAGATTGAAGTGTCATCCGAATCGCACCCGTTCTATACTGGCAAACACAAGATCGTCGATACAGCCGGTCGCGTGGAAAAATTCCGCCAAAAGTTCGGTGCAGTTGGTTCCAAAACACAAGCAGCGGTTTAATCCTGCTTCGTGCTCAAAAAAGGCAGCTCAGGCTGCCTTTTTTGGTTTTAACTCAGAACTTCAATACCGTTTTACCTGGCTTTAAGCGCTTGGCCCCATCCATTTTGCGGCACAATACTGCCGAACAATCGTAACCTGCCCCTGACCACATGAAGCCTGTCCGTCTCCCCGCATCCGCTACGCTTGCGCTGCCACGCTGGGGTCTTTTTTTTCTTGGTTTGTTATACATCCTGCCAGGTTTGATCGGTCGCGATCCTTGGAAAAATGACGACGCTGCCGGCTTTGGCATTATGTGGACCATGGCACACGGCACTTTCCGTGATTTCCTATGGCCGCATATTGTGGGTTTGCCGATGGCTGGCGAAGGGCCACTGACTTTCTGGGTCGGCGCGATTTGCATCAAGCTGTTTGGTTGGCTGATCGGCGATGCTTTAGCGGCACGCATTGCCACTGTCCTGTTTTTCCTGATCGGCGCACTCTCAGTCTGGTACGCGACATTTTTGCTCGGACGACGCGCCGAAGCGCAGCCGCTTAAACTGGCTTTTGGCGGGCATCCTGAACCGAAAGATTTTGGCCGTACCTTGGCCGATGGTGCATTGCTGATTTATCTCGGCTGTCTCGGACTACTGCTGCATAGCCACGAAACCAGCGCAGAAGCACTCCATGTATCTCTCGTGGCTTTTTCACTGTACACGTTGGCACGATACGTCGAAGCGCCACAGATCAAGCAAGTACTGATGGTCGGACTAGGCTTGGGCGCGCTGGCGCTGACACGGGGATGGGTTATTCCGCTTGGATTGTGGTGCAGCATGTTGATGCTGTTCAAATTACTCAATTTCAAATTAGGCCGTAGCGCATTGCATGCAGCGCTGATTTTGATTACAACAATTTGTGTTATCACGCTCTGGCTAGGTACGACCAAAATCATCCGGCCTTTCAATAGCACGCCTTACGATGCCTGGATGGAATGGAACTACAGCCAATTGAGCTGGCCATCGCTATCGGCAATCAAATATTTTCTCCGGTATGGCATCTGGTTTTACTGGCCCGCCTGGCCTTTTGCTGCGTGGGCCGTCTATGCCTGGCGGCGTCAGCGTCGCGCCTTGCATATTGCCTTGCCCCTGACGTTTGTGGCTGGCCTGGCCGTGCTTGCCCTGCTCAATCCGAATGCCGAAGAAAGTCTGTTGCTGCCGTTATTGCCGCCGCTGGCAATCCTGGCGGCGTTTGGCTTGCCGACCATGAAACGGGGTGCAATCAATGCCGTCGATTGGTTTTCGGTCATGACATTGTCAGCCTGTGCCGCTTTTATCTGGGTTGGCTGGATTGCAAAACAAACCGGATGGCCGGCGCAAATTGCCAAGAATGCGTTCAAACTGGCGCCCGGGTTCAAGCCTGAATTTAATCTACTGGCGGTATTGATTGCCGCTTGTATCAGTGCCGCCTGGATCGCGCTGGTGCATTGGCGCATTTCCCGCCAGCCATCGGTATTATGGCGCGCCGTCGTGCTGTCGTCGGGTGGTGTCATCTTGTGCTGGCTTTTGCTCACGACCTTATGGCTGCCGTGGATTAATTACGGCCGCAGCTATGCCGGCGTGGCACAGCAAATCGCGCAAAAGCTACCGCTGCCGGTGCGCTGTGTCGATACCAATGTCGGTCCGGCGCAGCGGGCTTCATTCGCCTATTTCGGCGCCATTCCTTTCGATCAGTTCGGTCGTGAGCGTTGCGAATTCTTGTTATTGCAAGATAGCTTACTGCGATTGGACGAAACTGAAATCGCCAAGGAATTTCGCGGCAAGCAATGGCAACTGCTGTGGGAAGGCCGCCGTCCTTCAGATCGCGATGAACGGTTTCGCCTTTACCAGCGCGTGAACTAATACCAGTGTGACAACCGGCACGCAATCCCATATCCCGCCGCACAATCCGTCCCATAAACGCCGGATTGCGGCACTGGCATGGCCGATCTTGATCGGACAATTGGCGGTGATTGCCAATAGCGTGCTCGATACCGTGATGACATCGCGCTACTCGGCCACCGATTTGGCTGCGCTGGCCTTGGGCGGCTCAATCTATATCAGTGTCTTTCTGGGTCTGAACGGTGTCTTGCAAGCGCTTTCGCCGATCATTGGCCAGCTCTACGGCGCCCATGATTTCGATGCCATTGGCAAAGAGGCCAAACAAGGAATCTGGCTTGCCCTATTCCTATCCTGTATTGGCTGCGCGGTACTGATATTTCCGCAAGCGCTGTTATCGTTGGCGCATGCTTCGCCAGAATTGACCGCCAAAGCCACTTTATATTTGCGGACGTTGGCCTTCGCCTTACCGGCGACGCTGGCTTTCACGATTTACGGCGCGCTCAATAATGCGATTGGCCGGCCAAAAATGGTCATGGTGCTGCAAGTAATGGCCCTGCTGCTGAAGATTCCCCTCAATGCCTGGTTTATCTTTGGCGGCTTTTCCTTACCCGCCTTCGGCGGTCCCGGCTCTGCGATTGCAACTGCATTGATTGCCTGGCTGATGTTACTGCTGGCATGGGGCATCATGCGTACGGTACCGTTTTACCGGAACCTGAAACTTTTCGGCAGCGGCTTTGTCGCGCCGCAATGGCCGGCCCAGCGTGCCTTGCTGCGACTGGGAATTCCGATGGGTTTAAGCTATTTTATTGAAGTCACTTCCTTCGCTTTCATGGCATTGTTCATTGCGCGTCTGGGCGACACCGTGGTCGCCGGCCATCAAATCGTCGCCAACTTCGGCGCGGTGTTGTATATGGTGCCGCTATCGATTGCAATTGCCACTGGCGTATTGGTAGCACAAGCCATAGGCGCCCACGATCAACCAGCTGCGCGCAAGGTGGGCAGCGCCGGCATCCGGCTGGCGATGGCGGTCTCCGGCACCCTCGGCATCTTGATATGGCTCGGGCGCGACCTGATCGTGCGCGCGTATACGCCCGACCCTGCCGTGATCGCTAGCGCCTTGCCGCTGTTTCTCTACATCGGCTTTTACCAATTATTCGACGCCTTGCAAACCACTGCCGCCTTCATTTTGCGTGCCTACAGAGTCGCCATCATTCCCACGGTGATGAACTCGATTGCACTGTGGGGCGTCGGCTTGGGTGGCGGCTATGTGCTAGGGCTGGACCCTTTTCAGCTAGCGCCAGCAGCGGTTCGCGGCGCAGCTGGATTTTGGCTCAGCAATAGTCTAAGCCTGGTATTGCTGGCAGCGGGTTTACTGTGGTATCTGCGCTGGGTGCAGAGGTCGGCGCAAGTGAGGCAATAAATCGCGGAAAAATTTCCGGCTTTAAGAACCGCATTAAATGCATATGAGATGAGAAATATAGGGGGTATATGCATAAACACCCCTTCTCCCGCTCGTATTTAAAGCGGCTTCAAAAATACACTACCCAGTATTTTTAAGATAAAATGCGCCTGCAAGAGCAAAAGCACATCTTTGACAAACGCTCAGCCAAAGAAATATTTGCTATTGAATGTCATATAACCCAGTAAAAACAAGCTGATTGCAATCGCAAACTGTTGCCAGAATTTCTTATCCATGATGCTTCCCGATTTGTCTTAAATTGCACCGTCGCGCCGCAATGCGGCTATCTGTGCCGCATCGTAACCAAGTCCCGCCAACACTTCATCGCTATGCTCGCCTAGCTTTGGCCCCAGCCATTTAGTGGTGCCTGGCGTGGCCGATAATTTGGGTGAAATCGCTGGTAATTTGACTGGCGAACCGTCGGCAAACGCATGCTGCTCAAACATATTGCGCGCCAAAAATTGCGGATCGCTCATCATGTCGCGCACCGAATAGATTTTCGTCACCGGTACATCGGCCGCCTGCAAAATGGCTAATGCGGTATCGATATCTTGGGTACTGCACCAAGCTTGAATAGCTTGGTCTATCTCCACCGTGCGCGGCACCCGGCCATCGTTGCGCGCCAATTGCGCATCGTTGGCCATGTCATCGCGCTTGATTGCTAGCATCAGGCGCTTGAAAATCGCGTCGCCATTGCCGGCAATCACGATATTGTCGCCTTCGCGCGTGGTGTAGGTATTCGAAGGCACGATGCCTGGCAAGGCGCCGCCGGTGCGCTCACGCACGACGCCGGCCTGGTCATATTCCGGCACCAGCGATTCCATCAAGTTGAAGACCGATTCGTACAGGGCAACGTCAACCATCTGGCCTTGTCCGCCAGATGGTTGGCTGGCCTTGCCATTCCAACGACCGCCGGTCGCATCGCGATGGCGCAGCGCCATCATCGCGCCGATCACGCCATGCAAGCCGGCGACCGAATCGCCAATCGAGATGCCCACCCTTACCGGTGGCCGGTCGGCATGGCCGGAGACATACCGCAAGCCACCCATCGATTCGCCAATCGCGCCAAAACCAGGCAAATCCCGCATCGGCCCGGTCTGGCCGAAACCGGATAAGCGCACCATGATGACGGCGGGATTTTCAGCCTTTAACTGCTCGTAGCCGATGCCCCATTTTTCCAGGACGCCCGGCCGGTAATTTTCAATGATGATGTCCGCTTCCAACGCCAGTTGCTTAGCAATTGCTTGTCCGCGCGGGTTTTTCATATTGAGCGTGAGGCTCTTTTTATTGCGTGCCTGCACCGACCACCAAAGCGAGGTGCCATCTTTTAGCACACGCCATTGCCGGATCGGATCGCCGCCATCGGGCGCTTCGATCTTGATTACGTCAGCACCGAATTCGGCCAGGATGCGGGCACAAAACGGACCGGCAATCAGGGTACCAAGCTCTAAAACTTTAATACCGGCCAAGGGGCCTGAAGTGTTTTTTTCTGTCATGGGGCGAAATAAAAATCAACTTTGCGACAAAGCGCAACGAAGCGGCGCAATTTCTTTGAATTTGTTCCGAATGAAATCAATCTACTTCTTTGTTCATAGTAATAGCCAAAGTAATAGTCACAGCAATCGTCATAGCAACCGTCTTTTCCAACGAAGGACATCTCCATGACAATCAAGATGCATTTCGGCTCACTTGTCCCGGCTGGCCTGATGATGCTGACATACACCGCTACCGGCTCGATTTACGCGGCCGATTCCGCCTCGCTTGAATTGGGCTCCGGCAACCTTACCCATATCGCCAGACTTGGCCTGCAATCGCAGTGGCAAAAACGGTGGTTCCAATCAAACGGGACACACTTGGGCGGTTATTGGGACGTTACACTGGCCCGATGGCGCGCAGCAAAACACCAAGGTGCAGACAATGCCGGTCAAACCATTTGGGATCTCGGCATCACACCGGTCTTGCGATTTCAACCAGATACCGGCAAAGGACCTTATGCAGAAGCCGGCATCGGTGCCCATCTATTATCCGATCTGTACGATAACGATGGCCGGCGCTTTTCGACCAGATTCCAGTTCGGAGACCATATTGGCTTTGGCTATGTTTTTCAAAGTGGCTTGGACCTCAGTCTAAAGATTCAGCATTTTTCCAATTGTTCCATTAAACAACCGAATCCCGGCACCCTCTTTACAGCCTTAAAAGTCGCTTACTCCTTCTAGTGCCAAGCTAAAATCATCACAAATTACGCGTCAAGTTGCGCGCCGATCGAGCATGGCACGGGCGATGGTGCCGGCATCCACATATTCAAGTTCACCGCCAACCGGTACGCCACGCGCCAGACGGCTTACTTTCAAGCCGCGCACTTTTAGCATTTCGCTGATGTAATGCGCAGTGGCTTCGCCTTCATTGGTGAAATTGGTGGCCAGCACGACCTCGGCAACCGCACCATCGGTCGCACGTGCGATGAGTTTTTCCAGATGAATATCCTTGGGGCCGATTCCATCCAGCGGCGACAGCCGTCCCATCAACACGAAATACAAGCCCTTGAAAGTGAGTGTCTGCTCGATCATCAATTGATCGGCCGGCGTTTCGACTACGCACAATAAAGACCTGTCGCGATCGGTATCGCCACAGGTGGTGCAAATCGGATTTTCAGTGAAGGTATTGCATCGGCTGCAATGCTGAATTTTTTCGACTGCCTCCGACAGGGCGCGCCCGAGCATGGCAGCGCCCTCGCGGTCGTGCTGCAGCAAATGGAAAGCCATGCGCTGGGCCGATTTCGGCCCTACACCGGGTAAACGGCGCAAGGCTTCAGTCAAAAAATCGAGGCTGCCCGGATTCTTCATGCGCGTATTTGAAATACAGGCGGCACGAGTAGCGCAGGGCACATACTGGCGATCAAATCAGCGCTCAAAACGGCAGTTTGAAGCCCGGCGGCATTGGCATGCCGGCAGTCAGGCTGCCCATTTTTTCGGCTGATGTCGCCTCCGCTTTACGCACTGCATCATTGAAGGCGGCGGCGACTAAATCTTCCAACATATCTTTGTCGTCAGCCAGCAGGGACGGATCAATTGCGATCCGCTTCACCACATTTTTACAGCTCATGGTGACTTTGACCAGGCCGGCGCCAGACTGGCCCTCGACATCGATCAACGCCAGCTGATCCTGCATTTTTTTCATATTGTCTTGCATGCTCTGGGCTTGTTTCATCAGCCCTGCCAATTGATTCTTCATCATGATAATTCTCCGATTTAAATTGTTTGAATAACTGGTGAAACCGCGGCGTCAACCGCGCTAACGGGTTTGACCGAGCCCTGCACCAGCGTCGCGCCAAACTCACGCATCACGTCTTGCACAAATGGGTCATCTTGTATTGCATGTTCTGCCTGACGCTGACGCGCATCGCGTTGCGCTTGCGCCTCTTGGCTGGCGGTATGACGCACTAAGCCAATTTCGCTCGTGACACGCACCGGCTGCGAAAAATGCTCGGTCAATGCCGCCGCCAACTTATCGACATTACTACTGGAGCGCAGGGTTTCAATCGGCACCCGCACATGAAATTGCGCCCCATCGCTGTCGTGTTCGCATTTGATCAACTCAGCCTGCAAAGCCAATTGCTGGGCCACGCCGCGCACAGGCAATTGCGCCGCCAAGGCCGGCCAGTTGCCATCCCATTGCAAACCGGGGATAGGCTGCAAAATGTATGGCACGTCATCGTCGGCCATTTTTCCTGCCGGCTTGGGCGTGTTTGGCACACTTGCTGCGTAATCCAAATCCGTTTCTGGCGTTACCGCTGCCGGGCGCTTGGATCGAATATCGATCACCTGCGACTCGCTGCTTTCTTGCATGGAAACAGGCTGAGAATTTACCTCTGGCGCTGGGCTTGACGTGTCGGTTTCCCAAGGCGGCGCGCTATGTGTCAAAGGCGCCGCGGCATAATTCGTAGCTGCTTGCCCGATTTCATTATCGAATGGGGTATTGACTGCTTGCGTTGCCGTCCGCACCCCCGCTTTGCCACCGCGTGCTGCCTCCAGCGCTGCTCTGGCCGGACTGATCCCCGGCCGTGCCACAGGAGTGGAAGCCAGCGCCGCTTGCGGAGCCACACTGAGGGCGGCACTGGCGCTTGCGGCTGCGTTGCCGGTGCCAGACATGCTGCGAGCGGTTACAGGCCGGGCAATTTGCGCGACCGGCGCTCGTGCGCTGGGCGGCGCATCGTCAGCGCCCATGCCGGGGCGAAACGCCAGCATGCGCAACAAAGTCATTGAGAAGCCGGCGTATTCATCCGGTGCCAGCCCAAGCTCGTTGCGGCCATGCACCGCAATTTGATAAAACAATTGAATTTCTTCCGGCTCAAATGCTGTCGCCAGGCGCAAAATCTCTTCCCGTTCAGGCACATCATCCGGCACCGCCGATGGCAAGGTTTGCGCCAGCGCGATCCGGTGCAGCAACGTTGCTAAATCTTGCAAGGCGGCGTTATAAGACAAGCTGCGGGTAGCCATTTCATCTGCCACCGCGAGTAAATCAGCACCATCTTTATTGGCTAAACCATCCAGCAAACGTACCAGATACGATTGATCCAGCGCGCCCAACATGCCCTGCACTGCTTCCAGCGTGACCTTCCCAGCGGCATAGGCGATGGCCTGATCGGTTAGCGACAAAGCATCGCGCATCGAGCCGTGCGCGCCCTGCGCCAGCAAACGCAAGGCGG
>JAZKIX010000030.1:0-865 GCA_040384645.1 Pseudomonadota bacterium | reverse complement strand
TCCCAAAATATCATCCAGATGACTGATGATGTGACCGGGCGGCATTTGCTTGAGGTTAAATTGCAGGCAGCGCGACAACACCGTGACGGGAATTTTTTGGGGATCGGTGGTGGCGAGGATAAATTTGACGTGTGGCGGCGGTTCTTCCAGCGTTTTCAACATGCTGTTGAAGGCATGATTGGTCAGCATGTGAACTTCATCGATCATATAGACCTTGAAGCGCGCATTGGACGGTGCGTAGACTGCCTGCTCCAGCAATTGCGCCATTTCATCCACGCCGCGATTCGATGCCGCATCCATTTCGATGTAATCGACAAAACGGCCGGCGTCAATCGAGGTGCAGACATCGCACACGCCACAGGGTTGCGAAGTAATGCCGCTATTGCCGTCGGTGCCGATGCAATTTAGGGATTTGGCGAGAATACGCGATAAAGTGGTTTTGCCAACGCCGCGCGTGCCGGTAAACAGATAAGCGTGATGCAAACGGCCGCTATCGAGCGCATGCGTCAGGGCTCGTACCACGTGCTCTTGGCCAACCAGCGTCTGGAAATTTTTGGGGCGGTATTTGCGGGCGAGGACTTGATAGGACATGGCGCGATTTTACCGTAGATAAGAAGCACTGCGATTGATCCAGCAGTAGCCTTTGTACAGCTTGAACGAACTGAGTCACAGACCTGATTACATTCGCCGATCGCAATCTGGAGTCAATTCAACATCTAGACATTGCGAACAATTGCAACTGCGATCGCTGGAAAAGCGAATTGAAATAATTTAGAGAAAGAGGCGAGCCTGATCTGCGGCACTTGTGGGAAATAGCCGTGGCTGCTTCGTTCCCGACCTGACCAGGTTAGCCATGCCACAATGC
>JAZKIX010000029.1:0-8648 GCA_040384645.1 Pseudomonadota bacterium | reverse complement strand
CGAGGTGGCGCCGTCAAGTGTATCTGCGAACGTGCCGGTAAATTCCCCTTCAAATAATTTCTCCACAGCCAGCGCCGACAGTGCGCCGCCAGCCTTGCACAGCGATTGGCGTCTTGATCCGCTGCCGCCAATCTCGCAAACCACGCAGGCCGCGCCAACGCAGCAGTCGGCTTTGCCACCGACACACTCAACGCAGCTTGCACCAGACGCCTCAGCCGCTGCCACCATCAGCCAACCGTGGAAGCCGTGGCTGGCAGTCGAGGATATCGACGGCGGCACCGTGCCGGATGCCGACGATCACGCAGCGACCGGATTCAAAGCGCCGCAACCGCCCGCCGGTGCAGCGCGTGACGAGTTTGAATTCCACCCTCTGCGTGAAGTCAATATTGACTTGCCCGGACTCGACTTGCTCGATACGGCAGTCGCCGCAGCGATCCCGATTTCGCCGGAATGGATGGACGACACCGCGCAATTGATCGAACAGCGCCTGCGCGAATTCAAGGTGCCGGTGACCGTCATCGGCGCCAACGCCGGGCCGGTGATTACCCGCTTTGAAGTCGAACCGGCGCTGGGCGTGCGTGGCAGCCAGATTGTCGGCTTGATGAAAGACTTGTCGCGGGCGCTCGGCATGACTTCGATCCGCGTGGTTGAGACCATCCCCGGCAAGACGTGCATGGGGCTGGAATTGCCCAACACCCAGCGCCAGATGATCCGTCTGTCAGAGATTCTGGAGTCCGACGCCTATCGCAATTCCACCTCGCACCTGACGCTGGCGATGGGCAAGGACATCACCGGCAATCCGCTGGTGGCCGATCTGGCGCGCGCGCCGCACATGCTGGTAGCCGGCACCACCGGCTCGGGCAAATCGGTGGCGATCAATGCCATGATCCTGTCGCTGTTATACAAGGCCACGCCGGCCGATGTGCGCCTGATCATGATCGATCCCAAGATGCTGGAATTATCGGTCTACGAAGGCATCCCGCACCTGCTGGCACCGGTCGTGACCGACATGAAACTGGCGGCCAATGCCTTGGGCTGGTGCGTGACGGAGATGGATAAACGCTACCGCCTGATGTCGGCGCTGGGCGTGCGTAACCTGGCCGGCTTCAACCAGAAAATCCAGGACGGCATCCGGCGCGAGCGCAAAGTGACCAACCCATTCTCGCTCACGCCCGACGCGCCAGAACCGCTCTCGACCCTGCCCATGATCGTGGTCATCATCGACGAGCTGGCCGACTTGATGATGGTCGCCGGCAAGAAAATCGAAGAGCTGATTGCACGCTTGGCGCAAAAAGCCCGCGCCGCCGGCATCCACCTGATCCTCGCCACCCAGCGGCCTTCGGTCGATGTGATTACCGGCCTCATCAAGGCCAACATCCCGACCCGCGTCGCGTTCCAGGTATCGTCGAAAATCGATTCGCGCACCATCCTCGACCAGATGGGCGCCGAAGCCTTGCTCGGTCACGGCGACATGCTGTTTTTGCCGCCCGGTTCGGGCTATCCGCAACGGGTGCACGGCGCTTTTGTCTCGGATGAAGAAGTGCATCGCGTAGTCGAATTTTTAAAGCAATTCGGCGAACCCGAATATGAAGAAGCCATCCTTGCCGGCGTGCCAAGCGAAGCGGCGGAAAAAGACTTGCTGGGCGATGCGCCCGATGTCGAAGCCGACCCGCTCTACGACGAAGCCGTCGCCTACGTGGTGCGCTCACGCCGTGCCTCGATCTCGTCGGTGCAGCGCCAATTGCGCGTCGGCTACAACCGCGCCGCCAGGCTGGTCGAGCAGATGGAAGCGGCGGGGATTTTGTCGTCGATGGCGACCAATGGCAGCCGGGATGTGCTGGCGCCGCCCATGATGGAGTGACGGATTTTTGGCGTGAAAACGGCGTGCTGTTTTTAGCTGTCTAGCACGCCGCCTCACTGTCAAACCCGACACGTCGAGCGTTAATAACGTGTCGTTAAATCCACCAACCATGCCGGCATGCTGTTGGTAAATGCCGTCTCAATCGCGCGATCTGCGCCGCTGAGAATCAGTACTGCTACCAACACTAGTCCTAAGCCCATCACCCGCTTACCCCAGCGCCCGACATCGGCCATCGTCTTGCGTCGGGTCCCCATTGCAGCGCGTGAACCGTAGGCCAATAATCCCATCGGGATCGCTGCGCCAATCCCAAATGCGAACATTGTGATCAGTGCCTCCAATGCGGTGTTCCGGTTCGCTGCCAAAGTCACTGCAGCACCCAGCGTCGGCCCCACGCACGGCGACCACACCACGCCTAACATCAGGCCCAGCAACGCTTGTCCGGTCGTGCTGTCAACGCTGAATCCGGCTAGTTTGGAATTGGCGCCGTCAGTGAGCGGCGACACCAGACGGATCATTGCCTGATGCACCGCCGGCACCAGAAAAGTGATGCCGAACAACAGCATCAACATCGCGCTAACAATGCGCGGTTGGTCGCTGTGCACGCCCATACTGCTGCCGAACAAGGCCAGCGCCGTGCCCACTAAGGTGTAGGACAGCACCACCCCTGAAAGCAAGGCCACCGGCCCGAAACGGGCGCTTTGCATTGCGCTCGACATGACAATTGGCACGATCGGCAATACGCAGGGTGACAGCGTTGACAACGCGCCTGCGATCAGACTCAATAACAAGGCGATCATGTTGCCTTCCGAGTGTCGATTGCGTGGTCGATTCGCATGACGTGCATGGGTTGCATTACAGCGATTTACGAATGAACTGGCGAATTTTTTCCTTGTCGGTGACGCCGGCAATTCGTTCAATTTCAGTCGGGCCCTTGGCTGCAATCAGGGTGGATTGGGTTTTTACGTCAAGCTGATTGACCAGTGCCTTGTCGGCATCGTAGTCAATCTTGAACACGATGACATCCTTAAACTCCGGCTCCTTCATCAATGATTCAATGATCGGCGTTTGCTTTGTGCACACTGGGCACCATGAGGCGTGGATGTGCATGATGATTGGCTTGTTGGCCATGGAAGCTTGTTTGTAGGCTTCCGTACTGGCCTTGACGATTTCGCCAGCACTGGCGGCGCCAGCGGCAAGACCGGCCAGCATTACAGTAACGGACAGCGCCACGGTATTGAAGCGGCGACGTGTGAAAAACGGTGTGGATTGTGATGACATAAGGATTCTTCTCAAAGTTTAAAAGTGAACCACGCTACGCCATCGACAGGCAACAGCATGGGATCGTTTGCGAGAAACGCGTTCTCACCCACTAAGAGGCGGCATCAGTGCAAAACGATTCGCGGCAAAAAAACTTTTTTTGAACAATATTGGATTGCGCATGCATTGACGCGCATAGCAAGAACACGGTGGCTGCCGGCGTTTGGCAAGAGCCGTGGGTGAAAACGGCGTTTATTGCGCTGGCGCTACGTGCTGGCGCAGTGGTGGAGGTGCGTGGTTTGCTGCCACTGCGTCTATGCAACCAAGCGGTGCTCAGGGTAGAGAAGGCGGCTTTAACCGCCATCGAAAAGCTAAACTTAGCAAGGATGTCTGTGTATCAGCGCCACCCGTCGCTTGGCTTGAACAGGGTTTCGGCACTGCGGCTGGCAACTGTTTAAACATCCGATATTAATATTTCAAGGGGGTATGTGCATAAATGCCCATTAACCCGCACGACTTTATTGGGGTTTGTAAAATACTCCCATTAGTATATTTTTAGTAAAAATGGCCCAGATTCGCTTCGTGGACCATTCTTTAAATTTTCTTCGCCGACGTTCGCGCTTAAAATTTAATCCAGTAATTCGATCAACCACGGTGCGCCACGGCGATCCAGACGTATCTTTTGCCCTGCCGATGTGCTGCCATCGGCTCGCACCACGTACAACCAAGCGTCACTACCTTTGGCGAATCCTGCGCGTTTGAGCTGGGCAGTAATTTTTCCAGTTTGCCATAGCGTGGCCGGTTGCGGGGTGCGGATGGTAGCAGCGGTCCAGGTGGCGGCATTTGCCAGTACGACACGGGCGCGACTGGTGTCGAGGTAATGGTCGTCGTACCAGACCGTGGGTGCATTGATCTGGTTGGGATTGGTACGCGGCGAATTGATCCAATAATCCATACCGATGACCAGGTAACTGCAGTTGATCACCTTGCTGGCGTCGTGACGCAGCAATAGCTGGTGGTGGTCAAAGTTGCGGTGGCCATTGACATAGGTCACGTGTTCGCCGTTGGATTGGCCGATGTCATTGAGACGATAATATTCTTCTACCTGGACCCAGGTGTCTTCCAATATAACCTGCGCAGGACCGGGAAATTTTTCGCCGACCCAGCCTTCGTCAATCACGACGGGCACATCGTCGGT
The DNA here is from genome assembly GCA_040384645.1 of Pseudomonadota bacterium. Lineage (GTDB taxonomy): Bacteria > Pseudomonadota > Gammaproteobacteria > Burkholderiales > Burkholderiaceae_D > JAZKIX01. The sequence continues at coordinate 4,332 of JAZKIX010000029.1, read as the reverse complement.
TTCTATTCCACCCTGTAAAAAGGCCAAGGTTTTGTCTGCAGAATATCGATTTACACTGGGACCGTTAGGGTAATAGCTTGAGCGAAATTTGGGACGGCTGCCGTAACATGGGCCACCGTGGGAATTAGCCACTTCCATGCCGCTGCGGTTGAACTTGAGTTGAGCAATACGCGAACCCATATTGGTTTTAAACTTCAGGCGGTAACTGAGATAAAGCTCGGTTGAACTAAAACCACGCACCGCGATATGTGGGAAAGATTCGTCCACGTCGCTGCCAGAGACTGCGCCAGAATGCGGTTGATGGCGCAGGGCGCTGCCGCCGCTGTAGGAGACGGCGTTGTCCACCGAAGTAACGCCGCCAAAGCCACCATAATTGACGTAGCCAAATGTGGCTGGCAATGCGCCCGGCGTGCGGCTGTCGAAGTCTTCAAAATGGTGCGGTGCGGCCTGCGGCTTGGTGCCAAAACCGGCGCCGACGAGGTTGATGCTGCCGCCAGCAATGGTTGCCGTGCTGATGCTGGGCGGGTCAATGGCCCAAGCTGTTCCGCCCATCGCAAAAAAAGCGACGATGAGAGACAGTGAACCGATGCGATAGCTAGGAGAAATTGAAACGTGCATAGAAACCTCATCACAAAAATCTTGGGCTGATCCGACATGGAACCGGCAGATATTACAATCATTCATTGAGGTTTCAGAAACATTTAGAGCAAAGGCCTGATCTAAATTCCTAAATGGATTTGTCGGAAGCGGTAGTTCAAGCGAGCAGAAAATGAGCATTGCTCTGAATTTAATAAGGTAAAACCCCCCGGCTCTGCCGGGGGACGCACCAAGGTTTGACCATACGTCGGTCGCTGAGAATCTTCTGTCTCGACCAAGAGAAGGAGATTCCCAATGAAAGAGTATCAAAGTTTGAGTCACACGCGATGGGATTGAAAATATCACGTGGTGTTTATTCCGAACTACAGGAAGATATAAAAATCATCCTTGGTTCAGACTCACGGTGTCATCAAAATAATGGCAACAGTAACGCGGGAAGGTTGAGCGGACGCCGGACGCCAAGAACCAGGACGGGCGATATGCCGGGTGGGATACCGCTAATCTCGCTGCCTGAATACACTGCCTTAATCGCATGATTGCCAGCCGGGAGTGTATTGAGCTTGCATAAATACCGACCGGAAATATCGAGTTGAGTCGCTTCGCAGCCAATAATGGGAGTGTTGCCGTCCATGAAGGCGACGCTGCCAGGGTTGGTCGAACTGGCTCGAGAAATCGTCGCGATCAGGGTGACTGGACGTTTGGGCAAAGCAAAGTTTGGCGACTCGCCGCTGAGAGCGCTGCCGAGATGGTCGCCAACATTAGTTGCGTCGCCAAATTGTCCGCTGCTATTGCTGCCCCATGATTTCACTTCGCCGTTCGCAGTGATTGCACTGAAGCCGAACATGCCTGCGGAAATGTGCGTGGCGCCTGTAGCGAGGCCAGGGATTGACATCGAACGAACCGTATTGCCAAAACCTAAACCCCAGCACTCGACGCCGCCAGCCTTGGTCACCGCGCAGGTAAAGTGATCGCTTAAAGCCAGCGCCTTTACCGGGCTGGTCATTAGACTTGCATCGACTGGTGCTGAGTTCGCCTGCGGGACGAAATTGTTGCCAAGCTGGCCGCTGTAGTTAGCACCCCAGCATTTCATCGTATCGCCAGCGGTGATCACGCAAGTATGATGTGCACCAGCAGCAATTGCTATCGCTTGCGCATCCAAGCCGGACACATCGACCGGTTTCAGACCTTGTGCTTGAGAACCGTCGCCCAACTGAGCGAAGAAATTATTGCCCCAACATTTCACTGTGCCTGCATTCATCAATGCACAGGCATGCTTGCTTCCCGTGGCAATTGCTTTAACGCCCGATACAAGCCCTGCCACTTGCACCGGTATCGGGCTGGAGGTGAGGGAATCGTTGCCCAACTGGCCCTTGTCGTTCCAGCCCCAGCACTGTACTGCACCCGTGGTGGTGAGTGCACAAGTGAAGTTTAAGCCAGCGGCGACCGCGCTAAATTTGCTTCCTGAAGCGATGACATTGACTGGCATTGCACTGTTTGTGTGGGCGTTATTGCCTAGTTCGCCCACCGGATTTGAGCCCCAGCACTGTATGTCGCCCAGCGCGGATACAGCACAGGTATGAGAGCTGCCGGCCGCGATGGCAGTTATGTCACCGTTTAGACCCCTGACCTCGGTCGGCACTAACACCTTCCAAGCAGGCCCTTTCTCGCCAACCTGTCCAAACTGGTTGTCACCCCAGCATTTAACGCCGCCCGTAGAGCTTACCGCGCAAGTGTGCGCAGTACCTGATGCTATCTCGCTGACCCCGCGCAGGGGATCGGCACGAACGGCTGTCAGAGTGACACTGGTCGACGACGCTGTTGCCACTGTAGCCGACAGGGTCAATAATAGGCCGGCTATCCATGTGAACTGGGATTTTCCGAGAGCGTGTCGTGGTGAGTGGACGATGTCGCACAGAGTGCGTTTGAGTGACATAAGCATGGAACTCCTGTTAGGTGAATGTAGCGGGGGATCGTCGCGCAAATTTTTAGAAGACAAGGTTTGCCAAAAAAATTGTCCTTGGTCGGAAAATAAGGAGTGAAAAATAAAAGCATTGCCTTTATATCATGCCGATTAAGTAGTGTTTTTTTGTGAGGGTTAGATTGGAAGTGAAGTGCGCTGCCTACGGGGGAGCGCATGGGCTGGTATCGATCCGATGCCCGGTATCAGAGCAGGGCTGTTAATTGTTTCAATAAAACGTCAGCACATACAAAAAAATGCCCGTAGGGTGCGCCGTACGCACCACGGTTAGCCATGATCGCGGTTGGTGTGCACGGCGCATCCTACGGGAACTCAAACAATTAACAGTCCTCGCTGTTAGAGCAGGGCTGTTAATTGTTTAATTGTTTTGAATAGATCGACCTATTCTGAGACAAGCCGGGTGTCGCCCCGGCAGGCGAGTTACTTCTTTTGCTTCGCCCGTTGCACGTCGCAAAAGAAGTCACCAAGAAAAGGCGACCGCAAGACTTGCCCTGTCGGGTGCTTACGCTGCGCTCCAGCACAATTTGTGTGCTGCAAAAAATGGGAAATGAACGAAACTCGCTACGCTCAGACAACGTTCATTTCTGATCCATTTTCTGCAGCACGCAAATTGCTACGTCCCAAGCGGGGTAAGTCAAAAACAAAATCAACATCACAGACAAAACCGGCGCGTCAAAGCATAGGCCATCAAACAATTAACAGTCCTGGCTGTTAGAGAGAATTTGAGGGGAGTATATGAACAAATGCTACTCCTGCCGCACGTATTAATTGCGCCTTAAAAAATACACCAGGCAGTATTATTATCACAAAAAGGGCTGGAATTTTTAGTCGCACGCAAGTGCAATGCAGCACCTGCGCGCGTATCAAGGACGGCAACAGCAACTCGCTTTAAAGCAACATCAATAGAATCGGTGCCAGATTTGTTTTCGCTCGTAGCGGCGTAACTTGCAGCGTGGCGGAAGAAGTACCGCTGCCTATGGCGTTGGTCGCCACGACCGAGCATGCATAAACAACGCCGCCAATCAATCCTCTGACGGTGATCGGCGAGCCGCTTGCCGTCGCGGTTTTGGTGATTTTGCCGGTGGCGCTGCAAGTAGCGGTATAGCCGGTGATTGGGCTGCCGCCATTGTTGGTAGGTGCGGTGAAACTCACAATAGCGCTGCCATGGCTAGCCGCCAGGCCGTTGATGATCGGCGCAGCGGGCGCTACGATAAATGGTGGCAAGACGACGCCGTCAATCCAGGCGGCATCGCTGCCGAAGGCATTCGCGTTGTTTTTCTCGTAGGACCAGCGCAGGGTGTGCTGGCCGGCGCTAATCGGGAAGCTGAACGTGTTCCAGTCGAGCAGGCCCGTCCACGATTGCTGCAACACGCCGTCAATGTAAAAACGCAGGAAGTCGGCGCTGCCTTCGCTCGATACCTTGCGTGAGAAAGTCAGGCTACCGGCTAGGAATAGTTTGCTGACCTCGATTTGTGCTTTCTGCAAATTGCCTATCGGGTTGGACTTCAGGCTGTACGTACCTTCCAATGCCTGGTCGGTGGCAATCGACCAGCCGGCATTGGCACCGGACGATACGGTCCAGCCTACTGGCATGGTGTTATTGACTGCAAAGGGATCGATCAGGCTGACAACGACTGTTTTCAGTTTGCCTAGCGCAGCGCCGCTAGGGGTGGATAGGGTGACCGAAAAGGTTTCCAAGCCTTCTACCAGGCCATCATTGCTGATGGGAATCGAAATGGTTTTGCTGGAAAAATCGC
>JAZKIX010000028.1:53949-66127 GCA_040384645.1 Pseudomonadota bacterium | reverse complement strand
ATCTTGGCAATATCCTTATGTTCGATCTCAAACAAAATTTCCTTCTTTAACTTCGCGCAAATTTCCTAGAAAATATCCTGTTTTGGCCGAAATCAGATGAAGCGCCTGATTAGCGGCACTACGCGCCAGCAGATCTAACCGGAATCCCGATTTAATGGATTGCGTTGCTAGCACAATGCAGGCACGATAAGCTGCCCCTTCGGCCAGTATTTGTTTTTTGCGTTCCGCCAGGGATTGCGGTTGATTTTCTAAATTCGCCATTGCCGCTCCGCTTCAGTAAATTGTTCAAAGAAATGAATCACGGTCGCATCGTAGTTCGGTCATGGTTGCGGGCAACGATAATTTGCCTCGAGTTACAACGGATCGTGCATACCAGAGCAGGCCTATCGCAAGCAACGTAAAGCCAGCAGCGAAAGCGAACAATATTTTCCAACCCAGGGATTCCCACGTGAGCCACACCGCCAGCGCAGTCCAATACGCGACAGCAAACCAAACTGCAAGTATGCCTAATGCAAACGCCAGCGAAAGCGCAAGAACTTGATCCCGGACTTCAGCCAACTCCACAGCAGCCAATTCAATCCGGCTTAAAAACAAACCGGCGCTATTTTTTGCTACCGCTCTGATGCCGGCGAACAAACCTTGCGCTGCTGACGTGGGTTCAAGTTCTTGATGTTCCATATCCGCGCTTTCTTTCTAATGGACGACTAGATTATTTACGGCCGAGAACAACACCCAGTAACAGGCCAACGCCGGCTGAAGCAGCGATGGCGCGCCACGGATTTTCTTTAACAAAATCATCCGCATTGACAGCCATTTCCTTACCCATTTGCAATGCGCTTGCTTGCGCGACTTGGGCTTTCGACAATGCTGTGTCCAGCAGACGCATACCCTTGGTACGCAGCTCATCTGCACGCTCACCGGTTAAGGTAGCAGCCGATTGGAATAGGGCTTGCGCATCTTTTACCAAGGTATTGACATCAGTTCCGATTGCTTTGGCTGCGGCATGTGTATTGTTAGAATTTTGAGTGACTTCTTGCATGATATAGCTCCTAAGAAAAATTAAAGTTGCGCCAAAAGGTCTTTAGATACCCACTAGCGCTGCCTAAAAAAACCACTTCGTGATGCAATCGACTAGTTATTAAAGTCTAACCACGACTACAAATAACTATCGATATTGGGTGCCGGCGTTAAGCCAATAAATCGCGCATGTCGTCGGCATGTTCTTCTTCCATCGCCATAATGCCTACCAACATATGGGTAGTCGTTGGATCGGTATCGCCAATTTGCTCAATCATCTGGCGATACGATTCAATCGCAACGCGCTCAGCAATCAAGTTCGCCCTGATCATGGCTTTGATGTCATCCGACTCGTCGTATTCAGCGTGACTGCGCTGCAACAAGGTAGCGGGGTTGAAATCAGGATCGCCATTAAGTTGGACAATGCGCTCAGCGATTAAATTCGCGTGTGCCTCTTCTTCCTGCGCGTGCTGAAGAAATTCAGCCTTGATTGGTGCATTTTCTAAGCCGGACGCAGTGTAATAGTGGCGTTTATAGCGCATTACACAAACAAGTTCTGTAGCTAGCGCACCGTTAAGCAAGGCAATAATTTGCTCGCGATTGCCCTTATAGCCGGAAGTAACTGCTCCATCTTCCATATTCCTTGCAGCTTCGCGAATGGCCGCGGTGTCGATGGCTGACATGTTGGAAAAATTACCTTGGGCGGATAAATTATTCATGTATTTCTCCTAAAAAATTACTACGCCAATGTCTAGCCACAAGTTTACTTAGGCACGACGTGCGTTCGCTGGAAGGCGTGCAACCAAACACTTCGACAAATTCCAATAACAAATCAGCGCGGGGCGATCTTGCCGTTATCTTCCGAAATAATGATTTCAACCCGACGGTTCAATTGACGATTCGAGGGCGTATCGTTGCTGGCAACCGGATAAGCCGAAGCATAGCCACGATTGGCAATACGATCAGGGCCTATACCCATCGCCAGCAAAGCGTTCCGAACTGACAATGCGCGCCGTTCCGACAAATCTTGATTGTGTTGCGCGTCGCCAGTGCTATCGGTAAAACCTTCGACCCGAACTGTACGTTTTGGATATTGCTTGAGAAAATCACCCAGCTTTTGGACGCTACGCAAACCCTGTGGTTTTAAATCTGCTTTGTCGGTGTCGAACAAAACATCACCCAGCGTAATCACGAGGCCGCGTTCGGTTTGCTTTGCCGCCAATTCATTGAGTTGTTTTTCTAAATTAGCGGCACGCATTTCTGCGTCGTCTTTCTGGCGCTTGGCTTCGGCTGCGGCAAGTTGTGCTTCGTCCGCTTTACGTTGTGCATCTTGCGCGTCTGCGACCGCAGAATCTTTTTGCATTTGTGCATCCATCGCAGTATCGATCGCTGCCAGCTTTTGACGCTGCGCTTCTTGCGCTTCAGCCACAGCATTGTTTTTCTGCATATTGGCATCTGACGCAGTATCTAACGCAGCTAACTTTTGGCGTTGCGCTTCACGTTCATTCTCTTGGGCCTGCAACGCTTGCTGCCGGGCTTCAGCAGTAGCACCCTGAGCGATCAACTTTTGATTCAGCGCCGCGTCCGCCGCCAATTTGGCCTGATCAGCCTCTCTGGTTCGTTGTGCAAGCAAGATACGATTACGTTCCTTAGCGGTATTGGCGATTTCCATTTCCGCCAATTTTTTACGCGTCACTTCTTGCGACAGCGCAACTTTTTGTTTCGCAACATAGGCCAAACGGTCAACCCGGTCATTGCCCTCTTTCTTGGCCCAGGCGTCATTGGCTTGGGACAATGCCTCACTGGCTAGCTTTAGCTCAAGCGCCGCCAACGAACTGACTTTAGGATCACTCTCAGCCGCGCTGTAATCGCGGCGCGCCTCATCCAAGGCCAAATTATTTTTCGGCATTGAGCTACATCCACCTAATACGGCGGCAGCTAACAATAGAGCGGGGGCTAAACGAAATGTTTTCATCTTGATTTCCTTTTGAAATGAATGCGGTATTGGCAGCAGGTCTTACTTATTGGCGCGATCGAGTTCCTCACGCAAGACCCTGATATCTTCTTGCAAGGCATCTGATGCAGCCTTCGCTTTGGCCGATTGCGCCTTGCTTTGTGCCAGCTTGGCGTCGGCTTGGGCCTGACTTGCCAGCTCACGTGCCAGTTGATAATCTTTATCGGCCAGCGCTTTATTAGCTTGCGCCATTTTGCTGCGCGCTGAATTCATTTCGATCGGGGCAAATTCTGAAGCACCCGAATTAGCAGCGTCGCTGACAGCCGCATTCGACACCGCCACCTCTGTGGTGGCCGGCACTTTCATGCTGCCACAGCCGGTTGTTAGCAGTGCTACTACCGCAATGCTTGCTGCTAATTTTGTCCAATGGACCTGTGTTATTTCGATCATCGCTGTTCTCCATTTTTTGTCGATAGGCTGCAAGCGATATTTTTTCCGCTTACAAAATTCCAATTTCCGAGCAACGTCGTTTTGTTAAAAACGGATGTGCTGTGCCGATGGATAACGTTATAGACCGACTTGATGCCCGCTTCAGTACGCTGGCACACATAACAATTGTTTTCTGCCTGGATACACAAAAAACCGGCACAAAACATCTGCCAACAAACCCTCATGCCAGCGATGCCAATACAGAAGGTTGACGCGGGCATTTAACTCATTAAGAACCTTTCAGCGGCAATCTATAACAAGCTCCGCAGGAAAATTTTCAAGCCATGATCGATCAAATATTCAACTAATCGAGGGGGTATATACGAAAAAACATCCTTACCCGCAGGTATTTATTGCACTTTAAAAAATACTGTACCCAGTATAAATTGTCGCTTTAGAAGCAAAACGTGGCACCAATACTGGTGAAAAATCCATTCCTCTCCGCGCCAATCTGTACGCCAACGTACAGATTGGCCGCCACAACATCAGATAAGGTGTGCAGATGCGGTCATTTACACCATCTAAAGGCTTGCGTATCCCTCAATGATTTGCCGAAAGGTTTTACATGAACATCAATTTATCTCTCGCACCCTTGATCTCGCTGATCGCCGGAATCTTAATTTTGTCAGCGCCACGCTTGCTTAACTACATCGTGGCTATTTATCTGATCGTAATAGGCTTGATCGGCATATTTGGTAACAGCACGTTTTTTCGTTAAGTCTTCCTTGGTCTGTGATCGCGACCGCAGTTGCATATAAACACTGCGTTTTTAGACCCTTGAATAATCTCAACCATGATGACAATGACACGCCGCAAGAAAATCATCGGCCTCAGTATTGCGTCAGCCGTACTGGTGCTGTCGACCATCGCCGTAGTGTTAGTACTAAATATGGATTGGAACCGCGCCAAGCCATGGGTCAATACGCGTTTAAGTAATGCCATAGGTCGCAACGTCAGCATCGAAGGCAATCTGGCACTGACTTGGGTCGCGCCACCTGTAGGCAACACCGGTTGGCAGACTTGGTTGAACTGGCCACACATTACGGCGGAACGCATCACCATAGGCAATCCGAGCGAGTTGAATACCACGCCGCCGATGGCACAAGTGGAGCGAGTATCGTTTTCGTTTAGTCCAATACCGCTGATATTGACGCGCAAACTTATCATTTCAGATCTCGTCGCAATCCGCCCCATCCTCAATCTGGAACGCACTGCCGATGGTAAAAATAATTGGACATTCCGGCAGTCGGACACACCTTCTCCATCGCAAATCGAATTCCAAAAGTTATCAATCGAGGATGGGAAGTTAAATGCTAGGGATGCCGTCAAACACATAAAGTTGAACGCCTCCTTCGACACTATGACTGAGGGTGCCGGCGACCATCGCGACCTGCAATGGAAAATCGCAGGCACATTCAATGGCGAAAAAATGACTGGCTCCGGCAATGCGGGCGCGTTGATGTCGCTGCAAAGTCAAACCGCCCCTTATCCGGTCGCTGCGAGCTTGCAAGTAGGCAAAACCAAATTGACGGCTAGCGGCACCTTGAGCAAGCCGCGCCAACTGGCAGCGCTTGATATGCGTTTGCATTTGTCAGGCCCCAGCCTAGCACAGCTATATGCACTAACTGGCGTGGTCTTACCTGAAACACCGCCGTATAGCACTGAAGGCCACTTGACCGGCACGCTGAACTCCTATGGCGGCGATTGGACCTATGAGAAATTCAGCGGCAAAGTCGGTGCTAGCGACATTGGTGGCACGCTCGAATATCAGTCGCGCGCCACCCGCCCTCTCCTGAAAGGAAAGGTCACTTCCAACCAACTCCACTTACGCGACCTGGGGCCGCTGCTTGGTAGCCCGCCAAACGACAATGCAGCCGATGATGATCAGTTGAAAGCCACCACTACTACGCCGACCGACGACTCGGGTATAGAAAGCGACAAAGTTTTTCCGGTGGATCGATTCCGCACAGAACGCTGGCAAAACATCGATATCGATGTACAGTTTGCTGCAGGAAAACTAGTTCGAGGCCCGAAAAATCTCCCACTGGGCGATGTCGAGGCAAAGATAGGATTGAAAGACGGCGTGTTGTCCTTACTACCCCTTAATTTCGGTATTGCCGATGGCAATATCAGTAGCAATATCAAGCTTGATGGCCGCCACAAAGCAATGCAATCGGAAATGAAAATAACAATCCGGCATTTGAAGCTCAAGCAGTTATTCCCTACCGTAAAAAAGATGCAAGCCAGTCTTGGTGCCATCGACGGTCAAGTAGCACTGAGTGCCACCGGCAACTCCGTTGCAAGCATACTCGGCAGCGCCAATGGCGAAGCAAAAATGCTGATAGAGCATGGCAGCATCAGCAAATTATTATTGGAAGAACTAGGCCTTAATCTAGGCAACATTGCCTTGATCAAGCTTACCGGCGACAAGCAGATCAAGATCAATTGCATGGCCAGCGAGTTCGTACTAAAGGACGGCTTGATGCAAGCACGTACATTTGTGGTCGATACCGACGAATCAATAGTCCAGGTGGAAGGCGATGCCAGTTTAAAAGAAGAACAGCTTAATCTAAAGATCACGCCCGACAGTAAGGGGTTGCGGCTATTGTCTTTACGCGCACCATTTTATGTTACAGGCAGCTTCAAGCAGCCCAAAGTAAGTGTGGACAAAGGCGTACTGGCATTGAAAGCAGGCAGCGCTGTAGCGCTCGCCGCATTGGCGCCGGCAGCGGTGGGCTTGCTTCCATTAATTAATAAGGGGGAAAATGAAGACAGCCCATGTGCCAAGCTTTTGCTGCAAGCAAAAAGCAAACTTGCGCCGCCTCCCGCTATCAAACCTATAGCCCAATCTGATCGCTCCAAGGGCACTCAACGATAGCTTCCTCTCCTTGGGGAAATTTAAGCGTGCACCGCAATCTATTATCGACAAACGGTGGCTTAAATAGCGCTTATACAAATTATGTTCCCTGCCACTTCTCTTCCATTTAATTGGGCCTCTCTCAATTTTTCATGTGCAGAAAATGTGGGTCTACGTGTGCTAGCGAACAGATGCGCAAGGCAACATTCTGTAATCTGAACGTATTGATCAAACAGTATGCGTGGTCAATTGCAGCGATAAATTATTCCGGCACTGGAAATATTACAGTGGAATTGCTTTCATTGCCGCAGTGTACTTCGTGACTATTCGTAACACCAACTGCATTATTTTTTAGGAGAAATCGATATGAAATGCCATAAGCTGCTCAGCGCTATTTTTGTTGTCTCACTCATGACGGGCGTCGTTGGTTGTGCATCCAGCCCAACCAAGGAAAGCACAGGTCAATATGTCGATGACACAGTCATCACGACCAAAGTAAAGGCCGCCATCTTCAATGAGCCGACCCTGAAAGCCGCCGAAATTAATGTCGAGACATTCAAGGGCATTGTGCAGTTAAGCGGCTTCGTCCGGTCTGAAGACAATATTGCCAAAGCCATCGAGGTCGCTCGCACCATTGACGGTGTGAAGTCCGTCAAAAACGATATGCGGTTGAAGTAAGTTTGCTATCGCTAACGATATAAATTTTGTGTTGTCGCAAAATTAGTACTTTTAAAAACACTGGAGAAATATCATGCTTTATACAATTGCAGTCGTATTGCTTATTCTGTGGCTTCTTGGCTTAGTCACCTCTTACACCATCGGCGGTTTTATTCACGTATTGTTGGTCATTGCTGTGGTCATGGTTTTACTGCGACTCATATCTGGTCGCGGTGTTTAAGTTTCAGCTATCAATAACACCATGCAGGGAAACTATGCACGCCACGCATTTGTCAACGCCAGGCGATACATCGCGTGCACATTTCCCCCTGCCGCATAACGCTTTAAAACATCGACTGCATAATGCAGCCGAACGCTTTTTTTTGTTACTTGCATTCAGCTTCGTCTTATTTTTACCTGCCTGCGCCACCCTACCCGACGTCCAATATTTAAATACCTCGCTGTCGCCCAATTTAACACCTACGGTTACCACCGCGCACGGCACTCTGAGTGCAAAAAAGACTAGTGCATTACTGGCAAAACGTTGGTTGAAAGCCCCCATCGACATTAACGCGCTCGCCACATTGGAAGAAGCCGCAACTGGCACTCCCCTGATAGCGGGTAATAAAGTCGTCTTGCTATTTGATGGCCCTCAGACAATCTTATCCATGATCGATGCCATTACCCAAGCACATGATCACATCAATTTGGAAACGTACATCTTTGACCAAGATCCATTAGGTCAGCGTTTTTCCGACCTACTGATCGCCAAGCAAAAAGAAGGCGTACAGGTCAGGATTATTTACGATAGTGTCGGCACGATCGGCACGCCTGCCACCTTCTTCGACCGTATGCGTGATGCTGGCATCCAGTTGGTAGCATTTAATCCAATTAATCCTTTCGCACGGGTTGGGCGCTGGCGGATTAATAACCGCGACCATCGGAAAATCTTGATTGTCGATGGAAAAGTTGCATTTGCTGGTGGCGTTAATATCAGCAATACCTATTCCAATGGTTCACTATTTCGCTCAGGCAAAAAGAATGAAGATAAAATTGGCTGGCGCGACACGCATTTGAAAATCGAAGGGCCGGCAGTAGCATCCTTTCAGTGGATCTTTCTCGACACCTGGCTTAAACAAAGTAAGGAAGACTTGGCGGATCGAAATCTATTTCCGCAGTTGACACCGACCGGGGACGAAATTGTCCGTGTACTTGCCAGCGAACCCAAAGGCGATTATGCAATTTACAAAGCATATATTCTGGCCATCCAACAAGCCCAAAAATCTATCCATATCACCTCCGCATACTTCGTACCCGACAGCCAGAGCATTGACGCGCTATGCAAAGCAGCGCAGCGAGGTGTCGATGTGCAGATCATATTGCCTGGCGTATCCGATAGCAGCCTAGTCATCCATGCCGGGAGATCGTTTTATACTCAATTGCTTGAAAGTGGCGTTAAGCTGTTTGAATTACAAATCTCGGTATTACATGCAAAAACAGCGGTCATTGACGGCGTATGGTCGACCGTCGGATCAACCAATATCGATACCCGAAGTTTTATGCATAACAATGAAATCAATTTAATCGTGCTTGGCGAACCTTTTGGACAAGAGATGGAAAACGCATTTAAAGAAGACTTGCGCGACTCCAAACAAATAGACATAGAGCAATGGGTAAAGCGTCCAAATATTGACCGGATCAAAGAGTGGTTCGCTAGATCGATGGGATATTGGCTGTAACGACCGTACCGCCTATTTACCCCACATCAATGTAACAGCCTGTAAATTTGATGAACGACGGAAGTTAATCTGCAACTAATGGATTATTGGTCTAGGGGGCTACCATGAACACACTACTGAACGGCGCAACAAAACGTCTGATATTTGCGTTAGTAGTCGCATCGTCGCTCGGAGGTTGTGCCGTCTATCAACCTGTGGCCACTCGTGCACCAGTCAGTTGGGATGATGAAGGCGAGTGGTATACCGTTGACGAGATGCCTCAGCCAATGTTCGTTGCGCCGACCTACATCAACCCTTGGTTTGGTGTTCCATATTATGTTGGGCCGTCAATTTCGTTTGGCCTCGGCGTTTATTCTGGCCACCGAGGACATCGTTGGCATCACGGTTTTCGTGACGGCCGGCATGGTGGACATGGACGTCGATAAAGGTGAATCATTACAAAAAAGCCGCAACACGCGGCTTTTTTTATGGGGGAATTAACGCGAAATGCTTGCAGTATCGATTAACAAAGACAAAGTGCAATTTATTAGTCATGATTATAAACCTAGCTAACCATGTGCTTTTTTCCACTCCTCATCTTTAAAAACCCACATAACACGGCCAATACAATGCCCCAGTAACATGCTTATTCCGATTAAAGGATAAACAGTAATCGGCACAATCAGACACTGCCCGCCTTCCGGATAAACCCTCATAAAATCAGCGTTTTTAAAAGTGATCATTATTAAATATACAAAAAACCATATACCAAATGACAGGGCAGCCGAGTGTTTAAGACGCCACGAGTCAAAAACAAATGCGGCAAGGGTAAACGCGCCGCCGTACATCATTACAAATTTAACTATTGTCCAGAGTGAATCGATAGTTAACCCTGTTTGCTCTATAACTGTGTGATTGTAATAGTAGTAGTACAGGCTAAAAATACACAGACTCAACAAATAAAACAGTGGATGCGTTTTATACGCCATGAAAATTTAACTCCTCAATGTACTAAAACGAATTCTCGCCGATTGCCCAAATTTAACTATAAGCATTTATAGAAAATATCTCAATGACTTTACATTGTTAATTTGCTTATGAATTCCTCTTCCCATCGTTATGGTGAGATGCGTCTATTTAAAAGCCTGCAACTCCGAATAAAAGCCTGATCTAGGAAAGGCGGTTGAGTAGCCATTCAGGAAAATTTTCGCAAAAAAAATCCCTTGCACGATCAACGCCAAGGGATTTTGCAGTACTTTGCGAACGTTTTGTCGCTTGTTGTTGCTTAACTGGTGCCGGAGAGAGGAGTCGAACCCCCGACCTCTTCATTACGAATGAATTGCTCTACCAACTGAGCTACACCGGCACACGTGTCTTCGAGCTGACAGACTGATGCGCATTATATCAGCGCGTTTGGCGCTTTGGAATCCTTAAGAACGTATTGAAAGCGCACCGGTCGAGATCATTTATGCCTTGTGATAAGCAGTAACCAGTTCCACCTCGTGTTTTGAACCGAGAAATACCGGCAGGCGCTGATGTAATTTTTGCGGCTGGATATCCATGATGCGTTGCCGACCATCGGTCGCGGCACCACCGGCTTGTTCGACGATGAAAGCCATTGGATTGGCTTCGTACATCAAACGTAATTTGCCCGGCATGGTTGGATCGCGGGTATCGGCGGGATACAAAAATATACCGCCGCGATTTAATATCCGATGCACGTCCGCCACCATTGACGCGATCCAGCGCATATTAAAGTCTTTGCCGCGCGGGCCATTGATTCCGTCCAGCATTTCATCGATATAACGCGTTACCGGTGGATACCAATGGCGTGAATTGGATGTGTTGACGGCGAATTCTTTGGTTTCCAGCGGTATTCGCATATTTTGGTCGGTCAAAACCCAGGAACCCATTTCCCGATCCAGCGTAAAGCAATTTACGCCATTTCCGGTAGTCAAAACCAGCACAGTTTGAGGGCCATATACCGCGTAGCCTGCGGCAACTTGTTTGCTGCCCGGCTGTAAAAAATCGGCTTCGCTTGGTGTAACCATGCCATCCGGTGCTTTCAACACCGAGAAAATAGTGCCTATCGATACATTGACATCAATATTGCTTGATCCATCTAGAGGATCGAACAAGAGCAGATACTCGCCCATCGGATAGCGATTAGGGATTGGGTGTATCGACTCCATCTCTTCCGACGCCATTGCCGCCAGATGGCCGCCCCACTCATTTGCTTCTAACAGGATTTCATTGGAAATGACGTCGAGCTTTTTTTGGACTTCGCCCTGAATATTTTCGCTATGCGCACTGCCGAGTACGTCACCTAATGCGCCTTTGCCAACGGCGTGACTGATGGTTTTACAGGCGCGCGCAACCACTTCAATCAGCAAGCGCAATTCGCCCGGTACGCTGTGATTCTGTCGCTGTTCCTCGACCAGATGCTGGGTAAGACTGATACGTTTCATGATGTCTCTTTTCTTGATATTACAAATAATTTCTATTCGCCAGCGCACATGCTTCGGATGATTAGGAAGCCAGCGCCTTGCTCACAATTTCCAATACATCCTTGGATATTTTTTTAGCTTTGGCGACCCGTTGCAAGGCTTGTTGCATCTTGAGCTGCAATGCTGGCGAGTACTTGCGCCAGCGATCCAGGCTGCGTGCCAGACGGGCCGCAACTTGCGGGTTGATTGCATCTAGTGCGATCACTTGCTCAGCCCAAAAAGCGTAAGCACTACCGTCCGCCGCATGGAATTGGGCTGGATTACCGTTGCAAAAACTCAGCACCAGACTACGCGCACGATTCGGATTTTTTAAAGTAAAAGCTGGATGCAACATCAACTTGCGCACCGCCTTGACATCGGTCGTATTAGCCGTCGCTTGCAAGCTAAACCATTTGTCGATGACCAAGGCTTCATTTTTGAATTCACTATAAAACTGCCGTAACGCCTTTGCCGCAATTGGTTTAACACCCTTCGATCCAGAGTTAATCAAGGCTGCCAGTGCGGCGACGCGATCCGTCATATTTTCAGCTTGCTCAGCCTGCACCTTTGCAAGCTGAACCGTTGATTCATCCGACCATTCCAGCAAATAGCTCAAGGCAAGATTTTTCAAGCCACGTTTGCCGGCAGATTCGGCATCTGGACGATACGCGCCCAAGGTCAGGTTCGCTTCGTAAGCCGTCAATAAATCACCCTTGATCGATTGCGCCATCGCTTTTCGCACAAACTGCCTTGCCGTATGAATCGCTTGCGGGTCAACGATTGCCAATTGTTCAGCAATCATCGCTTCCGATGGCAAGCTTAAGGCCAGTTCACGAAATGCGGGGTCAAGTGAAGCATCGTTCAATGCCTTGCGCTGCGCATCAATGAACGCTAGATCAAGCGTCAGCGGCTGGCCGTTTTGCACTGCATGTGTCAAATTCAAAAGGCAGCGCATCGCCAGCCTTTGACCTGCTTCCCAGCGGTTGAAAGGATCGGAATC
>JAZKIX010000028.1:47927-53939 GCA_040384645.1 Pseudomonadota bacterium | reverse complement strand
GAATCGTGGGTAAATAAATGCGTCAAGTCGGCATCCGCATAGTCGTAATCGACAATCACCGGCGCCGAAAAATCGCGCAGTAATGACGGAACCGGCATCTCATTCACCCCAACAAAACGGAAGATTTGTCGTGCCTTGGTCAGTTCGAGCAACACGGTGGTTGCAGTTGTGTCGGTTTGCTTCGCTTGATCCAGCACGAGCGCCATGTCGTTGCCTGCGGCATCCAGCAAGCCGACAGCAAACGGAATATGAAACGGCAATTTCTTAGCTTGCCCTGGGGTTGCCGAGCAGCTTTGCGACAAGGTAATGTCAAAGGTTTTGGCCTGCGCATCGTACTGCGTTTCAACCGCCACGCGGGGCGTCCCAGCCTGGCTATACCAGCGCTCGAATTGTTTCAGATCGCGACCGTTGGCCTTGGCCATGGCGAGCCGGAAATCGTCACAGGTAACGGCTTGCCCGTCATGCCGTTTGAAATACAAATCCATGCCTTTGCGAAACCCTTCCCGCCCTACCAGGGTTTGCACCATACGCACCACTTCCGCACCTTTTTCATAAATGGTGACGGTATAAAAATTATTAATCTCGACATAAGAATCAGGCCGTACCGGATGCGCCATGGGACCTGCATCTTCTGGGAACTGAGCCTGCCGCAGCACGCGCACATTGTCGATCCGATTGACGGCGCGACCGGAAGCGGTGCCTATCATATCGGCGGAAAATTCCTGATCGCGAAACACCGTCAATCCTTCTTTCAAGGACAATTGAAACCAGTCACGACAGGTAACGCGGTTGCCGGTCCAGTTATGGAAATATTCATGTCCGACCACGGCTTCGATGTTGGCGTAATCGACATCGGTGGCAATGCGCGGATTAGCAAGGACGTACTTGGTATTGAAAATATTCAATCCCTTGTTTTCCATCGCCCCCATATTGAAATCGCCGACCGCCACGATCATGAAACGATCCAGATCAAGCTCCAGACCGTAGCGCTCCTCATCCCAGCGTATGCTATTTTTGAGCGAGGTCATGGCGTGCTCGGTTTTATCCAGGTTGCCGTCTTCCACCCACACTTGTAGCAAGGCTTTGCGACCGGATTTGAGCTTGATCTGGTCTTCCTGGCAAATCAGTTTGGCGGCCACTAAAGCGAAAAGATATGACGGTTTTTTAAACGGGTCTTCCCACTTGGCGTAATGCCGGCCGCCAGCAAGATCGCCTTGCTCGATCAGGTTGCCATTCGACAACAAGACCGGATATTTTTTCTTATCGGCACGCAGCATGACGGTGAATTTGGCCATCACGTCGGGCCGGTCCGGGAAATAAGTAATCTTGCGAAACCCTTCGGCTTCACATTGGGTAAAAAAATTACCGTTAGAGACGTACAAGCCGGACAGCGATGTGTTCTTTTCTGGATGGATGACAGTTTCAATCTCTAAAACCACTTCATCCGGCGCGTCGAAGATTCGCAAAATTCCTTGTCTGATTTGATAAGCACGCTTAGCCAAATCCTTGCCATTCATGCGCAACTGCGCCAGCTCTAATTCTTGCCCATTAAGTACGATATCGCGACCGCTGGCAGCAGGATTCCGATGCAAGGTCAACCGTGTAGCCACACGGGTATTGGCTGGATCAAGATCAAAACCCATCTCGACCGTATCGACCCAATAATCTGGCTGAGCATAATCTTGTAGACGAATGGTGCCGGCTGGCAGTGGCAAAGCGGCGCTTGTGGACGGAACAGATTGAATAGATGACATAGCGATGTGGTGGACCTATGTGAAATGATGCAGAATGCGATTTTACCAATTTATCGAAAGAGCTTATCGCCATGAAAATTCGCCACACCCTGCTTACCGCCGCAATATCGGTACTGGCAATATTGACACTGAGCTCTTGCACCCAAGAGCAGCAAAATCAAATCAGCCGCAGTGTCCAAAACTGGACCGGCACCAACGGTGTACTGGAATTTTATGCCGGCGACAAACTGGTGCGTCGCTTCGTCAATATCGACAAAATGACGACCGGTACTGGCACCGACGACGGCAAGGCGCGCAGTTACCGTTATGGCTACGGGATACTGGATGAAAATTTAAATATGAAGGCAGATTCGGACGAAAAAAAGGTGTATTTCGAAGTCAGTGATTTTGGGTCAAATTACATTTTCTTTGAAAATCCGCATTAAAGAATCACTGCATTAAGGCTGGGCCAGATCAACATCGTCAAGCATCTCGGCCACCGCCCTTTCCACTACCGGGACGCGCGATACATGGTAGGCGCGGTTGTCCAGCAATTGCTGCGCCAAGGCAGTGGTGGTGATGGCGACTGCGCCCTGCCCCAAGCGGTTGGTGAACAGGAATAATTTCCGGCGTGGGCTCACCCAGACCAATTTGGCTGTGCTCTTGGCGCCGCTCTCGCTCTCGAAAGTGACCCAGACCCCGAGCCGCATACGTTCTACCTGGGTCAAAAACTCTTCGGCAGCACTCGGCTTATTGCCTTTGGCACGCCGGCTCAGACGACGCTCGCTAGCCTTTTGCGCGACGTTCACGGCAAATTCGATCTGGCCGCGTGGCGACAAACTGGCGCGTACAGTGGAAGCATGGCGCTCTGCCAAACGGGTAAAAAACTGGCTGCGATCAGCGCCTTCCCAGTTGATCATATTGAGCCAGGCATTCACCAGCGACAATAACGATGGCAACTTTGCCAGCAATTCCTTGCGCTCCTGGGCGTTGCTTTTCGGCTTCATGCTCCAGATCAGGTCGTCCATAATCTCTAGCGCGTTTTCCAGTTTGCTGGGCTGATCGTCTTTGACGCTATGCGCCAGCGTCAATATTTTGACCCATTGCTGTTCAAGAAAATTTTCGACAAAGCCAGCCACTTCACCGGTTTCGATCCGCACCGCGACATCACTCTTTGCCCATTCTTCTGCCTGCAACATTTTTTCCTGTTGCAGGGCAGCTGCGATGGGGCCGGTCAGGGCGATTTCCGACAGGTTTTCTTCATCGGCCAGAAATGATTCAAGCTCGGCAAATACTTCGCTGAAAAAATTGACCTGTTGCTCGAATTCGCGCAAAACCCGGTCGACGCAATTTTTAATCGCTTGAAATAGCGGGTCTTGCCGCCCCTGCGTCCGATCCCAGCCTATGCTGACTGTGACGAGGGTTTCTAGCAGGCGCCGCGCCGGATGTTCGTCGGAAAAGAAAAAAGCCTGGTTCAGCAGTGCAGCCTTCAAAACCGGAATTTGCATCGGCGCCAGTAGGGATTGAATTTCAGGCGCGATGTCGTCATCGGTAAAAATGCAATCGAATACCTTTGCCATCAAGCCGATGGTGTTGCTATCGGCTGCGGTTAGCATGCCGTCGGGAATCTGGCTCTTGATTTGCGCTAGATTGAGCGCATCGGCACCGCCGCCGCTATCGCCGTTTTCCAGATTGAGTTGTACTTGCTTTTGCAACTGGCTTAAATGACTCAGCAGGCCAGCATTGGCCGGCACGCTCTCGTCGCCATCCGTCTCCACTTCTGCA
This sequence comes from Pseudomonadota bacterium, assembly GCA_040384645.1. Taxonomy (GTDB): domain Bacteria; phylum Pseudomonadota; class Gammaproteobacteria; order Burkholderiales; family Burkholderiaceae_D; genus JAZKIX01. Next base: position 50,421 of record JAZKIX010000028.1, on the reverse strand, counting down.
AAATCGGTCGGAAACAAGTTGGGCACCGATAAATGGCCACGGTAATTGAGGTCGTTGACATCGTCGGACAGCATCTGGCGCAACTTTGCCTGGTGCGCCTGTTCGCGCCGCTCGGCCATGATTTTGTCATTGCTTTCGCGCTGGGCGATGCTCAATTTGGATACTGCGCCGTGGCCGGATTTGTCTTCATTGCCTTCGACCAGATCGACCAGGATACCTTTTTCGATAAGGGCATCGTTAAGCGCCTGATAAATCGGCTTGAGCTGTAAAAACGAGGTCGGTTCCATCAGGCGAAACACCATGCGGCGCGATTCTACCGCTGGATCAAATTCGCGCCATGCGGCGAATACGGCTTGCACAAATAATTCTGGCCGGAAGGGGTTGGCTTCCGGCTCGATTTCCTTGCCGGGCAAAAGATAAGCAATACGCGTATGCAGTGCCAACAAGGCATCTGCCTGTTCCAGCGCCATCGCTTCGCTCAGATTGGTGATCAAGATCCGGTCTTCGATTTCATCGGGGCTGTCGATGGTCATCGGAGCGTCGTCAAATTCGGTGGTTTTGGACTTGACTTGCTTTTCCAGCGCGGCGATTTCGTTTTGCAGGCTTTGGCTAATCAGGCGCGTGGCGCCTTCGCAGAATTGGGCATTATTCTTGGTCAGCGCGTTAAATGCATCCAGATACGAAAGCGCTTCGGCTGGCCGCAGACTCTGGTCGGCGTGCATCATCAGCGTGTCGGCCAGACGGGAAGCGAAGGTGTCGAGCTGGGTCGTGGCAAGAGTCGAGGCAATTGGCTCAAGGCGACGCAAGATGCTGGTGCGACGGGATTTCGGCATCAGCCTTTCGGTCGGAGGGAACTGTGTCGTATTCATGCCGTGGGCAAACACAACTGGGCCGGATTGCGCCCGAAGGTGGCACAGAGACTGTTTTCCATCAAAAAAATACTCCCATATGTATTTAATTCATGCCAATAAAACTGTGCGGATAAGGGCGAATTATCACCGATACTCCCCTAAAAATGTCACATTTATAGCAGTTTCGCAACACAAACTGCAAGTCTGCACAATTCAGGAATAGTAAGCCTCCGTGGCAACAGTAATTACGCCAATCAACATCACGGCCAAAATCAGAACAATCAACAGACGGCCAAATTTGGGTGTGCCCTCATCGTCGCCTGTCGGGTCGGGTGCGGCCGGTTCTGAATGGGTCGCTGGCGTAGGATCTTTTGAATTTGGCATAGCTTGAAAGTGGTTAAAAATACAGTTTAAATTTTAAGGTAGCAGGATGGTCGAGCCGACGGTCTTGCGCGACTCTAGCGCATGGTGTGCCTGCGCCACGTCTTGCAGTGCATAACGCTGGCGGATGTCGATCTTGATCGCGCCGCTCTCGACCATGCCGAATAGTTCGGCCGCCATCGCCTCCAGTTGTTCGCGGGTCGAGGTATAGGCAAACAAGGTCGGACGCGTAACAAATAGCGAACCGCGCGACGACAATTCAGTTAGCGCAAACGGTGGCACCGGGCCTGAGGCATTGCCATAACTGACCATCATGCCAAGCGGCGCCAGGCAATTGAGCGAGTCGGTAAAGGTATCCTTGCCAATCGAATCGTAGACCACCGGCACGCCTTTACCGCCAGTAATTTGCTTGACACGCTCGACAAAATTTTCTGTCTTGTAATTGATCACATGGGTGCAGCCATGCGCACTGGCGAGGGCGGCTTTTTCGGGCGAACTGACGGTGCCGATCATATCGACGCCCAGCGCTTTGGCCCATTGGCAAGCAATCAGGCCAACGCCGCCAGCCGCCGCGTGGAACAGGATCGTTTCGCCAGCTTGCAGCCGGTAAGTACGGCGAAACAGGTATTGCACCGTCAAACCTTGCAACATCATGGCGGCAGCAGTTTCAAAGCTGATTGCATCGGGCAATTTAAGCAAGCTGGCGGCAGGCATGCAGCGCTCTTGCGCATACGCGCCAGGCGGGCCACCGGCATAAGCGACCCGATCGTCAACCTTGACATGCGAAACACCAGCGCCGACTTCTTCCACCACGCCGGCAGCTTCCATCCCCAGACCGGCTGGCAGAGGTTGCGGATACAGACCGGTGCGGAAATAGACATCGATAAAATTCAAGCCGCAAGCGTGCTGGCGCACCCGCGCTTCGCCGGGGCCGGGTGATTTAACCTCGACCTCGACGTATTGCATGACGTCGGGGCCACCGGCAGAAAGGATACGGATTGCTTTGCTCATGATGGCTCAGATTAGACGGCAGAATGCTGAAGCACAAGCTGCGATAGCAGCAGTCGCGCCGAGGATAAATTGGTGGCGCATGCCACATTGTGAACATCGCAGGCACGTACCAGCGCATTGATGTCCGGCTCGTGCGGCTGCGGCGTCATCGGGTCGCGCAAGAAGATGATGCAGTCGATATATCCGTCCACCAGCAAGGCGCCGATCTGCAAGTCGCCACCAAACGGGCCAGACAATTTGCGATCCACCGT
>JAZKIX010000028.1:43256-47917 GCA_040384645.1 Pseudomonadota bacterium | reverse complement strand
GACCTCGTCAATCAGGCGCCCGCCAGTGGTGCCGGTGGCGGTCAGGGTGCATTCACGCAATAGCTGCGCGTACTCTTTTGCCAACACGACCATATCGTCTTTTTTCTTGTCATGCGCAATCAGTGCAATCCGTTTTTTCACTGTTTCTCTTTCTATATTTTTATTCAAATAGAGCTTCGAATTAATCTCAGGATTTTTTCAACGACAACAAATACATCCCCGCCAGCACCAAGCCAGTGCCGGTCAATTGCCAGCCCGTGATCGGGTCGTTCAAAATCCACACGCCCAAAAACAAGGTGGCAATCGGCCCCACCATACTCGCTTGCGACGTACTGGCGGCGCCGATCCGTGCCACGGCAGTCATGGTCAAGAAGACCGGCAACACTGTGCAAAAAATCGCGTTTACCAGTGACAGCCAATAGACTGGACCCGGTTGCACCAGCATCGCCGTAGGGCGCAGAATAAAAAATTGCGCTATGCCAGCTGCGCTGGAGGTACACATTGCATACGAGGCCAGCCGCAAACTGCCGATCCGCTGTAACAATTCGCCAGAAAAAATCAGGTACATGGCGTAAGCCAAGGCAGCTCCAAATACCAGTGTCGACCCCAGTGCCACCCGATTGCCGCCATTCTGCAAATCGTGCATGAATACCAGCACGATACCGAGATACGAAATCACCAGTGCCAACCATTCGACCTTGTCAATACGTTTTTTAAAAAAAATTGCGCCAATCAACAGGACAAAGGTCGGTATCAAAAATAAGATCAAGCGTTCCAGGCCGACTGAAATGTATTCCAGCCCCATGAAATCGAGGTAACTCGACAAATAATAGCCAATCAAACCTAACCCAAATAAGCGCCAGCGGTCAGCCACTGATAAGGGCGCCGACTTGCGCATCTGCCAGTACGCCACCGCCGCAAAAATCGGCAGGGAAAACAGCATGCGAAACGCCAGCAATGTCATGGCATCGACGTGATAGTGGTAAATCAACTTGGCCACGATCGCCTTGGTAGAAAAAAGAATCGCGCCGGACAGCGCGATGGACAAGCCAATTAAATACACCTTGCGGCTGGCTTGCGGGGAAGCATCAGGCTTGGCGGGTGTAACGGAGGGCGAATTGGCTGCGGCCAACGATTGTGATTTCATGCCGCGATTGTAAATCCATTCCCGTCGTTGGCGTATGGCAATGCTATCTGTGTCATGTGCTTAAGCCATTCGATTGAGCCAGAGCAGGCTAGCAATGAATAAGGGAAATCACTCCCCTGCCGAATCAAAACACGCCGTGCCTACGACGCTTACCTAACGCAACAATCTGCATTGGAGACAATTCAGGCTCCGTTTTGGTATTAGAAGACGGAATAATACTCCATGCAGTATTAAATCCGGTGCAATATAAACGTGCGGGAAAGCATAACTTTATCAATATACCCCCCCATAAACCAAAAAATTTAATAGTGCTAATTGTTTGAATACCAGACCCGGTTTGGCTCCGGTAGAGGTCAACTTATTCAAACCCCATCAAACAAGTAACAGCCCTGAAAACCCCCAATATCAATCGTTGCTCAACGCACCAGCAACCCCGGTCCAATCCCTTGCAGCGGCCCTAACGGACTGCGTTCGTCTTCGGTCTGGTGAATTTTCGGTTTGCCGCTCCATTGTTTAAAAATCACGGTCTCGCCCTTAATCACCACAATTGCATCGAATTGCCATCCGGTGACATCAACCCGGCGTCGGAAGTTGAAAAAATCCGCCATAAAATTGCCATAACGTTTGCGATCCAGCGACGTTTGCTCTATTTCGTAAGCGAAACAAGTTTGCGCGGCGGCCAAGCATAACTGTAAGCCGGGATCGATCTGGTGGATGTCGAAGGTGGCGCTGGGTATCAGGCGGCGCAACAAATCGGCCTGCGCCAACACACCTACATTGGACGTAACTTCGGGGTCGACCCCCAACGCCTTCAGTTGGCTCAAGGTAGTCGATCCCGGCACGATTTTGGCGAACATTTCTTGTGCCTCGGAATAGCTTTTCCACGGCGTCTGGGTTGACTGTTTACCTTCCGGCAACAGGCTGGCGCAACCGGTCAACCCAACCAGCAAGCTAAACAGGCAACTGCATTGAAGCGACGACCGATTCCACATAATGAGCCGCATGATTTTCTCCTCAAAGCGATCGATACCACCATGTATCCACGTTTGCTGCAAAAGTCTACGCAATGGCGCAAACCATACTGTGGATGGAAGATTAAACGTGAAACTTGTTCAAGAAGCGCTGTCGGTGAATCTACAGATGCGCACTTGATAGGAATAGGAAAAAAGATTTTTCTTATGTAAAGAATTATGGCAACTTTTTCGAAAAAAACGACAATTATTTTTGGTCCGGCATTTTGTTTGTAGTCGCCTGCCGGCGGCGCCGATCCAAATTTTCAGACGAATCAGAAACGGTCAAATGCACCCCGCTATCCATGCCGCCTGCCTGAGAAAAATAAGTGCCGTGAACGACTGATTTAGCCCGGCCATCGGGCTATATATTTTAGACAATATAGCCATTTCACTTACGAAACCGAGAGAACTTATCCTACATGCTGGTCCCAGCTAGCGTCCTAATATTCAGCTACTCGAACTTGATAGCTAACTCAACTATTGGGTAGACGAGCTTACTTAAACTTCATTAGTGGAGAGATACATGTCCTCATCAAATCAAGGTGGTAGAAAGAGCGGCGACAAGTCAACGCAGTCGGCCAGCAAACAAAGCGGTTCCAAGGACAGCAATCAAAACAGCGACACGTCCAATCGTGGCTTTGCATCAATGGATCCCGAGAAGCAACGCGAAATTTCCGCCGAAGGGGGCCGTGCCGCGCATGCGTCTGGCAATGCCCATGAATTTACTTCAGCAGAAGCGCGTAAGGCTGGCAGTCTCAGCCATGGCGATAGCGGCAGTAAGCAAACCGAATCGGGCGATGACGAGGGCGATAGCAGAAAAAGTAAAACCCAAAGCGCTGGCAAAAGCGGCCAAACTGCGAGTAAGAGCGGGCAAAGCGAGTCTGGCTCCAATAGCGGTTCAAGCACCTCAAAGTCGTCAAGTTCGTCGTCAAGTTCGGGCAAGTCTGGATCCAGCAAGGCAGGCTCCAAATAAACATCACTGGCTTAGACGGCGAGGTATGGAGAGTGCAAATGCGCACTTCATACCTTCAGTTAATCGAGATAAATTTAACAGGAGAAATACCATGGGCATCCAGTCCACTGTATCCAAGACGGTCTCAAAAGCGGCACATCCCGGCGCGCCTGATGCAATTACAATTTTGACCGGCGACCATGAAAAGGTGAAATCACTATTTGAGCAATATGAAGCCTTGAGCGACCGCTCGATTGCAACCAAGAAAAAGCTCGCTACGCAAATCTGTACCGAGCTGACTAAGCATGCAACGGCCGAAGAAGAGATTTTTTATCCAGCGGTGCGTGCTGCCAATCGGGATAATCAAGATCTCATTGACGAAGCAACGGTAGAACATGCGTCAGCGAAAGACTTGATTTCCCAGATCCTCGACATGGATCCAGGAGATGAACTTTTCGACGCGAAGGTGAAGGTGCTGTCTGAGCAAATTGATCATCACGTTCGGGAAGAAGAGGACGAAATGTTCCCAAAAGCGCGGCAGGCAAATCTTGACCTAGTAACGCTAGGCCAAGAAATAGAAGCGCGCAAGGCGCAAATTCAATTGCCTCAGCACTAAGCGATTGCACGCTGCGCTGTTTATCAGCTTGAAACGGGGCGTAATTAAAAAACCAAGCGATGCATACTTGGCACAAGCATGATTTACTAAAGCGCGAATCGATATGCAATGTCCAATACGTTGCAGCGAAGCTGCTTAATCTGCACGGACCGGGTGCGATGAACATCCGCCCTTGTCCTACAAGAACTTTCTCTTATTTCTGTAGAGATCTTAATTCTGGCGAGATATATTGACCGCTCCAATCCATTAATTGTAAAGAGGAAATCATGACAAATCGCATAGGAAATAAAGACGAAGCCCATCAACGCGGCCAGCAAGAAAAAAAGGATATTAAGAAGATGAACATCGCGCGTGAAGCGATAAAAAAAGCTGAAGCCAAGAGCAAGTATCGCAATGCGATTAAAGGTCAGCCATCGCTAACGGCAGAGTAAATTTAAGCAACTTTTTTGCTCAATGACTCATGCTATTTTTGTAGATGGAATTTAATATGGCCAGATTCGAAAAAACGTAATGTGATTTCAGGAACGTTAAGGTGCGTGTTTTACGCTGTAGGACAGCGCTGCCAAACGTGCACTTTAGCTTCCTATCCAAATATAGCGATCAACTGATTGTGTTGGCATACAGCCTAAACGCTAAATTCGCAATCGCAAGCTTTTGCAGGTCTTGAATTTTTAAGTCGCCATAAACGTCATCGCATTCCTATTCGCTGGCTAGGTATTTTCCCCTTTATTGTGCCAAATTTCTAGGTGGATATTTCGTGCCCTGTGTATAGGGCGTTTTTGAAATTTCAATTTCGGCATCTCCAGATACAGCAGCTTTTCCGCACGTTTTTTGCGGGCGCACTGGCTTTTTTTAAAGCCATTTCCAAAAATACCAAGCCGCTTTGCGCTGGTGCAGCGTAAGAAATACGACAGATTGAGCGTGCGCAACTAA
>JAZKIX010000028.1:29401-43246 GCA_040384645.1 Pseudomonadota bacterium | reverse complement strand
TGGTGGCGCGTAAAGAAGGATTGTATTGCGTACCCGGCAATTTTTATATCGATCCGTGGCGGCCGGTTGAACGGGCGGTGATCACACACGGCCACGCCGATCATTCGCGTATCGGCCACACGCATTATTTAGCCACGGCAACCGGTGCCGGTATCTTGAAAGCGCGACTTGGCGATATCACGCTCGATACACTGGAATACGGCGCCAGCACGACCCACAACGGCGTCAAAATATCACTATTTCCGGCTGGTCACGTATTGGGCTCAGCACAGGTGCGGATGGAATATCGCGGCGAAGTGTGGGTTGCCTCCGGCGACTACAAGCTTGAACCCGACGGCACTTGCGCCGCATTCGAACCGGTGAAGTGCGATACCTTCATCACCGAATCGACATTCGGCTTGCCGATCTACCGCTGGCAAGCGCAGGCCAGTGTATTTAACGAAATCAACCAATGGTGGCGCGCCAATGCGGCGCAGGGCCGCGCCAGCGTCTTGTTTTGCTATTCCTTCGGTAAGGCCCAACGGATTTTAAATGGCGTTGATCCATCCATCGGCCCGATTATTTGCCATGGTTCTGCGCAAGCCATAAATCAGGTATATCGCGATGCCGGTGTCAACTTGCCGCCGACCCTGATGGTCAATGAGATAAATCAAAAATCTACCATAAGCAGCGCCCTGGTGATCGCGCCGCCATCGGCCGGCGGCTCACCGTGGATTAAGCGCTTTGGCGATTACAGCGATGCTTTTGCCAGCGGCTGGATGTTGCTGCGCGGTGCGCGCCGGCGGCGTGCCGTGGATCGCGGTTTTGTTTTATCCGATCATGCCGACTGGCCCGATCTGATGCAGGCGATCAAGGCATCGGAGGCCAAGCGTGTGATCGTCACCCATGGGCAGATAGGCGTGATGGTGCGCTGGCTGCAGCAAAACGGACTGGATGCTGGCGCCTTTGAAACCGAATACGGTAGCGAGGAAGATGACAGCCCTAATGGCGGTATCGCCAATGCGGCCGCTGCGCTCGTGCCCGACGCTGTCGACGGACTTCGGCATGCGTGAGTTTGCACGCTTGTACGCTGCGCTGGATGCGACCACGGCGACCAACCGTAAGCTTGATGCGCTGAAAAATTATTTCAGCCATGCGGCGCCGGCTGATGCTGCATGGGCGGTTTTTTTCCTCGCCGGTGGTAAGCCGCGGCAAGCGGTGCCCACTAAACTGCTGCGCCAGTTTGCGACCGAAATGGCTGGTTTGGATGATTGGATTTTCGACGAGTGTTATCAGGCCGTGGGTGATCTGGCCGAAACCATTGCCTTATGCCTGCCGCCGCCGCGCAATGTCAGCGATCTGGGGCTTGATATCTGGATGCGCGAAAAAATTGCCCCTTTACGCGGCGCTAGCCCAGAGGCGATCCGGCTTGCCCTGTTTGCTTATTGGGATGAGCTTGATGCGCAGCAGCGCTTTTTACTCGCTAAATTTATCGGCGGCGGTTTTCGCGTCGGTGTGTCGAAATTATTGGTCACCCGCGCCTTGGGCACGCTGTTTAACATCGATAGCAAACTGATCGCGCAGCGCATGATGGGCTGGACGGACGGCAGTGTAAGGCCGAGCGAGGAACGTTTCAATCAATTGATCGCGGCGCAATCGGATACGGAGCATGCGCTGCGCGGCGGTCAGCCTTATCCTTTTTTTTTGGCGCATCCTTTGCAGACGACGCCTGAAACCCTGGGCGATATCCGCGCCTGGCAAGTCGAATGGAAGTACGACGGCATCCGGGCGCAATTGGTGCATCGTGCAGGACAAAGCTGGTTATGGTCGCGTGGCGAAGATTTGATTACCGACCGTTTCCCGGAAATTAGCGCAATCGCTTTGCCCGAAGGATGTGTGGTTGACGGTGAAATCGTCATTTGGAAAAGTGCGGCGCCCGCACCGTTTGCAGAACTGCAGCAACGTATCGGCCGCAAAACCCTGTCTGCCAAAATGCTGGGGGAGTTACCGGCCGCTTTCAGTGCCTACGATTTACTGGAACACGACGGCATCGACATCCGGCACCACACGCAGCAAGAACGGCGTGTGCTGCTGGAAGAATTAGTGCGCAAGCTTGATAGCCCAACCATGATTGTGTCGCCGCTGATTGTTGCGCACGACTGGATGCAACTGGCGCAGATCCGCAGCAGCTCGCGTGAGCGTCTGGTGGAAGGCATGATGCTAAAGGCCATCGATTCGCGCTATGGCTTGGGCCGCACCAAAGAAAGTGGCGTCTGGTGGAAATGGAAAATCGACCCCTACAGCATCGATGCGGTTCTGATCTATGCACAAAGCGGTCACGGCCGCCGCGCTTCGCTATATACCGATTACACCTTTGCGGTCTGGGATCAATCGGCTGACGGCACGCGGGTATTGGTGCCCTTTGCTAAAGCGTATTCCGGCCTGACCGATGCGGAAATCGGCAAGGTCGATGCCGTCATCCGTAAAAATACCGTCGAAAAATTTGGCCCGGTGCGTAGCGTAAAACCGACCATGGTGTTCGAGATCGGCTTTGAGGGCATCGCGCTGTCAAAGCGGCATAAAGCCGGCATCGCGGTGCGCTTTCCACGGATGCTACGCATCCGCGACGACAAGACGGTCGAGCAAGCCGATACGCTCGATACCTTAAAAGGCATGTTGGCCATAGCGGCACGCGATGATGGCGGAACCGCATGACGCGCGTGGTCGTGAAGGCAAATGACAAGTTGTTGGAAGAAGCCGCGGCACCGGCGGCTACAACGCCAAAAATCGAGCCGCTGGAAGCGTGGTTTGCATCGCGCGGATGGAAAATTTTCCCATTTCAGCGCGCAGTCTGGCGCGCTGCGTTGCAGGGGCAATCCGGGCTATTGCACGCCACTACCGGCTCCGGCAAAACTTACGCGGTGTGGCTAGCGGCGTTGCAACGGCTATTGCATGCCGACGCCAAACGCAACCGACAGCCGGCCGGTTTGCGCATTTTGTGGCTGACACCAATGCGGGCGTTGGCGGCCGACACCTTGCGTGCGTTGCAAGAGCCGTTACCCGCATTGATGTCGCAACTAACGTTAGGCATGCGTACCGGCGACACCAGCTCGGGCGAGCGTGCACGGCAAAAAAAATCCTTGCCAGCGGCCTTGATCACCACTCCAGAAAGCCTGACCCTGCTGCTGAGCAAAGCCGATGCGCGTGAACAGTTTAAATCGCTTGACATGGTCATCGTCGATGAGTGGCACGAGTTAATCGGCAATAAACGCGGCGTGCAAACCCAGCTTGCATTAGCGCGCCTGCGCCGCTGGCAACCGCAATTGGTGGTCTGGGGTTTGTCAGCGACGCTGGGCGACCTGCACCAGGCGCAAGAAGCGCTGCTCGGCGTCGGCCAGGGCAGGCTGGTAGAAGGCATGTTGCAAAAAGAAATCAAGGTCGATACCTTAATCCCGATCAATCCCGCGCGCTTTCCCTGGGCTGGACATTTGGGGATTCAGATGCTGCAACCGGTGATTGCGGAAATCGAAGCTTGCGCCACCACGCTAGTGTTTACCAACACCCGTTCGCAGGCGGAGCTGTGGTATCAGAATCTGCTGGATGCGCGTCCCGATTGGGCTGGCTTGATTGCCTTGCATCACGGCTCGCTTGATAAGGAAGTGCGTGAATGGGTTGAATTGAGTTTAAAGAAAGGCAGCCTAAAAGCGGTGATCTGCACCTCTAGCCTTGACCTCGGCGTAGACTTTTTACCGGTCGAGCGGGTTTTGCAGATCGGCAGTCCGAAGGGAATCGCACGGCTGTTGCAACGGGCCGGGCGCAGCGGCCATGCGCCGGGGCGGATTTCACGCCTGACGCTGGTGCCGATCAATAGCATGGAGCTGCTGGAAGCCGCCGGCGCCCGACGTGCCGTGGCACGGCGCAATATCGAAGCGCGGCGCAGTCCAAATAAGCCACTCGACGTACTTGTGCAGCACTTGGTAACGATCGCGCTGGGCGGCGGCTTTCGCTCGCAAGAATTATTTGACGAAGTGCGCAGCGCCTTTGCCTATCGCGACTTGACCCCGGACGAATGGCAATGGGCGCTCGATTTTGTCGCGCGCGGCGGCCAGAGTCTGGTGGCCTACCCCGAATACAGGCGCGTATTACCAGACGAAGAAGGTGTGTACCGGGTGCCTGATGTGGCCTTGGGCAGGCGGCACCGGATGGGCATTGGCACCATTGTCGCCGACGCATCGATGCAAGTGAAATTTTTGCGTGGCGGCCGCATCGGCACGGTGGAAGAATCGTTTATCTCGCGCATGAAAAAAGGCGACCATTTTTTATTTGGCGGTCGCATATTGGAATTTATCCGCGTCCATGAAATGACCGCCTACGTCAAACGTGCCACTGGCAACCGCGGCGCCGTGCCGCGCTGGCAAGGTGGCAAAATGCCGCTCTCGTCAGAGCTGGCACACGCCATGCTTGAATGTCTGCAAGACGTGATCGATGGCCGTTTTGAAGGGCCGGAGATGCAGGCGATCCAACCCTTGTTGGAAATCCAGCAACGCTGGTCGGGTTTGCCGGCGGCAACCCGGTTGGTGATTGAGATCACACGCACGCGCGAAGGACAGCACCTGTTGATGTATCCATTTGCCGGGCGTTCGGTGCATATCGGATTGGCCTCCTTGTTGGCGTACCGGATTGCCAAACAACAGGCGTCGACTTTTTCAATTGCATTTAACGACCACGGTTTTGAATTGATGTCGCCCGATACGATTGACTTCAGCCAGTTTTTGGGCGCGGATCAAGCTGGATTGAACGACTTATTTTCAACCGACAATTTGCTGGAAGATATCTTGGCCGGATTGAACGCAGCCGAGCTGGCGCAACGTCGTTTCCGTGAAATAGCGCGCATCGCGGGCTTGATTTTTCAGGGTTATCCCGGACAGCCGAAAAGTACGCGCCAGATGCAGGCATCGTCCAGCTTGTTTTTTGAAGTGTTCCGCAAACATGACAGCGGCAATTTATTATTAAGCCAGGCGCAGCGCGAAGTGCTGGAGCAAGAATTGGAATTGAGCCGGCTGCGCGCGGTATTGCTACAAATCCAGAGACAGCAATTGGCGGTCTATCAGACACCGCGACCGACACCATTTGCCTTCCCCTTGATGGTGGAACGTTTCCGCGAAAAACTGAGCACTGAAAAATTATCCGACCGCGTCGCCCGGATGGTGCGCGAGCTGGAACAAGCAGCGCAATTGGATAATAAGAAATGATACTTTTGGGTAAGCTCGCTTGAGTCCGAATACCGCCATCACCATTGCCGGCGAAGAGTTGGCGCTATTGCCGCAACGCGCTGCCTATTGGCCAGCGCAGCGCGCATTGATCGTAGCCGATATCCACTTCGGCAAGGCGGCGTCGTTCCGCACCAGCGGCTTTCCAGTGCCGCGCGGCACCACTACCCAAAACCTGCAAATGCTGGATCAGCTGATCGGCGGACATGATGCGGCGCAGATTATTTTTTTGGGCGACTTTTTGCATTCCAAAGCCGCCCATGCCGATGCGACGCTGGCGGCGATACGCTTGTGGCGCGTCCAGAACGCCGATTTACGCTTGACCTTGGTGCGCGGTAATCATGACCACCACGCTGGCGATCCGCCGCAAGATTTACGGATCGATATGGTCAATGAACCGTACCGCCTCGGACCCTTCGCGTTTTGTCACCATCCTGATCAGCAATCAGAAGCGTATGTTATTGCCGGCCATGTCCATCCGGTCTATCACCTGAGCGGGCGCGGTGACCGGCTGCGTTTGCCGTGCTTTGTGTTTGGCGAGCAGCGCGCCATTCTGCCCTCGTTCGGCGCATTTACCGGTGGTCACGCAATTGAAAAAACTCGCCACGAACAGGTATTTTTGGTTGCCGACCAGTTGGTAATAAAAATGCCTGACGTCTAAGCAGCGGCAGCCATAGTCGCTGTCGGCAATCGCAAGAGTCAAAACAACGGTTTTTATCCAAATAATACTGCCGGCAGTATTATTTTAAGCCCAATAGAACCGCGCGTATCAAGGGCATTTTTCAATATACCCCCGCGAAATCCATTATCAAGACCCTCAAACAGTAGTTGTGAAGCAAAGAAAAACTAGATCCTGATCCACGTTATGAAGGAATGCCTCGCCAGCCCTGCAATCGTTTATGCGGGTCAAACCAGTCGAGTAGCAATTCACTCAAGCAAACCTCAATATCGTGGAATGAAGCCCGATCTTGCCGGTCTAAACCACGTTTTTGAGCGATTCTTGCAAGGGCGCTGTGATAAAATCGCTACCTCTTAAAAGTCGTGCACGAAACTAAACGTCGTCTAAACATCGTCTAAACGTCGCGTCAAATGAACAGAACCCGGCAGCCGCTGTATTTGCATGGCATGCCTGCAACGCTCCGAGCGCTGCACGCATAATTGTTTTACACCGCGTTTTGCCTCGCGTCGCCAAGCTCACTCGTCACCGAAAATTACGAAAGAATCGCCATGGCTGGACATAGCAAATGGGCCAATATCAAACATAAAAAAGCTGCCACCGATGCCAAGCGCGGCAAGATATGGACACGCTTGATCAAGGAAATCACGGTCGGTGCGCGCATGGGCGGCGGCGATATCGCCACCAACCCGCGCTTGCGGCTGGCGGTCGATAAAGCAGCCGATGCCAATATGCCCAAGGACAATGTGCTACGCGCCATCGCACGCGGCACCGGCGGCCTGGATGGCGCCAATTATGAAGAAGTACGCTATGAAGGTTATGGCATCAACGGCGCCGCCATCGTGGTCGATTGCATGACAGACAACCGGGTGCGCACAGTGGCCGAAGTGCGCCATGCTTTTTCCAAATTTGGCGGCAATATGGGCAATGAAGGCTCAGTGGCTTTCCTGTTCAAACACTGTGGCCAAATGTTCTTTGCCCCCGGCACCAACGAAGATGCCTTGATGGAAGCAGCGCTGGAAGCCGGTGCCGACGATGTCATCACCGACGATGAAGGCGGGATAGAAGTATTGACACCACCGCACGATTTATCCAGCGTCAAGGATGCACTGGAAAAACTGGGTTTCAAATCCGAAGTGGCCGAAGTGGTGATGAAGCCGGATGCAGAAACCGCAATTTCCGGTGACGAAGCCGTCAAGATGCAAAAGCTCCTTGATGCGCTGGAAAATCTGGATGATGTGCAGGAAGTGTATTCCAACGTAGTTATCGACGATTAAACCGCCCTCACGCGGGCACTTTACGGCACCCATTTCAATCTATTCTTAGTGATTTTTCATGAAAATTTTGGTAGTCGGCTCTGGTGGCCGAGAACATGCACTAGCCTGGAAACTGGCTCAATCTGAGCGGATTCAAGTGGTCTATGTTGCGCCAGGCAATGGCGGCACGGCGCTTGATTCACGCTTGGTCAATGTGGCGCTGACCGACCCGGCCGAACTGGCCGAATTCGTCAAGAAAGAACATATTGCGTTGACCGTGGTCGGGCCGGAAACACCACTGGCGGCCGGCATCGTCAATCTATTCCTGGATCAGGGCTTGAAGATTTTTGGCCCGACGCGGGAAGCGGCGCAACTTGAAAGCTCGAAGGATTTCGCCAAATCATTCATGCAGCGGCATGCGATTCCGACTGCAAAATATCAAACTTTTTCCGACCTGGCTGCAGCCCATGCCTACGTCGCAGAACAAGGCGCGCCGATCGTGATCAAGGCCGATGGCCTGGCTGCCGGCAAAGGCGTCGTCGTAGCAATGACGCTGGACGAGGCGCATGGCGCGGTGGACATGATGTTGTCCGACAATAAGCTGGGCGATGCTGGCGCGCGGGTCGTGATCGAGGAATTCCTGGCGGGTGAAGAAGCCAGTTTCATCGTCATGGTCGATGGCAAGAACATCTTGCCGCTGGCCACCAGCCAGGATCACAAACGGTTGAAAGACCACGATGAAGGGCCGAATACCGGCGGCATGGGCGCCTATTCGCCGGCACCGATTGTCACCCCTGCGTTGCATGCGCGCGTGATGCGCGAAATTATTACGCCGACCGTCAATGGCATGGCGGCAGACGGCATTCCTTTCACCGGCTTTTTATACGCCGGCTTGATGATCGACGATAAGGGTAATCCCAAGACGCTGGAATTTAATTGCCGCATGGGCGACCCAGAAACCCAGCCCATCATGGCGCGGCTCAAAAGCGATCTGCTTGGTGTGATGGAACATGCCGTGAACGCTACGCTCGATGCAGTCGAACTGGAATGGGATCGCCGCACCGCGCTGGGCGTGGTGATGGCGGCAACCGGTTACCCGGACGCGCCGCGCAAAGGCGACGTTATCTCCGGCATCCCGGCTGAAACGCATGACTGCGTGACCTTCCACGCTGGCACCAGCTTGCAGGATGGCAAATTAAGCACCTCTGGCGGCCGTGTCCTGTGCGTAGTCGGCTTGGGCGACAGCGTCAAGATGGCGCAAAAGCAGGCTTACGAAACCATCGACAAAATCCATTTCGACAACGCCCAATGCCGGCGCGATATCGGCTGGCGGGCAATCAAACATTGAGCCATCATTTACAGACTTCAGCCGAGTTGATTTCTTCGCCGCCTTCACCGGCGGCGGTCAAAGCCTATCTGCTAAGCCTACAAGAAAATATTATTACTGCATTGGAAGCGGCTGATGGCATGCCATTTCTGCGCGATGCCTGGGAGCGGCCTGAAGGTGGTGGTGGTATTTCACGCGTACTGGAAGAAGGGAATTTGTTCGAGCGTGGCGGCTGCAATTTTTCGCATGTGAAGGGACAAAACCTACCGCCGTCAGCAGCAGCCGCGCGCCCCGAACTGGCTGGCCGCAGCTGGGAAGCGATGGGTGTCTCGCTAGTGCTGCATCCGCGTAATCCCTACGCGCCGACCGTGCATATGAATGTGCGTTTTTTCAGCACCAGCGCCGAAGGGCAAGCGCCGGTTTGGTGGTTTGGCGGCGGCATGGATCTGACGCCGTATTACGGGTTTGAAGACGATGTGCGGCACTTCCATCAAACTTGCAAAGATGCCTTGACGCCGTATGGCGATGATTTGCATCCGCGCTTCAAGCGCTGGTGCGACGATTATTTTTACCTGAAGCATCGGCAGGAACCGCGTGGCGTGGGCGGGATATTTTTCGATGATTTCAACGCGCTAGGCTTCGACCAAAGCTTTGCCATGATGCGTAGCGTGGGCGATAGCTTCATCGATGCTTATGTCCCGATTTTGCAACGCCGCTGTTCTTTGTCTTATACAGAACTGCAGCGTGATTTCCAGGCTTACCGGCGCGGCCGCTATGTAGAATTTAATCTGGTGTTCGATCGTGGTACCCTGTTCGGCCTGCAATCGGGCGGTCGCACCGAATCGATCCTGATGTCGATGCCACCGAGTGTGAAATGGCGTTACGACTGGAAGCCGGAAGTCGACAGTGCCGAGGCCATTTTATATACCGATTTTCTAATCCACCGGGAATGGGTTTAAAAGTGCGCTGTGTTGCGCTGTTGGGCGGCAGTTTCGACCCGGTGCATCAAGGTCATATTGCAATCGCAACGCTGTTTAGCGAGCTACTGCAAGCCGATGAACTCCGCATTATTCCCGCCGGCCAGCCGTGGCAAAAGTCGCGCTTACAAGCGACGCCCGCGGACCGGATCCAAATGCTGCGATTGGCATTTGGTGAGACGACGTTGCCGGTACGGATCGACTGTCAAGAAATCGAACGCGATGGCATGACATATTCGATCGATACCCTGCGGGCGATACGGGCGGAGCTGGGCGATGAGACGTCGATTGTGTTCTTGCTGGGCGCCGACCAGTTACAGCATCTCGACACCTGGCGTGCCTGGCGTAATTTGTTTGATTACGCGCACATCTGCGTCGCAGCCAGACCCGGTTTTTCCTTGCAGGATTCGACAGCGTCAACAACGGTCATGCAAGAGTTTTTACAACGTGCGGCAACACTGGCCGAAATCCGCAATACGCCGCATGGTTTGACCTATCTTGCACCCGATCTGGCGCTCGATATCTCGGCCACAGAAATACGACAGGCATTACAAAAAAGCAATGCACCTGGCGCGCTTGTGCCGATGCTTTTGCCCAAGGTAGTGCTAGACTATATTCAACAACATCATCTATATAAAAGCTAAATGGACATCAAAAAACTGCAAACCCTGGTTATCGACGCACTTGAAGACGTCAAGGCGCAAGATATTTTATTATTCGATACAGTACATCTGACCAGCCTATTCGACCGCATCGTGGTCGCATCGGGGACCTCGAACCGCCAAACCAAGGCGCTGGCCGCTTCGGTACGCGACAAGGTCAAGGAAAACGGCGGCGATATCATCGGCATGGAAGGGGAAGATACCGGCGAATGGGTACTGGTCGATCTGGGCGATATGATCGTCCACATCATGCAGCCGGCGATTCGCGCCTACTACCGCCTGGAAGAAATTTGGGGCGACAAAGAAATCAAGATCGGCGCCGCCAAACGTGTCTCCAAACGCACTGCCTCAGAATCGGACGAAGAAGTCGCACCGAAAAAAGCGGCGCGCCATTTAACCACCAGCCAACCTGACGGCGAAGACAAGCCTAAGAAAGCAGCCGCCCGCAAGCCTTCCACACGCAGTGCAGCCACCAAAGTCGATAGCGCAACCGGACCAAAAACCGCTGCAAAGAAAGCGCCGGCCGCGAGCAAACCAGTTGGCAAAACTGTAAAAGTAGCCGTCACCAAAACCGCTGCTGCCTACGCCGTACCGAAAGCACCAGCCAAGGCCAAATCTCCTAGCAAAACTTCGCCCAAAGCCGTAGATAAGCCAGCAGCCCGCGTGCGTGCGCCGGCAAAACCAAAAGCAGTAGCCTGATCGTTTTATCATGCAGCTCATTATTGCTGCAGTCGGCCATAAAATGCCGGCGTGGATTGAATCTGGTTTCAGCGAATATGTGAAACGCATGCCACCTGAATGCCGGATTCAACTCAAGGAAATCAAACCGGTCGAGCGCTCTGGCAGCAAGACCGCCGAAACCGCAATGGCGCTGGAATGCAGCCGGATCGAGGCGGCATTGCCAAAAGGCGTACGGATCATTGCGCTTGATGAGCATGGCAAGGATTTGACCTCAGTGCAATTGTCTAAGCATTTGACGGAATGGCTACAAGACGGCCGCGATGTAGCGTTTATCATCGGCGGCGCCGATGGACTGGATGCCCAATTCAAATCGCGTGCCGACAGCCTGATCCGCATTTCCAGCCTGACTCTGCCGCATGGCATGGTGCGTGTGTTGCTGGCAGAGCAACTGTATCGCGCCTGGTCAATCACCCAAAACCACCCTTATCATCGCGTATGACCATTCCGATGAAACCTGTCGATCAAAAAATTTATCTCGCATCGAAAAGCCCAAGGCGGCGCGAATTATTGCGTCAGATCGGCATCGATTTCGAATTATTGATGCTACGCGACCAGACTCCACGCGGACCGGACGTGAGCGAAATCGTGCTGCCGGGCGAAGCTGCTGAAGTCTATGTGGCACGTGTCACGCAAGAAAAAGTCGCCTTCGCATGGAAGACACTGCTACAGCGTCGGCTACCTTTGCGCCCCGTGTTGGCAGCCGATACCACTGTCGTGATCGATGGCGATATTCTTGGCAAGCCAGTCAATAAGGCCGACGCCATTGCCATGTTGCAGCGCCTATCTGGCCGCACGCACCAGGTACTGACCGGCATCGCAGTCCAGCACCAGAGCCACACTGCGCAGCAAGATGGCCAGCCGGACGACCAAGCCATATTGCACGCGCTGCACTGTTCCACCGTTACCTTCGACAGCTTGTCCGACGCCACCATCCAGGCTTATTGCGCCAGTCAAGAGCCGTATGACAAGGCTGGCGGCTATGGCATTCAAGGCATGGCGGCCAGTTTCATTTCCCATATTTCAGGCAGCCATTCCGGCATCATGGGATTGCCGCTGTTTGAAACCGCACAACTTTTGCGCCGATCCGGCATCCGACTTTAGAGCGATTTGAGTACCTATGAGCGAAGATATCCTGATCAATATCACCCCGCAAGAAACGCGCGTCGCGTTGATTTTGCAAGGAGCCGTGCAAGAACTGCATATTGAACGCACCCTATCGCGCGGCTTAGCCGGCAATGTCTATCTGGGCAAAGTAGTGCGCGTGTTACCAGGGATGCAATCGGCTTTCATCGATATCGGACTGGAACGCGCCGCTTTTCTCCACATCGCCGATATCTGGGAAGCGCGACCGCACGATGGTCCGAACGTGCCGCCCACGCCAATCGAAAAGATGCTGTTCGATGGGCAAGCTTTGACGGTGCAAGTCATCAAGGACCCGATTGGCACCAAGGGCGCGCGACTGTCGACCCAAATTTCGATTGCAGGTCGGATGCTGGTATATCTGCCGCAAGATGCGCATATCGGCATTTCACAGCGTATCGAGAAAGAATCCGATCGAGAGTTATTACGCAGCCGGGTAACGCAATTGATGCCGGCAGATGAAAAAGGCGGTTATATCGTGCGCACCATGGCCGAAGACGCCTC
Organism: Pseudomonadota bacterium; assembly: GCA_040384645.1. GTDB lineage: Bacteria > Pseudomonadota > Gammaproteobacteria > Burkholderiales > Burkholderiaceae_D > JAZKIX01. The sequence continues at coordinate 30,714 of JAZKIX010000028.1, read as the reverse complement.
GGACGCCGACCTGCAATCGGATATCGATTATCTGCGCAAGACTTGGACTGCCATCACCAGCGCGGCGCGGACCAAGCCGGCGCCAAGTTTATTGTTCCAGGACTTGAATCTGGCGCAGCGGGTTTTGCGCGATTTTGTGCATGATGAAACTGCCAGCATTCAGGTCGATTCACGCGAAAATTTTGTCATGCTGCGCGAATTTTCCAGCGCCTATACGCCCAGCGTCTTGAGCCGGATGCAGCATTACACCGGCGAGCGGCCCTTGTTCGACCTCTACGGCGTCGAGGAAGAAATCCTGCGTGCCCTTGGGCGACGGGTTGATCTTAAATCGGGCGGTTACCTCATCGTCGACCAGACCGAGGCGATGACCACAATTGATGTCAATACCGGCGGCTATGTCGGCGGTCGTAATTTTGACGACACTATTTTCAAAACCAACCTGGAAGCAGCGCACGCGATTGCGCGCCAGCTGCGGCTGCGCAACTTGGGTGGCATCATCATTCTGGATTTCATCGATATGGAGAATTCAGAACACCGCAGCGCAGTGCTGGCCGAATTGAAAAAAACCCTATCGCGTGATCGCACCAAGGTTTCAGTCAGCAATTTCTCGGCCTTGGGCCTGGTCGAAATGACGCGCAAACGCACCCGCGAATCGCTGGCGCATATCTTGTGCGAACCCTGCCCCGCTTGCTCTGGCAAAGGTCAGGTCAAGACCGCAAGAACGATTTGCTACGAAATTCTGCGTGAATTGCTGCGCGAGGCCAAGCAATTCAACCCGCGGGAATTTCGCATTCTCGCTTCGCAAATGGTGGTCGACATGTTCCTGGAAGAAGAATCGCAACATCTGGCGATGCTGGGCGACTTTATCGGCAAACCAATTTCGCTCCAGGTCGAGACGATTTATCATCAAGAACAGTACGACGTGATTTTGATGTAGTCCCTGCCAAAATTACGAAGCGCTAGAGATGTTTCGACTCTGTAGCGCCTGAATTGCCCTCTTCCGACAAGCTATTTTCCCAAGCCCACGCGCTAGCATTGCCAATGAATGCAATGTTTTGATCGCACCCGTCTTTACTGTAGTAACGAGGTGCGGCACCGCAAATTCCATTTTGACGACCAGAAATCCAGCAATTCCAAACATTCCGGTTACTTTCAAACCAGTTAGTCAACATTTAAGTTGGATCGCCGCGATTTTCCTAGAAAAATCGTTATGAGGCAGCATTTTGAAAATTTCATATTGCGGCGCACAAAGTCCAGATATTTCTAATCGAAAAATCATCTTGCCGTGCCCTTCCCCCCGCGTTGGAAAAGGT
>JAZKIX010000028.1:25840-29391 GCA_040384645.1 Pseudomonadota bacterium | reverse complement strand
GCTTTGAGTCATTGACGAATGATAATTGGCAACGCTTCCAAATAAAGAATTTGTAGCCGCTCACAGTTAAAACGGCGGATATGCTGGTCGAATCATTCTTGCAGCAACCGCATCGCCTGCCCCAGAACTGACTTCGAGACTGCATAAATATCACAATTGCCGGTTTCATTTAGTACATCACCCGCTATTTATGCCATGCAGCAATTTTTTAGCAAATGATTCTCACCTGTTAGCAAGCTGTCACGCGATTCGCATTACATAGTTTGTAAAAATCAAAAAAATAGCATTGTTTTTCAAAAAATCGTTGCAATGGATCGCAATTAGGATAAGAATTGGCAACGTTTCCAAATGTTGAATTTTTAAAAGACTTATGCGACAAGGGGGCGAAGAAAAAGTTGTTGATATTCAAGATGCGGTAGTCATCAATAATTACAATTAATTACAACAGAAGCAAACTAGGAGGTCACAATGTTTCAGACGAGTTTAAAAAAGAGCATTCTGCAATTAGCGTGCATTACGCCGGTATTTCTTGCCGGCACAGCATTTGCGCAAGTTGATCTGGCGATCAACCACGCAGCAACGGCCAGCAGCTCAATACAACCTGCATCCAACGCTTTCGATAACAATGGCGGTAGCCGTTGGGAGTCGAACGTCGGCGTTGATCCATCATGGGTCAGCGTTGATCTGGGTTCTGCCTATAACCTGACCAGCGTTGTAATCGACTGGGAAGCGGCTAATGCTGCTGATTTCCAAATCCAGGGTTCCAACAACGGATCTAACTGGGATACCTTGGCAACCCGCACCGGCGGCACCTTCGGCTCACGTACCGACACGGTAGCCGTTTCAGGCACATATCGTTATGTCCGCATGTACGGTACCAAGCGTAGCGTAGGCAATGGATGGGGTTATTCGGTTTGGGCGATGAAAGTATTCGGCGGTACCACGCCAACACCTACCCCAACTCCGACACCTACTCCAACGCCCACACCTACCCCAACGCTTAATTTGGCCTTGAACAAGGTAGTAACGGTTTCTTCAACAGAAAACCCAGCTTTCCCTGCATCAGGTGCAGTCGACGGCAACGGCACTAGCCGCTGGGGATCGCAATTTAGCGATGCGCAATGGATCTCAGTCGATCTGGGTTCGGTCAAGAGCATCAATGACGTGGTACTCAAGTGGGAAGGTGCCTACGGCAAAGCCTACAAGATTGAAGTTTCGCTCGATAATTCGAACTGGACCACGGTGAGCACGGTCACCAACGGTGACGGCGCTACCGATGACTTGCAATTTGCTTCGGTCAATGCACGTTATGTGCGTATGAACGGTTCGCTACGCGGTACGGGCTATGGTTATTCCCTGTATGAGTTAGAAGTGTATGGCGGTACTACTCCAACACCGACACCTACCCCAACGCCCACACCGACACCAACCCCGACGCCAACACCACCGCCGCTGCCACAGCCGCCAAACTTTGGACCGAACGTCAAGATTTACGACTCATCATCCAATGTCGCTGATATCCAAGCCACGCTGTCAAGCACCTTTACGCAGCAACAAACGAATCAATTCGGCCCTCAACGTTATACCTTCATGTTCAAACCGGGCACCTATGCAGTCGATGCCAATCTTGGTTACTACACGCACGTGATGGGTTTGGGCAAACATCCAAACGACGTCACGATTAACGGCAAGGTTCATATTGAAGTGGATTGGCTCGGCCAAAACGGCAGTTCAACCGGTAACGCCACACAGAACTTCTGGCGCTCGGCTGAGAACTTGCACGTAGTGCCACCCGGCGGCAGCATGAACTGGGCCGCAGCACAAGCTGTTCCGTTCCGGCGCATGCACGTCGAAGGCAATCTGTTCTTGTCACCCTATTACGGCTGGGCCAGCGGTGGTTATATCGCTGATTCCAAGGTGGGCAACATCTACGCGCAAACCCAGCAACAATGGTTTACCCGTAACTCAGACCTGACCGCGTTCTACGATGTCCTGTGGAATATGGTGTTTGTAGGCACCACCGGCGCGCCTGCTAATACCTTCCCCAACCCGGCAACAACCAATATCGCGCAAACACCGGCGATACGTGAAAAGCCTTTCCTGTATTTCGAAAACAATGCCTACCGCGTATTCATCCCGGCACTGCGTACGAATTCAGTGGGCAATAGCTGGTCGACTGGTACTACTGCCGGCACCTCGATTTCCATGGACCAGTTCTACGTCGTCCGTAACGACAATGGTTCCGCTGCGCAAATCAATGCTGCTTTAGCAACTGGGTACAACCTGTTGTTCACCCCAGGCGTCTACCACGTCAACGACACGATCCGTATCACGCGTCCTGATACGGTCGTGCTGGGTATGGGTCTGGCGACAGTGATCCCGGACAACGGTGTAGTTGCGATGTCCGTCGCCGATGTCGATGGCGTAAAGATTGCAGGTGTGCTGTTTGATGCCGGCACTGTTACCTCGCCAACGTTACTCGAAGTCGGCCCCCCAGGCAGCAATGCCAACCACGCAGCCAACCCAACCACCCTGTTTGACGTCTTTGTCCGCGTTGGCGGTACTGGTGACTTGGGTACAGCAAAAGTGGGCGTCACAGTCAATAGTAATAATGTGATCGGCGACCATTTCTGGATCTGGCGTGCGGATCATGGCGACCATGTCGCGTGGGATCTCAACACCTCCGACAACGGTGTTGTCGTCAATGGCAACGATGTGACCATGTATGGCTTGTTTGTTGAACATTTCCAAAAATATGATGTTTTGTGGAACGGCAATGGCGGACGCACCTACTTCTTCCAAAATGAGAAAGCGTACGACGTCCCTAACCAGGCAGTATGGATGGATGGGGCAACCAAGGGTTATGCCGCTTACAAGGTCGCCGATGCAGTCAATACCCACGAAGCTTGGGGTATGGGTTCCTACAGCCTGTTCTTGTCGCCGACACCACCAGTATGTGATCACTCCTACGAGACACCGGTCAAAGCCGGCATTAAGTTCCATAACATCGGCACCGTGTTCCTCGGCGCTGGCGGTGAAATCAGCCACATCATCAACAACACTGGCCCTGCTGCCAATGCTGGTAGTTACTGGCAGAAGTTGACCAACTTCCCTTAATAAGTTGATCACGCAACCTAGCAAGTACTTGTCATGAGTACTTGCAAAACGCAATAAAGTAAAAACCAATCTCCCGCTTGCGGGAGATTGGCGTTTTAAGAACCCCACACGCAGCCTGCCGCTATGGCGTTCTTTCCGCTCCAATTTTGTTTCACTGTCCTTCGCTAGCGGCCAGCCGGACATCGACATCCCATCAAGAGCAACACTAGGCAATTCAAATTGAACGGATTCATGGTGCAATGCCGCCCAATATACTCCAGTGTGTATTTAAACGAGCCCAATGAAAATGCGCGGATTAAGGCATATTTGTCCTTATACTCCCTATATTTACCTAAAGTACTAGACAATATTGCGGTCAGATCAGACGCTCGGCAATACGCCACAGCAGATCAATGAAGGGATTATGAGAGCGTTAGGACTGGCTTGAACCAGTC
>JAZKIX010000028.1:6900-25830 GCA_040384645.1 Pseudomonadota bacterium | reverse complement strand
AGCACCTGGCGAAACACCTCTTCGGGCATTTGCTGCTGCGGCGTGGCGACTTGTCGATGTGACTTGATTTACTGCGCTGCTACCAGTAAAGCATCCAGACGTTTCATGCTCGAGTTATGACCGTCGATGGCAAATTGCGCGATGTCGTCGCGCTCTTTCAGTGAGCGGAACGTGATGGTGGTGACAATCTGCGTCTGCTTGCCCAGCTCGGTAAATTCAGTCACGACATGGAACATCGCCGGATCGGCGTCGGAACCATGCTGATACACCAGCCTTTGCCCTTGGCTCACTTCCAGATACGCGATCCGATTGGGGTAATCGGTGCCATCCGGGCCGTGCATGGTAAAGCGCCAGATCCCGCCCACCGCCAATTCCCGTTCCAGGGTGGTGATGCTAAAGCCCTCCGGCCCCCACCATTGCGCCAATTTTTCGACCTCGGTCCAGACTTGCCAGACCAAGGCACGCGGCGCGGCAACCACGCGGGTATAGCGCATTTCCCGCTCGGAGGGATAGCTGACCACGGACGTCATGCCAGATTTTCCACATAGACTTGCAAGGTATCGAACATGCCTTTAAAGCCACCAGTCATGCTACCGCGCGCAACGTCGAAGGTATTGATGCCTTCCTGATCGGCGTTGTACGGTAACCAGCTCACCGTGACCTTGGTGCCCGCACCATCGTCTTCAAAGGTGGTCACCGCCAGCATTTCAAGCGGCCAGGTTGGCGACATCGGGTGATGGCCGATCCCGCCATCTTTGTCCGAGAACGACTGGATATGCACGATCTTTTCATTCGGTACGATCTCGCGATAAATCTGGCGACCCCACATCTCGATCCCGCCCGGAATCTCGATGCAGTAATGGTTCATGCCGCCGACCCGGAAATCCATCTCGAACTTGCCAACCTTAGTACCGGCCGGGCCGAACCATTTGGCAATATGCTCGGCTTTACTATGTACTTCATATACCAAGGCGCGCGGCGCTTTAAAAGTACGGGAATAATTGAAAGGCTGAATCTGGGATAGAGGTTCGGACATGCTTATCTCCTGAGTGTGGGGGCTTGTTAAGAAAATTTATCAAGATCGATATCTGTAGCACTGACTGCTACGACTGATTTATTACGGTTGGTTTATTACGACGGGGTTATGACAACTGATCCAACGAAAATGTGTTGCCTAAGGTGGCTTGATGTCGGCATCAACATGGGTGGCTTGCAGTTCTTGTAAATACACATCAAGCCGGTCAAAGCGCAGCTCCCATTCCTTGCGGTGCTCTTCCATCCAATCCACCGCCGCCTTCAAAGGCTGCACTTCCAAGCGGCAAGGCCGGAACTGGGCATTGCGGCCCCGCACGATCAAGCCAGCCTTTTCCAATACTTTTAAATGCTTGGAAATAGCAGGCATGCTCATTTGGAAAGGCTTTGCCAACTCCTGCACCGACGCCTCCCCCGCGCTCAGCCTGACCAACATGGCACGGCGGGTCGGGTCTGCCAATGCGCCAAAGGTGGCACTGAGTTGGTCGCCGCTGTTCATAGCTGCATTCATATTTATCCAATTGGTTAATTAACCAATTGGTAATTTACACTGCGAACCGAATTTTTTCAAGGGCTATTGCGACGTTTTATTGGATTGGAAGTTTTAGTCATCCTTGTTTTGCCTTGCCATTCAACAATGACGCGTATGGCATATAAAACAGGCCAGTCCATCGCGCAGCTGATCCACGCTAGCATTTAGCCTGATAGTCACAGATTTTAATTGACATAAAGTTCAGCAAAACCATAGACTTCGTGCGCACTTTGATGCTGCCAAGTTCGCTCGCTTATTTGCGTGTCACGCCAGAAATGCGTGTTTTGGCACCACTATTCACGCAACCATGTGCAGCAACGCCAGCCGTTTGCGGCGTTTGCCAATGCATATACGGCCATTACAGTGACAAACACCAGAGCCGACTGTTTGCAATCCCAGCCTGAATATTTACCCCTCTTGAGCGTGACGCGAGTGACGCAGGAATGACTATGTCTACCATTGCAATTAGTACGAATTTCAATATTTTTAGTAGATCCAGACGCCGCATCTGCAATTTCGTTGTCCGGCTCATTGGCGCATCTCTGCTATCAAGCACAATGTCCGCCTCCGCAACCTCAGAGTGGGTCAGTGCCGCACCACTCACAACGTCACGTAGCGCACACACCGCTACACTAATGTCGAATGGCAAAATATTGATCATAGGCGGAAACGATGGAGTCTATAACAGTCTCGCGAGTACAGAAACGTATGATCCGATTACCGATATGTCGACCCCAGGCAATCCGCTTGCGACAACAAGATCTGGCCACACCGCCACGCTGCTATCCAATGGCAAAGTGTTGGTGGCTGGCGGTTTTAGTGGTGACTTTCGGACTAATGGTGCCGCCCTAGCCAGTGCCGATCTGTACGACCCCGCGACTAAGATTTGGAGCCCTGCGGGATCGCTAGCAAAAGCACGTAGCGGCCATACTGCATCATTGCTGCCGAATGGCAAAGTATTAGTTGTTGGCGGTTTTGGCGGAGATTATTTGACTAGCGCCGAACTTTATAATCCTGCCACGAATACGTGGACTGCTACAGGGGCGCTCGGTGGAGCGCATGGCGGCCATACTGCGACGTTACTTGCCAATGGCAAAGTGCTTGTCGCAGGTGGAAGCAGTACTGGCCTCTTGTTCGCTAATGCCGAGCTATACAATCCTGCTACAAATACCTGGAGCGCGGCAGGATCATTAAACGTCGGACGTTTCAGCCATAGTGCCACACTGCTAACGAATGGCAAGGTACTACTCGTCGGCGGGTATAACAATGGCGCGTCTAACGTCGGGATAAGCGTCGAATTGTATGATCCCACCCTCAATACTTGGAGCCTTGGCCCTGAGTTACTGCCTCATGGAAGCTTCGGCCATACCGCAACATTACTACCCAACGGCAAAGTACTGATCGCGGGAGGAAATTACAGTAATTTTCCCGTCCCCGCCAATCAATTGTATGACGCCGCCACAAATACCTGGAGCGAAGCCGGCCCGCATAACTCTGGACGTTGGAACCACACGGCAACACTTTTACCCAACAGCAAAGTGCTGCTTATCGGGGGCCGTACTGGGGTATCCAATGCAATCGCCAGTGCAGAATTCTATGACCCGTCAGTTGGCGTTTGGAGCGATGGTGGGACGCTCACTGTCCCTCGTTCCCAGCCAACAACCACGTTGCTACTAAACGGTAAACCCTTGGTCGTCGGCGGATATTCCCCTTTCACCAATGATGTTTCTGAAAGTGCTGAACTGTTCAATCCTACGAGCAATAGTTGGACCGTCATGGCTTCACTAAAGACTGGCCGCTATTCCCATGCAGCCACACAGCTTCACAATGGCAAAGTACTAATCACAGCTGGAATTGGCAGCACAGGGTATCTAAAAAGTGCCGAATTGTATGATCCGATTGCCAATGCATGGAGCTTTACAGCACTACTGACTATGGCGCGTTATGGTCACACCGTCACTACGCTACCCAACGGCAAGGTACTGGTCGTTGGAGGCGCTGCCAATAATCCGCTTGCTAGCGCAGAGCTATTCGATCGCATTACCAATACCTGGACGCCTGCAGAATCGCTTACAACCGCTCGTCTCCACCATACAGCGACATTGTTGCCCTCTGGAAAAGTACTGATCGCGGGGGGCGAAAATAATATTGATCCAGTCACCAGCGCCGAACTATATGATCCCGCAAACAATAGCTGGAGCTCTGCGGGAAATGGGATCGGTTATTCCCATACCGCGACGCTTTTACCCAATGGCAAAGTACTCATTGCTGGTGGCACTTTGGATTCCAATAACTATTCCAGCACAGCCGAACTATTTGAAATAAATCAATTGCCTGATGTGTCACGCCGCCCCAACCTCTCTAGCTTAACTACCGCATTGTTGTATAAGACTGCTCCAGTTTTCACGGGCACTGGCTTTCGCCCCAATCTAGAAGCATCCGGCGGCGGCGCTCACAACTCTGCAAGTAACTTCCCCCTATTACAAGTCATGCGCCTCGACAATGGACAAACGACCTGGCTGCCGGTCGATCCCAACGCGCCATTTAGCGATACCAAGTTCACCTCGACTTCTACTGCACTAGAAGGCTTTCCCTTCGGTGCCGTCAGTATCAGAGCATTCGTCAACGGCATTTCGAGTGACGCTGTATTGACGACGTATGGGCCAACCGTGGCCACCGCGCCCACCAATATCGTCGCCACCCCCGGTCCCGGCAAAGTCACTGTCACTTTCTCACCACCGGCCAATAGCGCGACCAGTGCGATCAGCGTCTACACCGCCACTTGCAGCGCCGCTGGCAAAGCAAGCCATAGCAGCACGGGCAGCGGGTCGCCGATTATGGTCAGGGGTTTACTGGGCGGGGTTAATTACACTTGCGCGCTTGCTGCTAGCAATAGTGTTGGCACCGGCATTGCGTCGGCGGGCGTGATGGTGACGCCGCAACGCGGTCGGAATATGGTTCCGATGCTGCAATTGTTGCTGGATTGAGGTTGAGTTTAAAAAACCGCTGAATTGGGTTCAAAGCAAGGCGCTTGCTTTGTGCCCAATCCATCCAGATTCACGTCCGTATGTTGGATGTTTTTTTGAGAAGTGCGCCTGAAAAAAAGCGCAACTACACCGTATATTAGGGTAAAAAGTGGGGGTATATGCCATTTTAACCCTTCACCCGCTGGTTTTCATTGGGGCTTTAAAAATACACCCAGGTGTATTTTTAAAGCATTTTTACTCATTAGCAGCCAAAATTCCCACTACACCTATCGCGATCTCGCTATAGCTTCAAGCTACCGGCAAGCCATCACCATGCCACCGGCATCAACAGCAAAGCCATACGGCCGCAATCAATCCACCAGTTTCAGCCCACCCGATCCAGCATCCCGCGCAATGGCTCCCACACCATATCTGGCGTCAAATTGCGCATGCAGTTGTGATGTTGCAGCGGGCATTCGCGCTGGCGGCATGGGGCGCAGGACAGGTGGAGCGAGAGCGATTGGGCGATGTCGGAGAAGGGCGGCGCGTGTTTGGGATCGGTTGGACCGTACAGGGCGACGATGGGACGGTTCAGGGCGGAGGCAATATGCAGCAGGCCGGAATCGTTGCTGACCATCGCAGCGGCACCGGCGATCAGGGCGATGGCGTCGGCTAGGCTGGTGCTACCGGCTAGATTGGAGACATCGGCGTGCAGGGCGGCGATTTCATCGCATACAGGTTTGTCCTTGGGCGAGCCGAGCAGCACGATCTGCACATCAGGATGCGCGCGCCGGATCAATTGCGCCAAGAAGGCGAAATGAGAAGTCGGCCAGCGTTTGGCCGAACCGAATTCTGCACCCGGCGCAAAGGCCAGGATCGGTCGCGTTGGATGCAGGCCGAGACGGGCGACGACTGCGGCGATCTGGGCCGGTGACATTTGCAATACCGGTCGTGGCAAGGTGGCCGGTGCAGCGACAGCGACCGCCGGCGCATAGGCCAGCGCAGCGTAGAACGAGACCATCGGGCGCGGCTTGGCAACGTCGTCGTGGTGCATCACATTGAGCAAGCCGTAGCGCATTTCGCCACGATAGCCGATGCGGCGCGGGATATCGGCCAGCCATGGGATCAGGGCGTATTTCAGTGTATTGGGCAGCACGTAGGCATCGGTATAACCACGTTCGCGCAGGCGCGCTGCAAACAGCCGGCGCTCGCTCAGTTGCAGGGCGCCATGCTTGAACGGGGTCTCCATCACCATCGCGATATTGGGCATGGCGCGCCAGACCGGGGCCACGATGGGCGAGGCCAGGACATCGATCGGACGCTCGGGATGTTGCTGGTGCAGCAGCTGCGCCAGCGGTTGCGCAATGACAGCGTCGCCGATCCAGTTGGGTGAAATGATCAGGCTGCGGCCGCTCATGACGCTCATGGCACTCACGCTTCTTTCGCGAATTGCAGATGGTAGAGCTTGGCGTACACGCCATTTTTGGCCAGCAGTTCGTGATGCGAACCGACCTCCACGATGCGCCCTGCTGCCAATACCACGATACGGTCGGCGCGTTCGATGGTCGATAGACGGTGCGCAATGACCAGCGTGGAGCGGCCAGTCATCAATTGGTCTAGCGCCGCTTGCACAGCGCGCTCGGATTCGGAATCAAGCGCGGAAGTGGCTTCGTCCAGGATCAAAATCGGCGCATCTTTGTAGATGGCGCGGGCGATTGCCAGTCGCTGCCTTTGACCACCCGACAGGCGCGAACCGTTGTCGCCGATCTGGGTCGCCAGCCCTTGCGGCAGCTTGTCGATCATTTCATCCAGATAGGCTGCACTGGCCGCCGCCTTGATGCGGGCCGGATCGGGCTGCGCGTCGCCATAGGCGATATTGGCGGCGACGGTGTCGTCGAACAGCACCACGTTTTGGCTGACCATGGCCATTTGCGCCCGCAGACTGGTCAATTCGATGTCTTCAATAGACTCGCCATCGAGCCGGATTTCGCCGGCATGCAGAGGATAAAATCCCGGCACCAGATTGACCAGGGTCGTTTTGCCGCCGCCAGACATGCCGACAAAAGCCACGGTTTCGCCCGGCAATACGCTGAGATTTATGTCTGACAACGCAGCCTGTGCTTGTCCCGGATAGACAAAGCCGACCCCGACAAAGTCCAGCCGTCCCGCCGCCCGCTTGCGCAAAACAACACCGCTGCTGCGCTCTGGTGTGGCGTCGATCAATTCAAATACCGACTCGGCAGCAGCCAAGCCGCGTTGCAGCGGGCCATTGACTTCCGCCAGATGTTTAAGCGGCGTCAAGAGCATCAGCATAGCCGTGATGAATGAGACAAAACCGCCGACCGAAGTCTGGTTATTGCCGGCCTGCACCAGCGCGATCACGATCACCAGCGACAAGGCGCAGGCGGAAATGACTTGCGTCACTGGTACCGTGGTGGCGAAGGTATTGGTCATGCGCATCAGGTAATTGCGCAGGATTTCGGCGCGGCTGTCGAAGCGGGCTTTTTCATAATCGTGGCCACCGAAAATCTTGATCACTTGCTGCGCCCGCGTGGTCTCTTCAATCACTTGCGTCATGCCGGCGTTGACTTCCAAAAAACCCTGCGTCAAACGGCGCAAGCGCTTGCCGGTCATGCGCACCACCACCGCCAGCACCGGCATCAAGACCAGCGCGATCAGGGTCAGGCGCCAGTTGGTGTAGAGCAGGTACGCCAGCAAGCCAATCACCGTCAGGCTGTCGCGGATCAGCGAAGTGAGCACATTACGGATCATGTCGACGATTTGCTGGACTTCAAACATCATGGCGTTGATGACGCGGCCGACCGAGTGTTCCGCATAAAAGCCCAACGGCACATCAAGAATCCGATGGAACATGATTTGCCGCAATCGATTCAACAAGCGGGTGGTAACCCAGGTCATCATGTAACTGGTCAAAAAAGTCGACATCCCGCGCAGCAAAAATATCCCGATCAGGGCCGCCGGCACCATCCATAGCGGGAATTTTACCTGGCCCGAAAAGCCTTTATCGACCAGCGCCTGCATCAGCGCCGCCAGTGTCGGCTCGGTCGCTGCGGTAACCGCCATGCCTAGAAATGCCAGTCCGAGGCGGCCGCGATAAGCGCCTAGCATGCGCATCAGACGGCTAAAGTGCGGGGGGAATTTCATCATGCAGCCACCTCGGCAACTTTAGGCACCAGACTTAATTTTGTGACGCGTTTGTTACTGACCACGCCATAGCAACATCCGGCCAGCAAGGCAAACGCGTGACCCTCGGTGACGTCCCATAACAGGCTATTGAACACCGACGCGCTGCCGAATACAGCACACAGCAAGAGCAGATTGTCCGCCATCAGGCCCGGTTGCTGGCGCACTGGCAGCACCAGAAACCATAGCAGGCAACCGTAAACCAAGCCACCAAGTAGTCCCAATTGCACGCAGATCAAAATGATTTCGCTATGCGGCTGGTGCCGTCCGGCATATTCCGGCGCATCGACCGGCCATAATTTTTTTGCAGTCGGTGCGAATGCCTCGGCAAAAGCGCCAGTACCCAGGCCCAGCACCGGATGCTCTGCAATCATGGCCAGTCCGGCACGGTAGAAACTGAGCCGAATGCCGGCCGAATTGGCCTTGTCGGTATCGGCAAAACGTACCCCGGTCGACTTGCTGGCATCCGCATTGGCATAGCTCTGGATCTCGACCAGCAAATGATTGGTACGCTGCTGGAAATTGGCAGAAAACGTATGCAAGCTGACAAACAGACCGGCCACAATCAAGCCGCTCAGGCCCAGCTTGCGCCAGTTATGGCGAAAATGAATCAGGGACAGTGTCGCCAAGCCGACCAGCACCACAAAATAACCAGAGCGGCCATGCGTCAGAACCAGGGGAGGAATAATCAAGAACAATCCGAGCGCAATCGCAAGCAGGCGATGGCGCTGCGTAGCTGCATGAAAAGCTGAGGAAAAACACAGCAAAGCGGCCAGGATCGTCATGATGCCAAAGGTAATATGGTTCTTAAACACATATGCGTTCTGGCGCGTCCCCGCCGACCACCAGCGAGGATCGCCCGGCATCAAGTCTTGCCATACCAGGTACGAACAAAACGCCAGTAGGGTCGCACCGGCAATAAAGCATGCCACGCCCTCGCGCGCCAGTCGGTTATCGCGCTGCGACAGGGCGATACCGACCGGGATCAACAACAGTTTCGAATATTTGACCAGCGCATGGCCTATTTCCTTGTGCGGCGCTATCGACCAGCTGGCGCCCAGTACAAACAACAGTAACAGGCCGAGCGCCGCCAGCGATGCACGAGATTTGAACGAGGCCAGCAAGGAACGGTCGGTCCAGGCTGCAGCGGCAAAAAACACATACAGCAGCACCACGCTCAAATTGGTCAGGGCGGTCGAAAACGGCACCACAAAGAGCGAAAATAGGAATAAGCCGCGTGCGGCACGTGTCGTAAAATGCGCTGGCATCAACATTACTGGACTTGCTTCGTAATTTAAACGCTGCATTCTGATCGCCTGAGATTGCCGGGGTCTTTAGCTAACCCGCCGGCAACTGGTAAATTATTAAGAGCAAAGAGTCAATATAAGGGGGTATAGGCCAAAATACCCATTTATCCGCACGGATTCATTGCACTATAAAAAATACTGCCCATAGTATTTTTACTGCATTACAATCGGCAACAATAGGCAACAATCGCAATCAGGCATGAAGCGCGTGTTTGCAGGCAATGAGCAAGGGATGACGCCGCAGGATTATATTTTAGTTAGGACATCCGGCAAACTATTCCATCACCTGCCGCCCTGCCCGTCACACCGCACACAGCGTCCAACCAGACTACACCGCTTAAAGAGAAATCAAGGCCCATGTTTTCCATCATCATCCCCAGCTGGAACAACCTCTCCTTTCTGAAGCTGTGCATCCGCAGCATCCGCCAGAATTCCCGCCTGCCGATGCAAATTATCGTGCATGTCAACGACGGCAAGGACGGCACCCTGGATTGGGTCAAAAGCGAGGGCATCGAATACACCAGCTCGCCCGACAATATCGGCATCTGCCATGCAGTCAATCTGGCCGCCGCGCTCGCCACCCACGACTATTTAATTTACCTCAATGACGACATGTATTGCTGCCCCGACTGGGACCAGCATTTGTTCGAACGCATCGCCCCGCTTGGCACCGACCTGTTCATGTTGTCGGGCACCATGATCGAGCCGCGTGTCTCAGGCAACGCCTGCGTACTGGTGGCCGATTACGGCAGCGACCCTGCCAGTTTTGACGAACACGCCCTACTGCAAAACCTGCCTTCGCACATCAAGCCCGACTGGTACGGCGCGACGTGGCCGCCGACTGTGGTGCATCGCGACTGGTGGTTCAAGGTCGGCGGCTACAGCAGTGAGTTGTCACCCGGCATGAGTAGCGACAATGATTTTTCGATGAAAATGTGGCACGCCGGTTGCCGGATTTTTCTCGGCATCGGCCATTCGCTGGTCTACCATTTTCAATCCAAAACCACCGCCAAAATCATCAAGAACGATGGCCGCCGCCAGTTTTTGCACAAATGGGGCATCACCCAATCGACCTTCGACCGCTACTATTTGCGCCGCGGCCAGATCGCTACGCAGGTAGCATTAACGGAACCGGCTGCCGATTCCGGCTTGCGCTGGGCGCGCTTGCGTAGTGATCTAAAGCGGCGATTTAGCTAAAGCCTGACTGCGCAACGCACACAACTTTGCATATTTAAGCTGGCTGGAACGCTGATTCATACGAGCGATCTGATAACCTGCTACGCCGTCTAAAAAGCCCAGCCGCAGCACATAGGTACGGATAAAGGCCCAGCCGCCATGCACAGCTGCTGACACCAAATTGGACTGTTTACCCCGCAAAAATAGCTGCTGCGCGCCGGCGTCGGAATAGCTTGTTATCTTGCGCTCGACATCGCCTTGATTGCGGTAGTTGTAATGCAAGAGCGGTGAGTCGAGTCGGCCTGTTTCACCGTCCGCCAGCACCCGTTCATGCACCAGGTGGTCGGAAAAACGGGCATGACCGCGCTCAAATAATCGAAGAATATAGTCGGGATACCAGCCGCCATGCCGTATAGGTTGGCCGCAAAAGTAGGACAAGCGCGGCATTTCATAACTTTTAAAAGCACCATGCGAAATCGCGGCCAGAATCTGCTCTCGCAACGCTGGGGTCAATCTTTCGTCCGCGTCCAGCGACAACACCCAGTCGCACGTCGCAGCAGCCAGCGCAATATTTTTTTGCGGCCCAAAACCGGGCCAGCTCGCGGTCTGGATCACGGTGGCGCCGGCGTCGCGGGCGATCTGTACTGTCGCATCGCTGCTGCCGCTATCGACCACGATCAATTCGGCTTGAATGCCTGCCAGCGATTGCAGGCAGTCGTGCAAATTATCGGCCTCGTTCTTGGTGATGATGATGACGCTCAGCGAAGGCGGCATTGGATGCGGATTTGGCGGCATATTTTCGACAGGGTTTTTAATATTCGACCGCCAAGCCAGTCACGCCGAATTTAGTTTCAAACAATTGGCGCAGCTCGTCCGATGGCGCCACTTTCCAGCTTTCACCCAGACGCAGTTCGCATTCGGCATCGGCACGGTGATAACGCAGCACCATCGGCAAACCAGCCTCCACCCGCAAGGGTTGCAAAAGCTCGCGTAAACGTTGCATATCGAGCGGACCGGTGATATCGACCCCGACGCTGCGGCCGAACTGGGTACGGGCTGCGACGATGTCCATGGCTTTTTCTGCGGTGATGCGCAAGCCGCCGGAGAAGCGGTCTTCCGATACCTTGCCGCAGATGGCGAGGAATTCATCTTCCTTGAACAGGCGTTTATTGGCCTCGTACAATTCACTGTAAATCGTCACGTCGACCGTGGCGCTATTGTCATCGAGCGTGATGATGATGATCTTGCCGCGTTGGGTCATTTGGGTACGCACGCTGGAAATCACGCCGGCAATCCATTTCGGCTCACGCGACGGTTCCAGATCGCATAATTTGGTGCGGGCAAAGCGGCGTGCTTCGGTCGAATAGGCGTTAAACAAATGGCCAGACAAATAGAAGCCCAGCGCCAGTTTTTCTTCGGTCAGCCTTTGTTTATCGCTCCACGGTGCGGCTTTGATATAGTCCGGCGGCGCCACCATATCGCTCTCGTCGCCGCCAAACAAGCTCACTTGATTGGCCGAGGCTTGCGCCTGCTCGGCCACTTCCATGGCAAAGCCGACCGAGGCCAGCAAGATGGCGCGATCCAAACCGAGACAATCGAAAGCGCCGGCGCGGATCAGTGAATCGATGGTGCGGCGATTGATTTGGCGTTTATCGACCCGTTTGCAAAAATCGAATAAATCAGTGAACGGCCCATCCATCCGCGCCGCGACAATGGCTTCTATCGCGCTCTGGCCAGAACCTTTGACCGCGCCTAGCCCATAGCGAATTTGTGTGACTTTTTTCTTGCTCACGCTGGGCGCTTCACCAACTGGCATGAAGCGGTAGTCGGATTGATTAACGTCGGGCGGCAGCAAAGTCAGCCCGCAAATTTCCAGGCAATCCTCGACCAGAATTTTGATCTTGTCGGTATCGTCCATCGCCAGCGACAAGTTGGCGGCCATGAAGGCGGCCGGATGATGCGCTTTCAGGTAGGCCGTGTGATACGACAGCAAGGCGTAAGCGGCAGCATGCGATTTGTTAAAACCGTAGCCGGCGAATTTTTCCATCAAGTCGAAAATCTCGTCAGCCTTGGCTTCCGACAGACCGTCCTTGGCTGCTCCGTCGCGGAAGATCTGGCGATGCTCCGCCATTTCTTCCGCCTTCTTTTTACCCATGGCACGCCGCAACAGGTCGGCGCCGCCAAGCGAATAACCGCCCACCACCTGCGCCATCTGCATGACTTGCTCTTGATAGACCATGATGCCGTAGGTTTCGGACAAAATGCCTTCGGTACGCGGATCCGGATATTCAAAGCGCTCGCCGTGCTTGCGTTTGCAAAAGTCGGGAATCAGATCCATCGGACCCGGCCGGTACAGTGCCACCAGCGCAATAATGTCTTCAAAACGGTCCGGCCGCGCATCTTTCAACATGCCTTGCATGCCGCGGCTTTCCAGCTGGAACACGGCGACCGTTTTGGCCTGTGTCAAGAGATCGTAGGATGGCTTGTCCTTCAGCGGCAAACTCTCTAGATTGAAATCGGCCTGGGCTGGATCGAGCTGTTTGATATAACGCACCGCGCGATCCAGGATGGTCAGCGTGGTCAACCCCAAAAAGTCGAACTTGACCAGGCCCACGGCCTCGACGTCGTCCTTGTCGTATTGCGAGACTACGCCGGAATCGCCGCCCTGCGTGTATAGCGGGCAAAAATCGGTCAGCTTGCCGGGCGCGATCAAGACACCACCGGCATGCATCCCGATATTGCGGGCGATGCCTTCGACTTGCTGCGCCAAGTTGATGAGTTGCTTGACTTCTTCTTCGTTTTCCAACCGCTCGGCCAGCGCCGGCTCTTCTTTGATGGCGTCGGCAATGGTGACGTGTTTGCCCGGTTTGAACGGGATTAGCTTGGAAATGCCGTCGCAAAAGTTGTAGCCAAAATCGAGCACCCGGCCCACGTCACGGATCGCGCCCTTGGCTGCCATAGTGCCAAAAGTGGCGATCTGCGATACCGCATCCTTGCCGTATAAATCCTTGACGTGCTGGATCACGCGGTCGCGCCCTTCCTGGCAAAAATCGATATCGAAGTCGGGCATCGACACCCGCTCAGGATTCAGGAAACGCTCAAACAGCAAGTTGTATTCGAGCGGATCGAGATCGGTAATCAGGAGCGAGTACGCCACCAGCGAACCGGCGCCGGAACCGCGGCCGGGGCCGACTGGCACGCCGTTTTCCTTGGCCCAGCGGATAAATTCCGCCACGATCAGGAAGTAACCGGGGAAACCCATCTTGATGATGGTGTCGGTTTCAAACTTGAGCCTTGCAACATAACGTTCACGCTGAGTTTCGCGCTTAGCCTCGTCGGGATACAGCTGGATCAGACGTTTTTCCAGGCCTTGTCCAGATTCCGATACTAAAAATTCGCCGATCGTCATGCCATCTGGCGTGGGGAAATCAGGCAATTTTGGCTTGCCCAGTTCCAATGTCAAATTGCAGCGCTTGGCGATTTCGATCGTATTTAACATCGCTGCCGGCAAGTCGGCAAACAAGGCCGCCATCTCAGCCTGGCTCTTGAAACATTGCTGATCGTTGAAGCGCCGGACGCGACGGGTATTGGCCAACATTTCACCCTCGGCGATACAGGTGCGCGCCTCGTGCGCAGTAAATTCTTCCTTCGATAAAAACTGGATCGGGTGCGTTGCCACCACCGGCAATTGCAAGCGCGCCGCCAAGGCCACTGCTTGCCGGACATGGTTTTCCATGCCTGCTTGCCCGGCGCGCTGGATTTCAATATAAAAATTATCGGGAAATATTTTGGCCCAATGCGCAGCGCAACGTTCCGCCAGTGCCAGATTGCCATTGTCGATAGCGATGCCGATATCACCAAAATGCGCGCCGGACAAGGCGATCAAATTGCCGCCCTTGCCGTCTTGTTGCAAAGCGGCCAGCCAATCGGCGCGGATTTCGGCGCGCCCACGATATTGGTTGTTCAACCACGCATCCGACAATAATTCGCACAATTGCAAATAGCCAACGCGATTTTTTACCAGCAACAACAGGCGTGCCGGTTTGTCGCGTTGTTCGTCATTGCTGATCCAGACATCGCAGCCGATGATCGGTTTGACCCCTTTGCCACGCGCCGTCTTGTAAAACTTGACCATGCCAAATAAATTCGACAAATCGGTGATCGCCAGCGCGGCTTGCGCATCTTTTTTTGCGGCTGGGATCACGTCGTCGATGCGCACCAGTCCATCAACAATAGAGTATTCGGAGTGCAGGCGAAGATGGATAAATTGAGGTGTCGTCATCGCCGTATTTTACCTTGCGAGGCTGGCGCCAGAAGCTGGTTTTCTGGCCGAAATCTGGCAGCCGACCCGTCCTGAAGTTTATAATCACGTCAAATCAATGACTTAGACTCGCCATGCAAAACCAAGGCTCTGTTGTAAACATCGCCGCTTACAAATTCGTCAGCTTCGACGACACAGCGGAAAAACGCGCCGAGTTCCAGGAAACCTGCCGCGCACTCGACCTGAAAGGCACCATCCTGTTAACACCGGAAGGCATCAATTTATTCTTAGCCGGCTCACGCCAGTCCATCGATGGATTTTTGACATGGTTGCGCGGCGATCCGCGTTTTGCCGATATCGAAATAAAGGAAAGTTACTCGGAAGAACAATCCTTTAAACGCATGCTAGTCAAACTCAAGGGCGAAATCATCACCATGCGCATGCCCTTGATCCAGCCGGAAAAAGGCCGTGCTCCGGCGGTTGAGCCATTGACGCTGAAACGCTGGCTCGACCAAGGCTACGACGACAATGGTCGCGAAGTGGTCATGCTGGAGACACGTAACGCCTTTGAAGTCGATGTCGGCACCTTTGAAAATACCATTGATTATCGGATTAGCAAGTTCAGTGAATTCCCCGAAGTGATCGCCGCGCATCAAGAAGAATTGGCCGACAAGACCGTGGTGACCTTTTGTACCGGCGGCATCCGTTGCGAAAAAGCCGCGATCCATATGAAAAATATCGGCTTCGACAACGTGTACCAGCTCGATGGCGGGATTTTGAAGTATTTCGAACAAGTCGGCGGCGATCATTACCAAGGCGAATGTTTCGTATTCGACCACCGCACTGCACTTAATCCACAGCTGGAACCGACCGTTACGACCCAATGTTTCGCCTGCCGCGCAGTAGTGACGCCGCGCGAGCAACTGTCGCCGCTCTATGTATACGAAAAATCTTGCCCGCATTGTGCGACCCTCGCGGCCTCTGAAGCGAGCCTTTAAGTCGCCTTAATACTGCCTGGTGTATTAATTTTCTGCCTTACAACACCTGCGGATAAGGTGTTTTTTATCGACATACCCCCTTATTTCTCATAAATATTGAAATGAATGTGAGAGGAAAGTCTGGCCTTGCTTATATGTACCCGATAGATTCACATCGATGATGGAATCGGCAAAAGACACTTCCATAAATTAAATAGACCTGCTAGAATCGCGGTCTTCCCATAAAACTTGGCATTGAATTTACATGACCACCATTCGCCTTAAAGAAAACGAGCCGTTCGAAGTTGCGATGCGTCGCTTCAAGCGTACTATTGAAAAAACCGGCCTCTTGACCGAATTGCGTGCGCGCGAGTTTTACGAGAAGCCAACCGCTGAGCGTAAGCGCAAGCTTGCAGCAGCTGTAAAGCGTCATTACAAACGCATTCGCAGCCAGCAATTGCCTAAAAAGCTGTTCTAATTTTCAACCGCATTTTTGCGGTTGTACAAGTTAGTCCCTAACCCGCTCCGGTTTTTCCGCGGCGGGTTTTACTATTTATAGCCTTGTATTTTTTCAAAGCAAGATCAATTTATCCCACCAATCTCCACGAGGATGCCATGAGCCTGAAACTGCAAATCAGCGAAGACATGAAAGCGGCAATGCGCGCCAAAGAAACCGTCAAACTAGGCACGATTCGCCTGCTGATGGCAGAAATGAAACGTAAAGAAGTCGACGAGCGGATCGAGCTGAACGACACGATGATTTTGGCGATCGTTGAGAAAATGATCAAACAGCGCAAAGATTCCATCACACAATTTGAAGCAGGTGCACGCCAAGATCTGGCCGATATCGAAAAAGCCGAACTGGCGATCCTTGCTACCTATATGCCGGCAGCCTTGTCCGACGCCGAAGTACAGGCAGAACTGAAAGCCGCGATTGCCGCCAGCGGCGCCAGCGGCCCGCAAGACATGGGCAAAGTGATGGCGATCCTGAAGCCGAAACTGGCAGGGCGCGCTGACATGACGGCTGTATCCGGCTTGGTCAAGGCTGCGCTCACAGCATAAGTAAATCGTAGTATGTAAGCAGCATTGGCAATATTGGGCGCCAGACGATTCAGGCGCCTTATTTTTGTATCTGCTGCGTGCCTTTTGAGCCTGCTTTTGAACATTAGCCCATGATTCCTCAATCCTTTATTCAGGACTTGCTCAACCGGGTCGACATTGTCGATGTGGTGGGAAAGTACGTCCAGCTTAAAAAGGGCGGCGCAAATTACATGGGCTTATGCCCATTTCACAGCGAGAAATCGCCCAGTTTTACAGTCAGCCCGACCAAGCAGTTTTATCATTGCTTCGGCTGCGGCGCGCACGGCACTGCAATCGGTTTTCTGATGGAATATTCAGGCCAGGGCTTCGTCGAAGCCGTCAAGGATATTGCCCAAAATACCGGCATGATCGTGCCCGAGAACGACGACAAAATTCCGCCAGCGCAACGCGCCGAATATCAAGCCAGAAGTATGGCGTTATCCGATGCAATGACCCTATCCTGCGATTATTACCGTGGGCAATTGCGCTTAGCGCCGCAGGCCATCGAATACCTTAAACGACGCGGCCTGACTGGCGAAATCGCAGCGAAATTCGGCATGGGCTACGCCCCCGATGGCTGGGACAGCCTGCGCTCGGTGTTCCCCGATTACGAAGTGCTAGCCTTGGTCGAAGCGGGCTTGGTAATTGATAAGACCGATGAAGAAGGCCACAATCGCAAGCGCTACGACCGTTTTCGGGACCGCATCATGTTCCCAATTCGCAACACCAAAGGGCAAGTCATCGGCTTCGGCGGTCGCGTGATGGACAAAGGCGAACCGAAATACCTGAATTCTCCCGAAACTCCGTTATTTCAAAAAGGCCTGGAACTCTACGGTCTGTTCGAAGCACGCCAGGCAATTCGCGATGCCGGCTATGTATTGGTGACCGAAGGTTATATGGATGTGGTGGCGCTGGCGCAACTAGGCTTTCCGCAAGCTGTCGCGACGCTTGGCACCGCTTGTACCACGACCCATGTACAAAAATTGTTACGTCAGACCGACCATGTAATTTTCAGCTTCGATGGCGATTCAGCCGGTCGCCGGGCAGCGCGGCGCGCACTCGAAGCGAGTCTGGCTTTTATCTCAGACAATAAGACCATCAAGTTTCTTTTCTTGCCGTCTGAGCATGACCCCGACAGTTACATCCGGCAATTCGGCGCGGAAGTATTTGAGCAACAGGTGCGCGATGCGATGCCTTTCTCGCAATTTTTGCTCAAGGAAGTCACTGCCGACAATGACTTGAATACGCCAGAAGGCCGGGCCAAAACCCAATTCGATGCCAAACCATTGCTGCAAGCAATGCCGTCCTCCTCCTTGCGCTTGCAAATCGTGCGAGGCCTGGCGCAAATTACGCAAAATACCCCCACTGAGATCGAATCCTTATTTGAACTGTCCAATCCGGTGGCACGTGGCCGTGCCGCACCGCCACGCAGCAAACGCCCGCAACCCGTGGGGCTGGAACTACAAATAATGCGTTTGTTGGTGGCACATCCGGCACTTGCTTGTGAGCTAGATCAATCCGCCATCGATGCGGCTGCACATTTCGCGCCGGATCGGGCAGAATTGCTAACGCATTTAATTGCAATAAGTCAATCGATGGGGCCGCATGCGAGTTTTGCGGTATTGGCGGAACATTTGAAGGCAGGGGGCTCCGATTTTGACTCCTTGATTGCAGAAATTGCCGCCGATACCGAATCGGAAATCGATACCGCTCGAATAGAACTGGCAGGTGCCATCCGGCAAACTAAAATGCAGGCATTGAAGAACGAAGTGGATCAATTGGCAGCGGCAGGTTTGGCAACAGAGGAGGCACGCTTGCGCTATCGCGAGATTACCCAATTGCAGGAACAATTACGGCGCGAAGCGGAAGCAGAAATCGCGCGCAGATGATGTAACTAGCCAACCATTAGGTTGGCTGGCGCACTAGAGGAATGGGATACCCGCATGTTATACTTTAAGGCTTAATTTTCAATACCTTAGAGGGTATTTGCTTCAGCCGGCATGATTTATTTGTATGGCTGAAACAACTGATGGGTAAGGTTGTGCATGTTTCGGATTGGTAATTAGCCCATGTGTTTTAACATGGGCCGTGGCGACAAGTACAGACTTGTAAACCTGCCAAGCTAAACCCGGCGGGCTCCTGACTGTGCGATAAGACAACCTATTTGGTAGTTGATTCCATGGCGAGCGCAATGAAAAAACCCGCGAAAACCCAGGCGCTTTCTTCTCAAAAAGCAGCGTCGGCGTCGGCCAAAACCGCGTCAGCAAAGGTAACAACAAAAGCGGCTTCAGCCGCTGTTGCAAAGAAAGCCGCTATTGCCAAACCGGCAAGCAGGGCGAAGGTCGCGGTGCCAATCGTAAAGGCTGCGAAATTACCAAGCAAACCGGTCATGAAG